>JAGDBD010000099.1 GCA_017959225.1 Fibrobacter sp. | reverse complement strand
TTCGACGATAATGGTTTCGCCTGCTTCGAGGCCTTCGGCAATCTGAATGTAATCCTTGGTCTGTACACCGAGCTTCACAAGCTTGCGACGAGCTTTACCTTCGGCATCGACGGTCCAGACTGAGTTGGAACCGTTGCGGTAGACGACAGCTTCGGTAGGAACGACGGTACCGTTTACCTGACGAGTTTCCAGTTCTGCGGAAACGTACATACCCGGAAGAAGCTTCTTGTCTTTGTTGTTGAAGGTAACTTCCACAGGGAAGAAACGTGTTGCGGGATCGGCGGCCAAAGGAATCAAGGAAACTTTTCCCTGGATCTTTTCGCCTGCAACGGTTACTGTTGCCTGTGCGCCTTTTTTGAAATAGCCGATGTCCTGACTTGTGACGTTCAGCTTAAGAATCACCTGGTTCAACTTGGCGATTGTTGCAAGAACACCGCCAACGCCCGGAGTCTGACCCACTTTATACTTGAGTTCTGTTACAACGCCTGCTTCCGGAGCAAGGATCAACGTGGCACGGCGAGCGGTTTCCAAATCCATTTTGGCAATTTTCAGCTGGGTTTCCGCCTGGTCCATGTCTTGCTGACTGATACCGCCCTTTTCCTTCACTTCGCGCAGTCTTTGGGTGGAGGCTTCGAGGAGCTTCACCTGTTCTTCGGCTTGCTGGTACTGGGTGTTGTCACCTGTGAAAAGGTATTCGGCAAGGACCTGGTCCTTTTGAACCGTGCTGCCCACCTGCACGTTGATTTTGGCAATGGGATCGCCCATTTTGCAGATGGCGCTGTTCTGCTGCATGCCTTCGATGGATCCGCTGAACTTGCGGACGTCGGTAATTTTGGAAGTGGTTGCCTTGGCGATGCGGGCCGGCTTGCCTTTTTCCTTTTGGATTTCTTCAATGGTGGCTGCTTTCTTTTCGACCTTTTCTGTCGATTCTTCTTTTTGCTGTCCGCAGGCAACCACGAACATGGATGCTGTAGCAATGGTCAGGAGGGTTTTGAATGTTTTGTTCATGGATTCCTCTTCTTATTAATATTCGCCGGTGGCCTGAAGGAGTGCGTTGTAAGCTTTATTCCAGTCAACGATTGCCTGGAGGTAGTCGTTCTTTGCGGAACGCAACTTAAGAGAAGCGTCTAAGAAATCAAGCTGGGTCGATCTTCCCACTTTGTACGAAGCTTCGGTCAGGTCGAAATTGCGTTGGGCAAGGCTCACTTGGCTCTTTTGAATTTCCAACTGGTTGATTGCATCTTCGAGTGTGTTTGCACAAGATTCGATCTGCATGCGGAAGCCGCGTTCGGCGGATTCCTTTTGAATCTGGACGCTGCGCATGCTGGACTTTGCCTGGACAACGGCTTCTTTTGTCTTCATACCGTTGAAAAGGTTCATGCTCAGGTTCAGCGCCACGTACTTATTGATGTTGTCGTCCCAGTCCGGAGCGTCCCATTCGGAGAACTTGTTTTTGTTGTTGGCGTATTTGATTCCGCCAATGAGAACGACGGTGGGCTTAAAACCGCCTTCTTCAATGGAAATGTTCTTTTCTGCCATTTTCTGCTGGGCATCGAGAAGCGCAAGTTCCTTGCGGCGCTTTTTCACATTTTCCATAGCGGTATCCGGGTATGGAAGATTTTCGGACGGGTAGCGGAGTTCGCCTTGGAATTGCGCATCGGCGTCCCATTCAAGGCCCATGGTGTTCAGCAGGTTGTTGCGGGCGAGAATGCGGGATTTTTTGGTCTTTTCGAGAGACGATTTGAGCACGTCCAATTCCAGCTGTGCGCGGATCTGGTCGAGTTCGGATGCGATTCCGCTTTGCACTGCCTGGTTCACATAATCGATGTGCCGTTGGGTCTGTTCGATGCTCGTCTCGAGAATGACGATGGAAGAATCCAGGTAAATGAGCTGGTCGAAAGCGTTTTCCACGTCGTAACGGACTTCCGCTTTGGCATTTTCAAGGCTGACTTCTTTTAAATGCTTGTAAAGCTTTGCAATTTCGATGCCGATTCCCACCTTTCCTTGGGCGTAAAGCACCTGGGTGGCGGTGAGGCCAACGCTCGATTGCCAGCGGTAAGCCTGGCTTTTCATGCCGTAGATAAGGCCGTCCACAGCGGGGGCTAGCACGTCGGCTGCATAGGGTTCGTTATCGCTAGCGTCCATGCTGCTTGCGGCTTTGGTCAGATCTTTGCTTTTTTTGACGTCGTCCAAGCCGAAAATACGTGTTACAGTTGCATCCAAGTCGACCGTCGGCATCGCGTTACCGTAACCCTCGTCTACTTGGGAATTGGCGCTAATGAGTTCTTCTTCAGCGGTTTTGATGGTTGAGGATTTTTCGAGAGCGATTCGGACCGCGTCTTCACGCGTGTACGATGTCGCCCAGACAGGAATCGTGGCCAAAACTCCCACTAGTGTGAATTTTGAAAGGAATCGACTCATTCGGCAATCTTCCTTTGTTGTCCTTTGTTTACATTTCTACTCTCGAACCACAAATTTAGCAAAAAGGGGCTTTTTAAAATAAGGGTGCAAGCCTCTTTCCTTGATGAAATGCGGATAGAGTGGATGAATAAACATGGAAAATCAAAAAAAGCGCCACAGATGTGACGCTTTTTGAATTTTGGACGTTTTTGTGGGAGATTTAGTCTTTTTTCTGGAATTCGCGGTTGGAATCCCAGAAATCCGGCTGGAATTTGTCTCCCTGGTCCGCCAAAACCTTTCCGCGGGCACAGAGCAAAAATCCGAGAAGAACGGCGTCTTGCAAGGCGAACATGATCGCCACTTTGTACGGAAGGCCAAAGCCGACCTGTGCACCGGCGAGATTTTCGGGGCTTACCCAGAAAATGTAGGCGCATACGATGAAAGTCATGAACATGCACGGGATGAGAGCTACCCAGAAGTTCTTCTTTTTGGCGCGTAAATAAACGGTGGAAACGCAGAGGCTGCAAACGGCCATCACCTGATTGGACCAGCTGAAGTAATTCCAAAGAATGTTGAAACCGTCCTTGTTGAAGTTGCTCCACAAGATGAGCAGTGCACAAATGGCGAAAATCGGAACGGTGAGAATCAAACGATTCTTGACTTTCGATTGGTCAAAATTCAAAAGTTCAGCGATGGTCAGACGGAGGCTTCTGAGGGCAGTGTCTCCGCTTGTCACAGCGAGAATGATCACGCCGATAACGACAATAAGCGAAATCGGGGCAAAAGGAAGTACGGTGGTAACGAGTTCGCTCAGCACGCGGACGCCCGAAGCTCCGGAAATGAGTTCCGGCATTTTGTGATAAATGTACATACCGCCGGCAGCCCAGATCATACCGATGAGGCCTTCCACGATCATCATGCCGTAAAAGGTTTGACGTCCGACATATTCCGATTTTTCGGTGCGGGCAACGATAGGACTTTGGGTACTGTGGAATCCGCTGATGATGCCGCAGGCAATGGTGACAAAGAGCATTGGAATAATCGGCTGACCGGTGGGGTGCTGATGGAAATTGCTCCAGAAATCCTTCAAATTGAATTCGTCAAGAATGCTGATTTCTGGAAGAATTCCGATGAGAACAGCGATGGAAGCAACAATCAGAAGTCCGCCGAAAATGGGGTAGATTCGACCGATGATTTTATCGATGGGGAAGAACGTGCTGATAAAGTAATAGATGAAAATGGCGATGACCGAAACCCAGAAAATCGTGGAAGATGGATTTCCTTGGCCGACGACCACGGGCGTGTTGATGAGTCCCGCAGGGGTATTGGTAAAGACTGCGCCCACAAAGATCAGCGCCACAGCAATAAAGATCATCACGACTTTAGAAGGGCCCCTTCCCAAAAATTTGTGCGAAAGGGCGGGAACGTTCATGCCGTCGTTTCGCATGCTGACCATGCCCGAAAAATAATCGTGCACGGCTCCGCCGAGGACGTTGCCGAGAGGCATCAGAAGGAACACGATGGCTCCGAATTTAATGCCCAGAATGACACCGATAACCGGCCCGATGCCAGCAATATTCAACAGCTGAACAAGTATGTTTTTCCAGTGGGGAAGAACGATACGGTCCACGCCGTCCGGGTGAGATATGGCGGGAGTTTTTCGGTCGTCAGGACCAAAAACGCGCTCCACGAATTTTCCGTAAGTAAAATAGCCTCCAATGAGGATAGCTACGCCGATGAGGAAAGTGATCATTTTTTAATAACCTCTGGGTCTTCAAAAGCTTTTGCGATGGAATGCGCAAAAAGCGAACAAAATTGAGTAAAATTAGAGCTGTTCGGCAAGCGACGGTTTTAAGTCTTGAAAAACGTGGGCGAGTCAAGGTTCCTTGCGCATTTGAATGATAAAATTTGTTAAATTTGAGCAAAATTCAAAATCGAGGCTTATATGACTTTTGAAGAAATGTACGCACTGGCATGCCAGCGCAAAAAAGATATGCCGGAAGGCAAGGGTACCACGGAACTTTTCAAGAAGGGTCCCCATGCCATCGGTAAGAAGCTCGTTGAAGAAGCGGCTGAATCTTGGATGGCTGCCCGATTTGAATCCCATGATGCCCAGTGCTTGGAACTTTCTCAGGTCCTTTACTATGTCGCCGTCATGATGGCGGAAAAGGGCATTAAGCTCGAAGAGGTGTACGCTAAATTATGATTAAAGTCGCACTTCCCAACAAGGGCATGCTTTTTGAACCGACCCAGGAACTCCTAAAGGATTGCGGTTACAAAGCTTCCAAGCCGTACAAGACTTTGACCCAGCTCGATACGAAGAACGGCATCGAATTCTTCTTTCTCCGTCCGAGCGATATTCCGATGTATGTAGGCCGCGGAATTATTGACGCAGGCATTACCGGAATCGATTTTAATGCGGAAGCCAAGAGCCCGGCTGTGAAGGTTCTGGATTTGCCGTACGGTGCAAGTAAAATGTGCGCCGCTGTTCCAAACGAAAGCCCTGTGCAGACTTTGGAAGAATTGAAGGATGCGACGATCGCGACGAGCTTCCCGAACATTGTGAACGGCTATTACAAAAAGGACATGAATTTCGTCGTGCTGGAAGGTGCGGTTGAAATTTCGGTGAGCCTTGGCGTGGCCGATGCGATCGTGGACGTGGTGGAAACCGGTACGACGTTAAAGCAGGCCGGTCTCCGCATTGTGGGCGAACCTTTGTTCCGCAGCAATGCAGCCCTCTTCTGCCATCCGCAGAAGCAGGATCTGGAAGAAGTGCACACTTTGATTCGCCGAATCGAAGGCAAGCTGGTCGCTAAGACCTACATGATGATCGAGTACGACTGCCCGGCAGAACTACTGGAAAGAGCTTGCAGCATGACTCCGGGTCTGGATGCTCCGACGATTTCGAAGCTCCACGGCCGTGATTGGTATGCGGTGAAGGCGATGGTGCCGGAAGAAGATGCGAATGCAGTGATGGACAGACTTTGGGACATTGGTTGCCGCAGCATCCTTCTCTTTAGCATCAAGTCTGCCCGTATTTAATAAGGAATTGGATGAGCCCTGTAGAATCTCCTGCGTATTTGGCCCGTCAACCGATTCTGGATTCCCATCAGGGCATTTTTGCTTACGAACTTCTTTTCCGAGATTCGCCCGAAAATAAAAAGGCGATCATTCGGAACGGGGTTTGTGAGACAGCCCAGGTCCTTGAAAATGTGTTGAATAACATCGGGCTTTCACGTCTTGTGGGCAACCATAAGGCGTTTATTAATTGTAGCCGGGAAATGCTCCTGGATAACATTTTCAATGCGCTAGATCCCGAACGCTTTGTTTTGGAAATTCTCGAAACGGTGGATGCAGACGGCGATGTGGTGGATGAAGTCAAAAAATATCATGACCGCGGATTTGAATTCGCGTTGGACGACGTGGTCTTTGACGAAAACAATCTGAAGCGCTTGGAACCATTCTTTCCGTACGTCAAATATGTGAAGCTGGATCTGAAGGAAAATTCTTCGGATGCGCTGAAGGCGGCTGTGCCTTATTTCAAGGAACGCGGCATGGTCCTTCTAGCTGAAAAGGTGGAAACGGAAGAAGCCTTTGCGGCTCGCATGGAAGACGGCTACGATTTGTTCCAAGGATTCTTTTTTGCAAAACCGGAAATCGTCCGGGGGAAAAGGGTAGACGGATCCTTAGCGACCATACTTCGCCTGTTGCAGTTTTTGCGAAAAGATCCGTCCCTTGCAGAAATCGATAGGGCTTTCCTTGCGGAACCGGCCATTGCAAAGGCCTTGGTGCAGTATGCGAATTCGCAAAAGAGTTTTCGTCGGCGTCCGGTGGAAACCGTTCAAGATGCCGTCGCATGGCTCGGCGTTCCGCATATGCAGGACTGGTTGATGCTTTTACTTTATGCGCAACCAGAAATGGGAGGCTCTCCCCAGTGCAAGCCTTTGTTCCAAAACGTTTCCCAACGAGCTCGTTTCCTAGAATCCCTTGCGGACGCTCTCGATCCGAACGGAGAACTTCCGGCGCAAGCCTTTATCACGGGCATCATCAGCCGCATGGACGCTCTGGTGAAAGCTCCCATGCCTACAATCCTTGAAGATTTGGATGTAGATAAAGAAATTATGAATGCGCTGTTGCACGGGTCGGGTAAACTGGGAACGCTCCTTGCCCTTGCTGAAGCGGTGGAAAATGACCGCGAAGAACGCATCGGCACGTTAATGAAACGACTTTCCCTTTCCAATAAAAATTTGACGGACAGCTTGAACGCTGCATACGGATGGAATCATGGTTGAGCCGCCAAGCCTTGAAAAACTCGTGCAGGAATTTGCAGCGCTCCCCGGAATCGGTAAAAAAACGGCCCGCCGGCTTGCTTACTTTGTTCTCACCCGTCCAAGGGAAAGAGCGGAATCGCTTTCCAAGACAATTGTCGAAGCCTGTGACAAGGTAAAGCGTTGCAGCAAGTGCCATTCTTTTGCAGAAGAAGATCCCTGCCCTATTTGCAAGGCCCGTGAAGGCTCTAAATCCATCTGCGACGTGGAAAAATTTTCCGACATTCTCCCTTTTGAAAATGCAGGAATTTACCACGGGCTGTATTTTGTTCTCGGGGGAGTACTTTCTCCGTTAGACGGCATTGGACCGGATGCCCTTCATATTCCGCAGCTGATTCAGCGCATTAAAATGGAACAGATCGAAGAGGTCATTTTTGCCCTCGGATCTAGCCCCGAAGCGGATTCGACGATTCTTTTGATCGATAAACTCCTTTCTGGGATCCCTGTAAAGCGATCTAGCCTTGCAAGGGGTATCCCCATGGGCAGTGAATTGGAATATATTGATGAAGTCACCGTATTGCGTGCATTTGAATCGAGGACAGGAATATGAACCCCAACGAAAAGAACGAATTTCGTCCGACGATGGAAGCTGAATTTGCCACCGCTGCGACGAATGTTTCGCAGTTGCCGACGGACGGGCTTCCCCAGGTAGCGTTTCTTGGGCGTTCCAATGTGGGAAAATCTTCTTTGGTCAATGCGCTGACCGGTAGAAAGAACTTGGTGAAAGTCAGTTCTAAACCGGGAAAAACACGGGAAATCAATTTTTTCAAATTCAACCAGGCTTTTTACTTGGTGGACCTTCCCGGGGTCGGCTTTGCCGGTGTCAAGTTTGAAAAGGTTGCTGAAATGCAGAGCGGAATTCGCGCCTACGTGGAACATTCCAAAGCGTTGAAAGGCATCGTCTACTTGATCGATTCCAAAGTGGGAATGCAACCCATTGACGTGGAAACCATTGAAGGCATTCGCTCTTTAGGTTGCCCGGTTCTTCCGGTGATGAGCAAATGCGATAAAGCGAACCAGTCGGAGCTTGCCAAAACCCGCAATGGGCTTTTGAAAATTTTGGGAGAAAATGTTCGCCCGCTTCGTTTGAGCACTATCCGCAAAATCGGACTTCGGGAACTGTGGCAGGAAATCCTTTCTACGGTGGCGGTTGAAGCGTAATGAAATTTCACCGGACTATCGATGATTGGACTTTGTTTGGATCGATTTTTGACAAAATCGGTCGGCAGTTTCTGTCTACGATGTTCGGAAAACAGCTTCTTCTTTTTTTCCGCACGTTGCATTCTGTTGTGTCGGAAGGGCGAAATGTCCACGCCGATCTTAGAAACATCATTCGCCAGATCTATTTTACCGTAGTTGAAGTTTTTCCGGTGCTGTTCGTCGTGGCCGTGTTGACGGGAACCGTGACGATTGTAGAAGCCATGACCGTGATGCCGCGTGTTGGAT
This sequence comes from Fibrobacter sp., assembly GCA_017959225.1. Lineage (GTDB taxonomy): Bacteria > Fibrobacterota > Fibrobacteria > Fibrobacterales > Fibrobacteraceae > Hallerella. The sequence continues at coordinate 25,209 of JAGDBD010000099.1, read as the reverse complement.
TTTCGGACGCTTTTGGCGGTTTGATGGTGGTGGTGCTTGTCCGTGAAATCGGTCCGATTTTGACGGCGTTCCTCGTTTCCGGTCGAAGCGGTTCTGCATTAACGACGATGATCGGAACGATGGCCATCAATTCGGAAGTGGATGCCCTTTCGACTATGGGGGTGAACCCGATTCGTTACTTGGTGATGCCTGCACTTTTTGGCGGTGTCATTTCCATGCTGCTTGCGAATATTCTTTTTTCTGTGTGCGGTATTTGCGGGGGTTTTGGCCTTGCAAAATTGCTTGTGCTCATGTCTGGCGAAACGTTGAACTTGAACCTTTCGTGGCATTACCTTTCTAAATCGATTTTACTTTCGCTGACGGCGACGGACTTTGTGATGATGATTTTAAAACCGGTGGCTTTTGGTATCATCATTTTTATCAACGCTTGCTATCACGGTTTAAATATCCGTCGGGATATTCGGCAGGTGCCCAAAGCCACATCCCGTTCGGTGGTCTATTCGTTTTTGTACGTGATCGTGATCGACGTGCTCTTTTCGCTCTTCTATATCTTTGATTACGCCAATCAAATGTCGAGGATCATCTAATGGATTTGTCCCAAGGAGAAGCGCTTCGAATTGAAAATCTGCACTTTCGTTATGCAGGGGATGACGAAGATGTTTTGGACGGCTTGGACTTGGTCCTCGGTCGAGGTGAAACACTTTGCATTGCAGGCGCTTCGGGCCGCGGCAAAAGTTTGCTGCTCCGCTTGATTGCCGGACTTGACAAGCCGGCGTCGGGGGCGTTCTATTACTTTGGAGAACATTTGCCCCTTTCCCAGCATAATGCGCTGGAAGTCGCCCGGCGAGGTGCGGAATTGATTTTCCAGAATGGCGCGTTGATTTCTAATTTGACGGTCCGTGAAAATATTTCGATGCCGTTGTATTACCATCATCGGGGAACGGACGACGAAATCGAACACCGTGTGAACATGGCATTGGATTTAATGCGGGTCCGTGACGAAGAAAATAAATATCCGCACATGCTGAGTTCAGGTTTGGCAAAGCGTGTGGCGATTGCTAGAGCTTGGGCAATGGACCCGCGTCTTCTGCTGATGGATGAACCGACCGCCGGCCTTGACAACTATAACCGAAATTCCCTTTTGCCCCTGATCGATAACATGCAGGCGCTTTTTAAAACGTCCATGATATTAGTGACCCATGACCTTTTGATTGCTCGGGAACTGGGAGCGGACCTTTGCTTTTTGGAAAATAAGCGCTTGACTCAGCGGATGAAGTTTGAAGAATGGCTGACTGTGGATTTGCCGATTGCCCACGAAATGTTCCGCAATTTGCGCGATTTTCAATTGAAATCCACCATTTCTTAAGAAAAAAGCGTATTTTTTTGAAGTCCTTCGATGGACTTTTGGATAAGGAGATCGCTGGTTGCTTAAACCGGTTCGAAAAATCAACTGGATGGACCTGTCTGGCCTGTTGGTCGGGGTTTTTATCACGTTCTCCGTGATGGTTTTTCTCTTTGTGCTATATGCGCGCATGATAACAGCTGGCGTCATTGGCATCGAAGAGTATCGGCTTTACAGCCATTTTGAAAAAGCGCAGGGTTTGCATCCGGGAACTGATGTCCAGATCAGCGGTGTGAGCGTCGGCCATGTTTCGGACATGAAAATCGAAGGCTCGGGCCGAGTGCGCATGGAATTTACGATCCGCAAGGAATTTCAACCGTGGATTACCGACCGGGCAACGATTTATGCCATCCGCGATCAGAACGTGATTTCGGAACGTGTCGTCAACGTGGATGTGCGCAAAGGTGAAGGCCGCGTACTCGATGACGGCGAAACGATCACCGCGGGAAAATCCCAAGATATTGAAACTGTGATCGAAACCTTAAACGACGTGCTTGAACATGTGACCGTGTTGATCAATGCCGCAGACACGCTGGTCGCTTTGACGATGGATACGAATACAACGATCGGAGCGTTGCTTGGATCCCGGGCGATTTACGAAAAGCTGAATACCCAGCTGGACCGCTTGGACTATTTCTCGTACGAAGGCATTCAACTGTTGGATGTAATGAGCGGAACGCTTCCCGGAATTCTTTACCGCGCAGATACTTTGACCACAAAGCTTTCTTCGATGACGAACGAGCTGGAAGACACTCCGCGTAAACTCGACCATGTATTTGTGTCGTTGGACGGGGTCTTTGGCCATATGAATGGAACGATGGATTCCTTGAGCAGAATGGTGGGAAATATGGGCGGCATCGCGGCCCGGGGCGAAGAAACTTTGCAAAATGCCAACGATTTAATGGAAGGAATTTCGAACATGTGGATTGTCCGCCGTTCCATGCCGAATCGTGACTCCGTTCCCTTTGTTGCGGAGGATGCCTGGTGATCCGTCGAATCCTGTTCTTGACCTGCGTCGTTTCTGCGTTTGCTTTTGCATCGTCGGAATCCAAGGACCTTGCGTTCCGAGCGGACAAAGCGGTGCAAGCTGGAAAATTTGCCAAGGCCAATGGCCTGTACGAACGGGCGTTGCTTTCGAGCCGAAAAGAATCGGACATTCTTTCGGAAAGTCGCATTTTGATTTCCATGGCCACGCTTCGCACGCAAAGCTTGGACTTGAAATTCGCATCGGATCTGCTTTTGCAGGTTCGTAAAGCGGATCTGGATACGAATACCCTTGCTGCTTATTACTTCGCCTGGATGGAAGTCTACTTGGAAAAGAAGAACTTTGATAAAGTCATCGAACTCAAGTATTCCATGTCCGAAAAATTCTTGGAAAGAATTCCGGATGCGCTGCGCGGATCCATTCTTTGCACAGCTGCCATTGCTTTTGCCGGAAAAGGCGATTCGAAAAACGCAAAAAAATATTTGAAAGACGCTGACGATGCTTTGGATGGAGATGCTCCCGGGAAGTTAAGCTTTGCTGAAGCGCGGGTAGCGAGCCTTTTAAAACGAAACTCGGCGGATTCCCTTTATCAAGTGGCACTTCAAAATTCTATTGAAGCAAACCGACCGTTTATGTCCGCAACGATCCTCTATTACCGCGGACAAAATGAAAAAGACCCTGCAACGGCAAAAGATTATTTTGTGCGCAGCGCAAATGCCTTTGAACTGATGGGACTTTCACGCAATCAAAAAAGAGCCTCGCAGGCTGCGGGGCGTTAAATTGCGAAAATATTAATCTTCTTTTTTGAGGGAAAGCAGCCGGCGGTAGACGTAATTCGGGTCGATCGCATGTTCGCTGAGCTGCTTCATCAAATAACGGATTTCGTTTATAACGGTTGTGTCCGTTTCGTCTCTGCGGTGCAGAACGCGCAAAGCTTTGGGTGTAAAGCCTTTGATCAGGTCTTTGTACTGGGGATTTAGAGCGTCGTTGACGAGCATTTCGAGAGCCATTTCGGTTTGCATTGTGTTCAGCTCGAAATTGCGGTAAATGGTCTTGATGTGCGCTGGAATCGAAGTGTCTGTAGAGGCTTCGAAATGCTTCATGATTTTGGCCGCTTCCGCATAATTATGCGTGGGACCGTTTGCAAGGCGCAGCGCAAAGTAAATGGCAAGGCGCCAGTCATCCGGAAAAACCCGAACAGCGCGACGCATGACGGTAAAATCGGTGGTATCGGGCTCATCTGTAGTGGTGATGCTTCCGACGACCATATAGGGGGTATGAAAAAGCGAGTCCAGTTCGGTAGAAAGGTTCCCCACGTGGGAAAGCCATGCATAGGATGTCCCGTACAGGTAGCTTTCTCCGAGATCAATGACTCCTCCGATCCAGAATAAACCCGCTGCGGTCACATTGTGCCCCATGGAGAGCGCTTTCGCGTATTCCGCTTTAGGCAAAAATTCTTCTTTCTGGGGTAACTTGGGCAAAGGCTTTGCGTTATGAAACGCAATAGCGACGATTGCACAAGAAAGAAGAATGCAAACAATGTGACGCATGCTCAAAGGTTTAATGCTTGGAGTTAGCGGATGGCTTCAGCCAAGGATTCGATGGCATCGACACATGCGGAAGCATATTCGGCTTCCTTGCCTGTGCGCTGCCATGCGAAATTCAAGCCGCTGGAGCTGTTGAGAACGTGGAACTTGCGCTTACCGCCGCCGTTTGCAATGGCCTGCAAAACGGTTTTGGCGTCGCCACCTTGACCGCCAGGAACTCCCGGAATGGAAACTCCCGGAATGAGGAACGGAATTTCATGGTCCGCTGCAGCGAAAAACGCTGTGATGCGTTCCAGCTCTTCCGGGTGCGTCGCACCGACGACAGCGCCCAAATTTCCGTTATCCCATTCGATCAACTTTTTGGCGACAGCAAAGAAAGCGGTGCTGCCTTCGACAGGAAGATCCTGAAAGTCGGCTGCTCCCTTGTTGCTTGTACGGAGAAGCGCATAAACGCCGCTGTTTGCAGAGTGTTCAAGGAAAGGTCCAACGGAATCTTTGCCCATCCACGGGCTTACGGTTACCGCATCGGCTCCGTAAACGTTAAAGGCTGCGTCCGCATAAGCGGCGCTGGATTTTCCGATGTCACCGCGCTTGGCGTCGAGCACCACGGGGATGCCTTCGCTTTTGTATGCGGCGATCAGGTCGTGGAGAACCTGCATGCCTTGAATGCTGATGCGTTCGTAATAGGCGCTGTTCGGTTTTACAACCGCAGGCTTCACGTTACGCTTGGCGCATTCTTCCAAAATGTCCATGTAGAAGAATTTGATTTTTTCTTCTTCGGAGTTCACTTCGGCATGCTTGCGTTCTACAGGCATCAGGGAAAGTTTCGGATCCATGCCGAGGCAAATCGGATTGCCGCATTCCTGAATTCGAACTTCAAGACGATCGGAAAATTTCATTAGAGATCCTTCTGAATTTTTGCCAATTCGTAAGAGAGAATACCGTGAGCGACAGAAACGTTCAACGATTCGAGATCGCTGGACATCGGAATCTTTACGGTTTCGTCGGAAATGTCGATCAGACGCTGTTCCGTACCGGCCCCTTCGTTGCCGACGAGGAAGGCGACTTTGCGAAGTTTGCGCGGTTCGATTTCAGAAAGGCTCTGATGACCGTGCAAATCCGTTGCAATGATCGTGTAACCGAACTTGTGCAATTCGTTGATGGCATCGATCAGGTCGCGGTCCTTTTCGAAAGGAACGCGAAGGAATGTGCCCGAAGATCCGCGTACCACTTTCGGGTTGAACGGATTGACGGATCCCTTGCCGATGATCATGCCCGAAGAGTTGAATCCAAGGCTCGTGCGGAAGAGAGCACCGAGATTACCCGGATCCTGAACGGCGTCAACAAGGGTAATGATGCTGCGGCTCTTTTCGTAATTCGGCTTTGTGCTAGCGGAACGGCAGACAGCGAGAACGCCTTGAGTCGTCGTGGTCGAAGAAAGACGCTTGATCTGATCTTCGCTGATAACGTGAATATCTACCTTCAGTTCGCGGGCCTTGTCCACCGTGGGCTGAAGATTTTCAAGGGGTGTGAAGGTTTCTTCGCCGAGGGAATTCAAAATCGGAGCATTGTTTTCGTCGAGCTTCTTTGTGCCTGCGACATAAAGTCCAATGATCACGTCGAGGTGGTTCGTCAGAATTTCTTCGACAACGCGGACGCCTTCTGCAAGGAATTTGCCTTCGCGTTCACGGCCTTTTTCGGTAGTGAGTGCGAGAAGACGGCGGAACCATGCCGGATTTGCGCCTGCGGCATCCGGAGTAATGTCCGGAGCGTCGGCAAAAGTGAGCACGGCTTCTTCGTCGCGGATGACTTCGTCCGAGTCAGAGAACTTACGTTCCGGCTTCTGACGGAAAATCGGACGATTGGCTTCGTCTTCAAACGGGCGGCGGTCAAAGTTTCCACGGCGGGCGTCGCGGTTAAACGGTCTGCGTCCATCGCGGTCGCCGAAGGAACGACGTTCACCGTCGCGGCCAAAGGATCTACGGTCGCGATCACCGAAACGACGTTCGCCATCACGGCTAAAGGAGCGACGTTCACCGTCACGGCCAAAAGATCTGCGATCGTCGCGGTCGCCAAAAGAACGGCGTTCGCCACGTTCTCCGTTAAACGGTTTACGATCGCGTCCGCGGTCGCCGAACGGTCTGCGATCACGGTCACCATAGGATTTGCGATCTTGGAAACGGCCGTATTCGCGGCGTTCGCTGCGGGTTTCCTGTGCATCTGGATTCGGCGTTTCTGGACGACGGCCAAAACCATGGTCGGCCGGGTTATCGCTGACACCGAACTTGCCTTCGAAAGTCTGCTTGACTACACGCTTGGGGGAGTTGTTGTTTTCTTCTGTCATAGGTCTTTCAATAATTTGTTTGCAATGGACGTGCCGTCAATGCCAAGCATACGATACAAGTCCGGAATTTTACCATGTTCCACGAACGCATCTGGCAAGCCGAAACGAATCAGCTTATGATCCTTGAATTCCATATCGGCGAGAAGTTCTGCAATTTCAGAACCGAAACCGCCGACGACGGAGTTGTCTTCCAAGGTGACAATCGTTTGATGGGTTTGGAACAGGTTGCGGTAGCCTTCCTTGTCGAGCGGCTTCACGAATTTAGCGTCCACGAGAGTGGGATTGAAACCGTGTTCGGCAAGAATCTTCGCCGTCTTTTCAAGCTCATGAAGCATAAAGCCAACGCCCAAAAGCAGAATGTCTTTACCTTGTTGCTTGATTTGGAATTTCCCGTATTCTACGGGTTCAACTTCGGCCTTGAGTTCCGGCGAAAGCGCGGAACCGCGGGGGAAGCGGATCGCAACCGGACCCTGCATATCGATTGCAGCGGTCACCATATTGCGAAGTTCGTTTTCGTCCGACGGAGCCATGATGGTCATGCCCGGAATCGAACGTAAATAGGTAAGGTCCAGTGCGCCGTGGTGGGTTGGACCATCTGCCCCCACAAGGCCTGCGCGGTCGAGAACAAAGACGACGTGCAGATTTTGCAAAGCGACATCGTGGATAATTTGGTCGTATGCGCGCTGGAGGAAAGACGAATAAATGGCGACGACAGGCACAATACCACCACAGGCAAGACCTGCGGCAAATGTCACTGCGTGTTCTTCGGCAATGCCCACGTCGATTACGCGATCCGGAATTTCCTTCTGCATAATGTCGAGACCGCAACCGGTCGGCATAGCGCCTGTGATGCCCACAATCTTTTCGTTCTTCTGGGCAAGTTCAAGAATGGTCTTGCCAAAGATGCTTGTGAGAGAGGGAATCGGGCTTTTCGGAGAAAGAGGCTGACCGCTCTTCGGATCGAAAGGAACCGATGCGTGCCATTTGCTCGGGTTCGTTTCCGCAAGCTTCATGCCGCGGCCTTTTTCCGTCATCACTTGGATAAGGCAAGGTCCCGGAATGGATTTCACGCGTTCCAGAATGGAAATCAATTCGCCCATGTCATGACCGTCGATAGGTCCGAAATAGCGAATGCCCAAATCTTCAAAGAACTGGCCCGGGCGGATCGCATTCTTCACGGCCTTTTCCACGCTTTGCAAAAGAGTGCGGAAATGGCGACCGATAATGCCCGGAATCTTCGCCATTACGCGATCGATATCCGAACGAAGCTTGTTGTACATCGGATCGGAAATGATGCGATTCAAATACTTCGGAAAACCGCCAACGTTGGGAGCGATGCTCATCTTGTTGTCGTTCAAGATGATGGTCATGTTCTGCTTGGAAAGGCCTGCATTGTTCAGTGCTTCGAAGGCCATTCCACCGGTCATGGATCCGTCACCGATGATTGCCACAACGCTATTGTGCTTGTGCAATTTGTCGCGGGCAACAGCAAAACCGAGAGCTGCGGAAATGGAAGTGGATGCGTGTCCAACGCCAAAGGCGTCGTAAGGACTTTCGGAACGCTTGGGGAATCCGGAAAGTCCTCCCTGCTGACGGAGAGTTTCAAAACGGTCGAAACGTCCCGTGAGAAGCTTGTGCACGTAAGCCTGGTGTCCAACGTCCCAAACTAAAATGTCGTCTGGAGCGTTGAATACGTAATGAAGGGCGAGAGTCAGTTCGACAACGCCGAGGCTCGATGCCAAGTGCCCACCATGGGTCGCGACTTGGGTAATGACCTTTTCGCGGATTTGCGAAGCGAGATCATTGAGCTCTGCAATCGAACATCCCTTGATGTCCTTTGGCGATTTAACGTCCTTAAGCTGCATTACTTAACTCGTGTGATAATGAACGCGGCGATAGCCTTGAGAACGGAAGTGTCTCCTTGCAAGCCTTCGAGCTGCTTCAAGGATTCGTCGTAAAGTTCTTGAGCCCTTTTGCGGGAATTGTCGAGACCCACGAGTGCCGGATAGGTAGCTTTTCCGCTAGCAACATCCGAACCGGCATCCTTGCCCAGTTCTTCGGTGGTCGAAACAATGTCAAGAATGTCGTCCACGATCTGGAAAGCAAGGCCGATGGAACGTCCGTAGGCTTCGATTTTTTGAATGTCTTCTTGAGAAGCGCCGGCGAGTTGAGCGCCGATCACGAGGGACGCTTCAATCAAAGCGGCCGTCTTGTGATAGTGGATGTAGTCCACCACATCTAAGGAAACCTTTTTTCCTTCGCTGTCGATATCCGTCATTTCGCCGCCGATCATCCCGTAGGTGCCGAGCTTATAAGCAAGGCTTTCCATCGCCTGAGGATTACCGGTTTTTGCGATAAGTTCAAATGCGAGAACGCAAAGAGCGTCTCCGCTCATCACAGCAGTCGCTTCGCCGAACTGCTTATGGGCGGTAGGACGTCCACGGCGGAAGTCGTCGTTGTCGATGCACGGCAGGTCGTCGTGGATAAGCGAGAACGTGTGCAAAAATTCGAGAGCGCTGGTTGCGTACCAGATGCTATCGCCTTTACCTCCGAAGAGTTCGAACGCGGCACATGCAAGGCCCGGTCTAAGGCGCTTTCCGCCGGCAAAGACGGAATAACGCATAGCCTTGTGCAGGTTGCAAGGAACGTCGGTTTCAGGTGGAAGATGTTCGTCGAATTTCTGTTCGGCGAGCTTCGCGATTTTCGCAAGATAAGCGCGGGCGATATCCGCTTCTTTTTGAAGATTTTGCATACTCCCAAAGATATTAATTATTGGCTTCGGGGAAAGGGAGCGTAATTAAAATGTGAGCCCATACACGGTGATATCGTCCAAGGATATTTCTTGGCCGTCTAGACCGAAGAAGTGTAACCTTGTCACCGTTTTTTTGACGCTTTCCCAGCCGGAAGAAAGGGTGTCGTTTTCCGGTAGTTGGAAATCGCTCGGTGTAACGCAATAACGGGTCCATGTGGACTTGAGCGGCAGATTTTTTGTCCAGGCTTTCAGATTGTCTGAGGCGTTGACTTCCCACCGTTCTAGCGAAAAACGGATGTTGCCGGAACCTTTAGCGTAGAAAGTGACGGAGTCCAAAGCGCTCATGTCGATTCCTTCCGATGAAATCTGGGTGCCGAAGATGACATAGCCTCCCAGACTTGTGGAATAGTATCCGCTGAAAACATGACTGTTCAACTCGGAATTGTCGACAATGGCGGTTCTGTAATCGCTTGCGTTGGTCGGGTAGTTGATTTGGCTGTTGGTGTCGGCAGAGAAGTACCAGCTTTTTTGGGCGTAAGAAGCGGAATCTTCAAAATTTTCGAAGATGGTCCAAACTGCACCTTGGGAAGAACTGGAACTTTCTTCGGAGCTCGAAGAACTCGACGAACTTGACGATTCTTCAAAGCTCGAAGAACTGCCGATTTTATAATAGGTGTGAATCCAAGACGTGTTTGTGGCGGTTTTTACCGTTAAACTGGTATCGGCGACAATGCTATCGCGAGCTTCCGTCAGAACAAAAAGTTTCAAATCGTCGGAAGGGAGCGTCGGCAAGAGGAAGTCCCCATTTTCAGCGATACGCACAAGAACATCCAGTCCGTAGACGCCGATCCAAGAAGCCAGCGCATGACCGCTTTCATCGGCAAAGTTTCCAGAAACGGAACCCGGTGAATCCAGATGGATTTCTCCCAAGTCGAGCGTATTTCCGGAATAAGAGATTTCTTTGGAATAGAACTTTCCGTCCAGGGATACCGTTAAGCGGTAATCGCCAGCTTCCAGATTTTCGAGAGTCAAAATTCCAGAACCGTCCGTTTCAAAACTTGGAACAAGGACAGCTCCCGACGTATCTTCCGAAATGAAGTTTGCCTTGTGCAAGCATACGTTCGCATAGGACGCAATGCTTCCATTGGAAAATACCGATGCGACGATTCCATTTGTCGTTTCACTGCCTGGACCTTTGGCGTGGTTGCCGCTTTCGCAACCCCACAGGCCGAGCAGCGGAATCAGTGCTGCTGAAATCCACCCAAACCATCTCATTTTTCACCACCCTTTTTATCAAGCAATGCAATGGGAAACAGCTGTACATTCAACTGGTACACGGCATCGTCGTTCGAACCTTCATTGGACAATCGCAAAAGTTCTCTGCGGAATTCCTGAATGCGTTCGCGGACAAGCCCGATCATATTGCGGTTGAACGTCATCGTCGCTGTGCTAATGTCGCGCAGGGGAGGCTTGTGCCTAGAAAGGGATTGCCCGGCAAGGGCGATCGTATCTTCCTGGAACCTTCGGACGGCTTCGGAACGCCAGTTCCCGCCAGTACTCACAAAGGTGTCGGTCACAAACCAGAACCCATCGGCATTGAGCTTGATCATTTTCAGATCTTTGAGAAGCTTCACCGCTTCCTTCGCTTCGCGAACGGAAATGGCAGGCGTACAGGATTCCGCAAGGAGCTTGTAACTTTCTTCGTCGTCCCGGAACGATCCGATTCCGAGAAGCGAACGGATTGCGTTAGAATACCAGTGCCTGTAAAATTCAAGTTCTTTAGCATCGAGGCGCTTAATGGAAACGCCTTTGATGGAAAGCATTTTCTCGTAATGATCGAGAGCTTCTTTATCGCTTTTGGCACGTCCAAAAAGAACGAGTTCCGTCCAATAGGCGGATTCTTTTTCGTTCAGGCCAAAGAAGTTTGCCGTCGGCTGAATGTACTTGATGGATAACTGGATTTTTCCCTGGGCAACGCGCAAAAGATTGCCCGGGTCTCCTCCGATTTTTGCAGCCATATACCGCCAGGAAACAGCGCATCGTTCCTTTTTATAGTTTTCAAAGGCATCGCGTAACCAAGCTTGGTAATCTGTATAATCAAAAATCGGGTTCATACTCTCAAAATAGATGGTTCATCGGACGATTCAAGGCTTTGGCAAAGAAGTCCGTTGTAAAAATTTACAACGGGACCTCCATTTTGGGAGTCATGAGCTTTGCAAGCAATAAACGCCCCAGGGAGAGTAGAGCCGTACTGTAAACAAAATAAAGAAGGGTCGCAAGTCCAGAAACCGCCAAAGTTTTGTTCGGAAGCGGCGCAAAATGCAAAATTTTAGGGGTAATCGTCAAACAGGCGATTGCACCGATTACAAAAGGAATCACAGCAATCATGGTAAAATCCGCCCTGCTTCCGCGGAACACGCAAAATGCGGAAGTGACCGTGCGCACGGCAAAAGAGAACATCATAAAGACCAGTGCAAACAGCCAGATTTCAGGATCGAGAACGTATTCAGTCAAAAAAACGGCTCCCACGACATAAACGTTCATCATGGCGAGCCATTTGAACTTCTTCTTTGTAAAATCAAGGCTAGGTTTTGCGTAGAGCCCTCCGTAGGCGAATACGAGAAGGGTTCCAAGCCAATACAAGAGAACGCTGTAAAAACCTTCGAGGGAAAGCAGCAAAGCGGATTCGCCAATAAAGGCAACCGCATACGACAGCGCCACGGCAAGCGTAATCAAAAGGGCATCCCCGAACAAAAGGAGAATGCGCCCAGGGCTAAAGTGAAACAAAGAATTCGCCTGCATATCTTCAATCTAAACAAAAAAATCCCGGGCAGAACGTCCGGGATGAATTTGAAAAATTTTAGAAGACTTTGAGATCTTTGATTTTCCCGTTCTTATCACAGAATGCCGAAAAATTACAGCCCTTTTCGCCGTTGAAAAATAGAATGGATTTTTCGAAATTCGTATGATCGTTCGGCTGTGCGCACACGCCGCGGAATTCGGCAACGGTCTTTTCGGATTGGATTCTGCCAAAGTATTGAACGTTGAATTCTTTACCGCTCTTGGAATTTGCCTGGATGTTCTTGTCTTCCATCAAAGCACGGGTCATGGAAATCAGACAGGTCTCTTCCATGGAAGAATCCACTTCCGCAGCAGTATAGGACGCGTCGATTCCACGAACGTCTTCTTCGTAATGGTACCAGTTTAATGACAGCGGAATAAATTCCGGATTGTTTTTGGCGCATCCGAAAAGGATGACGCAGGCAAAGAAAAGAAAAAATTTTTTCATGCTTAGATCTTTTTGATTGCAGCGGTCACGCTGTTTCTGCCACCGCGTTTGGAGCTGTAAAGCGCTTTGTCCAAGCGGTCAAAGACGCTCTTCGGATCTTCATGGGGGAGCATTTCGGCAACGCCGAACGAGCATGTGATCTGCTGCTGGGAAATCAGCTGCGTATTTTCCACGTTCGTGCGGAGCTTTTCTGCAAGGAACTGCGCATTCTGCAACGGAGTGTCGCTGCAAAGAATCACAAATTCTTCACCGCCCCAACGGACAAGGGCGTCTGTGGTGCGAATGCGGCTGCGGATAAGTTTCGAAAGGTTCACGAGAACTTCATCGCCAACGCTATGACCCCAAGTGTCGTTGACTTTCTTAAAGAAGTCGATGTCAAGCATGATGAACGAAAGAGCGCCGCCGCCGGTGTTCAAATGTTCCTGTTCATGGGTGAGAATGCTTGTGAATCCGGCACGGTTCAAGCATCCTGTCAAAGCATCTTCCTTGGAAGCCTTTTCGTAATCGGACTTTTCGACTTCAAGAACCACCAGGTTGTGTTCCAGCTCTTCACGGCGTTTGCGTTCCGTGTTACGCTGAATGCTGTAGTCGCGCAAGCGAAGAATCAGGTAGAAGAGGAAGGTAAAGAACCAGAGTGCGACCAGCACGAACATCAACTTTTCAGCGGAAATCAGCTTTCCTTTGAAGGTGATGCCCATGATTTCAAGAGTTCCGTAACCCAAAGGCGCAGCAGTTCCCGTTTGGATTTCGATGAGGGGAATGTTTGAAAGATCCACACGGGCACGGTGGGCGTTCACGTTATGTTGAGAAACCCACCAACCGGCGACTCGGAATTCTTGAGGGACAAAGACCGCAGGGTATGTTTCTTCCAACGGGAAAAATTCCAGTTCGTTGAATTTAAGGGTAGCCTGATCACCGGGTTTAGAAATGGAATCGTCCCAAGCGCGTAAGTATAAGCGCACGGAGCCTTCTCCGCGAGGCTTCACCCAAAGGTAAATGCTGTCGTAATGGGAAAGATCCTTACCGTGGTCCTTACCGTCACCCAGGTAAATCTGCATGTTGACATACGGATAGGGGTAACCTTCGCGCAATTCATAGTCCATGACGATGGAAGAATCGGTGCGGGAAAGGTCTAAGACGGAAGCGCCTCCATCCACGGAGTCGGTCTGGGCAATAATGTACGGATACGTTGCCGGTTTGATGGTATAAATATCGTCCATCCCGTACTTGTTCCATAGGAGCGCAACCGCTGTAACAGAAAGCAAAAATGCAATCAGCAGGTTCAGACGGAATATGGACATTAATTTCAACCAAACAACTTTCATAAGCTATACTTGAAAATACATTAAATAGCCTATTTCTGAGCCGAAATATCCTTAATTTTTAGATACAATGACGTTGCCATTTGCTGATGACGCTGTAAGTTGGGGTGAAAGTCGAGCCCCGCATTGTGGGGAGTTTCCAAAAAGAGATGGGAAACGTCCCTGTTTCCACGGGAAAGTTCCTGTGCAAAAACGCTTTCCACACGTTCTGGCAGGTAGTTGACGGGGAATGTTTCGGTGGAAATCAAAATAAAGCGAGGATCGGAATAGCGAGACCGCAGGCTATCGAGGAAAGCGGAATAGGCGCTGTCAAAGGCTTTTGGCTCGGGGTGGGGGCCTTCTCCCTGCCAATCGTTGATCCCGATGAACAGGCAGACGAACTTCGGATCGAAAGTTTTAGATTCCCACAGGGGAGAATTCCCGAGAGGCGCTTCGCCCGAAAGGGTATATGCGTAAAGCTTGGGAATTGTCCAGTTGGGAGCGATCCTCATGTAGTTCTGCACAAGGCCGCGCCCGCTGTAGGCGTTGATGGCAAAACTTGCCCCTAATTTTTGAGCGGTCAACGCTCCGTAGCTTTGCGTGGCGTCCGTCGTTGTAAATGGCGTTCCTGTAATGGGGTCCCGGGCTGCGTTACCAAAGCCGGCGGTATAGGAATCCCCGATGAATTCTATTTGCAGAGAGCTTTGTTGTTCCCGTGTTCCTTGGACAGTGGGCTCCGGTATGGTTCGGTACAAGGCGATGCTTCCGAATTCGGATTCGGTCTTTTTCCAAATCCTTGCCAGGTGTTTTCCAGAAGAAAGATTTTCGGCGATCCGGTAAAGCTTCCGTTCGCGGGTCAAAAGCTCCGGGAGTTCCACATGGTCCACTTCCACTTTAAAGCGGGCTTCCCCTTCGAGTTCAATGTCGATGGACGTCCCTTCAAAGTAGAATGTCACGTTTGCAGCCGGTGCACAGGTTCTTGCCGGTACGGATTCCAGGTCCCAACGACCTTCAAATGTCATGTCTTGAAATTGCATCATTCACAGGGGAATATAAAATCTATTTTGAGAACATGGAATGGAATTTTTGGAAGAAGTTCGTCTGCGCGGCGCCCGTCCTTTATGGAGTGGCGATAGGCGTGGATTTGTGCCTTGGGGATTCTTCCGAAAAGGTTTTGCCCGGTTCCGCAGCAGATACCCTTACCCTTGTGGACAAGCGGATGGCGTATCTGGTGTACAATCTTCTCGATTCTAACGGTATGATTGTGGGAGCGGACCTTCAGCGGGGAGAGGATCTTTTTATGCGTAACTGCCGCCCGTGCCACGGGGACGATGGCCGCCGCATGAACCTTTCCCACGACATGTGGCATCCGAGGTACATCGGAACGACCGCTCACGATGAAGCGCCTACATTCTGGTACATGATGAATTTTGGGGATTCCGCCCGGGGAATGCTTCCTTACATCGATGAAATCCCGTTGAGCGAAATGATCGATATTGCAGGCTTTGCCCAAACTTTGCCAAGGCATCCGTGGTCTGCACAAGAAGCTGCTGAAGCCATGCGGGAAGATTCCATTCTCGAAGCAAAACGAAAAAAGGCGAATCAACAGTGATTCGCCTTGCTCAGAAATTTTGAACGCCTTTGACGCCTTTAGTTCGGCATCATATCCGAGAAGTCGTGCTTCTTGGTTTTTGTTTTGGAAGGTTCCTTGGCGAACTTGCGGCTTGTGACGGAACCTACTGTATAATAGCGACCGTCCTTGTAAATGATTGCCGTGTAAATGTTCAAGCTTTTGTGGCTTGTCCACTGCTTGTAAAGGTTGTGAACGCTGGGTTTGATGTCCGCTTCCTGGAGTTCGGTCGTGCGGACTTTTTTGCCGTAACGATCGACGAATTTGTCGGACATGTATTCCAGAGCTTCAAAAACTTTCGGAAGACGATCCACTTCCATACGACCGGTACGAATTTCAAAGGCATAAAAATGGTCGTTCTTGTTGAAGAGAAAGTCAACCTGCACAGGCAGTTCGTCCATCATATAGACGGGAATCACGACGCGGTCTGCTCCATCGGAGGATCCCAGCGGATCGTAGCCCAGCTTCATAATTTCTTCGACGACGCCTTCTCTGTCCAGTCCAAAATTAATACCGGCAAAACCAGTCGATGACTGTGCCCAAACTTGGATCGCCAGCAAGGCGCAAATAGTGAGAATTATTTTTTTCATCGTTTCTCTATACGCAACCACACTCATTTCAAACATAGTAAACAAATGGAAAGATTTAAAAGGGTTGAGAACAAAAAAGGAACGAAAATGGTGAAAAATCCGATGTATATCTTTATATTGTTATATTTCTGCATATATGTCCAGCATTTACGGTAAGTTATTTTCGGTATCTACCTGGGGTGAATCCCATGGTGAAGCGGTAGGCGCTGTGATCGACGGCTGCCCCGCAGGGCTTCCCCTTTCGGAAGAAGACATTCAGCAGGCCATGGACCGTCGCCGTCCGGGGCAAAACGCTTTGGTTACGCCGCGTAAAGAAGCAGACAAAGTGCACATTCTTTCAGGTGTTTTTGAAGGAAAAACCACTGGAACGCCCATTTGCCTTGCGGTTTGGAACGAAAATCAGCATTCCAAAGATTATTCCGAAATGATGAACTGGTACAGACCGGGCCATGCGGATTTGACATATGATCTGAAATATGGATTCCGCGATTACCGAGGCGGAGGACGTGCTTCGGCTAGGGAAACCCTTGCCCGAGTGGCAGCTGGCGCCGTTGCAAGTAAAATTTTGAAACTCGCCTGTGGAACGGAAATTTTAAGCTGGGTGGAATCCGTGGGAACCGTGACTTCCCATGTGGATGCGTCGAAAGTGACCTTGGAAGCTGTGGAAGCGTCTCCGGTTCGCTGCCCGGATCCGGAAGCGAGCGTTAAAATGGCGAAAGCGGTGGAAGAAGCAAAGCTTGCTAAAGATTCCATTGGAGCGGTACTCGCTCTCGATATCCGCAAACCGCCGATTGCAGTCGGTGAACCTGTCTTTGACAAAGCTCAAGCGGTTCTCGGCGGTGCACTTTTAAGCATTTCTGCGGTAAAAGGTTTTGAAATCGGTGAAGGTTTCCACGCTGCGGAATTGCACGGTTCGGAAAACAATGACGTGATCCGTTTTGAAGACGGTAAATACAGAACGCTCACCAATCATGCAGGAGGAATTCTCGGCGGAATTACCAACGGGGAAACCATCCACTGCCGCATTGCGTTTAAACCGACGGCGACCATTGCACAGGAACAGGAAACGGCCGGTCGTGACCATCAGAACGGCACGCTTCTCGCCCGCGGACGTCACGATCCTTGCGTCGCATTGCGAGCTCCTGTCATTGTCGAAAGCATGGCGGCAATCGCTCTTGTGAACTTGTTCCTTGAACAGCGGGCGCGAAAGCTCTTTTAAATAAAAACATTTGAAAAAATCCTCAGGCATTTGCCTGAGGATTTTCATTTTAAACGGGATGCTTTAGTGGCGACCGAAACGGCGCGTTTTGCGGAAAGGCTTGTCATCGCGTTCGCGGAAGGGACGTTCACGGAAATCCTTTCGGGATTTGCGACGGTCTCCACGGTCTTTGCGACTTACAAAATCGCGGTTGCGCTTTCTTTCGCCAAAGGATTCCCGGTCGGCAGGGAGAGGCTTGTCGTCGGTCATCAAACGGAACTTGGAAGGATTTCCGCGGATGGTCATTTCTTCAAGGATCAGCTTCAGTTCCGGAGCGAGGCCTTCCGGCAGTTCCACAGTACTGAAACGGTCGAAAAGTTTAATCCGTCCGATTTCACCCGAAGAAATTCCGGATTCGCCAGCGATAGCTCCGACAATATCTCGGGGAGAAACGTGGTCACGGCGTCCAACGCCCAGGTAATAACGTTCGTAACCTTCTTCGACTCCGTTATCCTTTTCCACACGGGGAGCGTGTTCCTTAGGACCGTTGCCGAATTTGTCTTCGCTTGCTTTGCGACGTTCTTCGCGGAGCGGAACGGATTTGATTTCCGGAAGGTCCGTTGGGAAGAGGGGCTGTCCTGCCTGGGCAAGTTTTGTAACTGCCGCTGCGATTTCAAGAGCGGGAATGCCCTTTTCTTCTTCGAGAGCTTCCACCAGGTTGCGGAATTCTTCGAGACCGCCTTCGGCGAGAGTGTCAAGAACTTTTTGCTTGAACATGGAAACGCGACGTTCGCTGATCTGTTCACCTGTGGGGACT
Organism: Fibrobacter sp.; assembly: GCA_017959225.1. GTDB lineage: Bacteria > Fibrobacterota > Fibrobacteria > Fibrobacterales > Fibrobacteraceae > Hallerella. The sequence continues at coordinate 7,354 of JAGDBD010000099.1, read as the reverse complement.
TCCATGGGATCGATCTTTTTGCGGGTCGCCTTTTCGATCATCTTTAGCATGCGACGTTCACGCGGAGTGATAAAGAGAATGGCGTTTCCTTCGCGGCCTGCACGGGCGGTGCGGCCAATGCGGTGCACGTAGGATTCCGTGTCGTAAGGCACATCGTAGTTGATCACGTGAGAAATACGGTCCACGTCCAGTCCGCGGGCGGCAACATCTGTTGCGACGAGAATATCGATTTTGCCTTCTTTCAGACGGTTCACCGTTCGTTCGCGGAGGGCCTGTGCCAAATCACCGCTCAACGGAGCCGCATTGAAACCGCGGGCTTCCAGGCGCTCCGAAACTTCGGAGGCGAGCTGCTTTGTGCGCACAAAGATAATCACGCCGTCATAGGTTTCCCCTTCGAGAACGCGGGTAAGAGCTTCCATCTTTTGTTCGGAACGGACGGTCAAATAGCGCTGACAAACTTTGTCAACTGTCGCCGTTTTCGCTTCAATGCAGGCTTCTTCATATTCACCGAGGTAACGATCGATGATCTTTCGCACGTTAGCCGGCATCGTTGCGCTGAAAAGACCGCGCTGAGCGCCTTCCGGAATTTTGGAAAGGATTTCTTCGACTTCGTCCATGAAGCCCATGTCGAGCATTTCGTCCGCTTCGTCAAGGACTACCGCTTGGATGTTTTCAAGGCTGATCGTGCCGCGTTTTAAATGGTCGATCAAACGGCCCGGCGTTGCCACAACGATCTGTGGGGTACGCTTTAAGGCGCGGAACTGGATTCCGATATCCTGTCCGCCGTAGACCGGGACTACATGCACGTGCGGCATGGCGACCGCAAAATGCTGCACCGCTTCGGCAACCTGCACTGCCAGTTCACGGGTCGGGGAAAGGACGAGCATGGAAGTTTCGCCCTTTTTGAACTGCAAATGGGAAAGCAGAGGAAGTGTAAATGCCGCCGTCTTACCGGTACCTGTCTGGGCTGTGCCCAAAAGGTTCTTCCCCGAAAGGAAAATCGGAATCGCTTTGGCTTGAATCGGCGAAGGAGTTTCGTATCCGGCGTTTTTGACGCCTTCAAGAACTTCGGGAGATAATCCCAAATCGCTGAATTTTAAGGTGTTTTCTGCGGAATCGGATGTTTCGTTTACATCATTTTCAGCGATAATTGGTTCAGAATATTCTTCATTTTGCATATTGGGGCGCAATATAGAAATTCAAACCTTTTTTTGAAAGCCCCTCGGTTTTTTGAAATTTTTTTATAAATTTGGAGTCACCAACGGAGAGATGTCGGAGTTGGTCGATCGAGACGGTCTCGAAAACCGTAGACTCCTTATAGGGGTCCGAGGGTTCGAATCCCTCTCTCTCCTCGCAAAAAAGCCACCCAAGGGTCTTGGGTGGCTTTTTGTATCATTCTGACTTTTCAATGAATTTCTTTTGGAACTCGTCAAAAGAAAGGGGCTTTGAAAAGAAGTATCCCTGAATAAGGTCTGCCCCTGCGTTCTGCATCAAGTCCAAGGATTCCTTCGTTTCCACTCCTTCTGCGCACAAATGAATATTCCCGTTTTTGCAAAGATCCACGACGAGTTTTAGAATGGCCCGGTGCTGGGGGAATTTCACAAAGTTCTGCGTCAGCTGATAGTCGATTTTTAAAATATCCACGGGAATATCGCAAAGAACGATCATCGAAGCGTAGCCGGTTCCAAAATCGTCCAACGCCATTTTGACTCCGGCATTTTGGAATTCGGAAAAGAGCTTCGAAAATTCCTGCGTGGATTTGACTCGACAAGATTCCGTCAATTCAAGAACAAGATCGGATCCGTTCAAATGATGCTTGTTCAGCGAATCAAAAACGTAATCTTTAAAACCCGATTCGCGGAATTGGATACTCGAAACATTAATGTGAATTTGTTTGAAATTCGGATTGATCTTTTTCCATTTTTCCAAAGCTTCAAGGGCTTTGTCAAGAACCCAGGCTCCCACAAAAACAATGTCTTTCGTCTTTTCGAGAAGAGGTATGAAATCGGCAGGGCTTACCATGCCAAGTTCCGGCGTCGAAAAACGGAGCAGCGCTTCGGCGGAATCGCAGGAGCGTTTGTCTGTATTGATAATGGGCTGAAAATAAAGTTCAAAACCTGCGAAGTTGTTGTGAATGCTCTTTTTGATGGCTTCGCGAAGCTGTGAAATGCGGGCTTTTTGTAAATAAAGATCGTCGGTGTAGTAGACGAGATCTTTTAGGGAATAGGCTTTGGCGTAATCGATTCCGTAGTAAAGGTTTTGCTGCAAACGGTCTACATCGACACCGTCCGAAGGGAAGATGGTCGCTGCGCAAACAAAGTCCTGGTCAATTTCTATGCCGTCTACCGTGACACAGCCCAAAACTTTTTTAATGGTTTCGTACCGGGATTGCACATCGATTTTTTTACAGGACTTGATGATGACCGCAAAATTGGAACCTTGCATGCGGAATAAGGAATCTTCCTTGTCGAGTTCCTGTTTTAAGAGCACTCCCATGGTGTATAGGAACTGATCGCCAAAAGAATATCCGTAATCATCGATCACCTTTTTAAAGTTGATCAGGTCAAACATCAGAATAGAACCGCGGTCATTTTTTAGCAAACGCTTGTTTAGATTGTCGCGGAATTCGTGAATGGTTCTCAGGTTCGATGCCGGGTCGATTTTGTTGCGGTAGCCTAGAGGCGTGACAAAACCTGCTGCATGATCCGGAACGCCTTGATCGTCGTAATAGATGTAGCTGCTGCAAAGCACCCATTCATATTTGCCTTCTGCCGTGAGAACGCGGTATTCCAGATTGTGGTGGTGCGCATGGGCCAAAAGAACGGAATCAAAATAGCTGTTGAATTTGTCTTGATCGTCTGGATGAACTCTGTTTGCCCAAAATTCTCGGATGTTTTCAATGCGTTTGTCTTTTAGTCCAAAAAATTCCTGTGCCGGATTGGACCACAGAGCCACATTTTTCTTCATGTTGCTGACAAAAAAATATGCGGAATCCGAACTGTTTGATAGGGCTTCAAACAGATGGGCTTCACTATCTGCAAAAATATCTGCCATATTAATTGCATCCTCTCCTTGCAATTAATATAGGTTGCTTTTGTAAAATGGGAATGGTACAAATGAAAATCAATGGGGAAAAACTGTGCAAACAGGTGGAATCTTCCAAGTTGGAATAGGTGTAAAATCCCCAAAAATGAAAAAACGACTGCAATTGTGCAGTCGCTTTCCCATTTAAAAAGGAAAATTAGACGAACTTCTGTCCGAAGACTTCGTTCCAAGGAAGTCCCCATTTGCCGATTTCCGCCATGAACGGATCCGGGTCGAACTGTTCCATGTTGAACACGCCAGCGCCTTTCCACTTGCCGGTGAGCATCATAGCGCCGCCGAGCATTACAGGAACGCCTGTGGTGTAGCTGACAGCCTGAGCCTTGACTTCCTTAAAGCATTCTGCGTGGTCGCAAACGTTGTAAACGAAATAGGTCTGCGGCTTGCCGTCCTTTGTACCGGTAAGCTGACAACCGATGCAGGTCTTGCCGGTGTAATTTTCGCCCAGCTTGCCCGGTTCCGGAAGGAGCGCCTTGAGGAATTCCAGCGGAATAATCTTTTGACCCTTGAATTCTACCGGGTCGATGCGGGTCATGCCGACGTCTTCGAGAACGCGAAGGTGGGTCAAGTATTCCTGACCGAAGGTCATCCAGAAACGAGCCTGTTTAATCGGAATGTACTTGACGAGAGATTCGATTTCTTCGTGCCAAAGGAGATAGCTTTCCCGAGGACCGACCTGCGGATAATCAACGCTCTTATGTTCGGACATCGGCGGAATTTCGAAATATTCACCGTCCTTGTAGAACTTGCCGTTCTGCGTCACTTCGCGGATGTTGATTTCCGGGTTGAAGTTCGTGGCAAAAGCCTGGCCGTGGTTACCGGCGTTGCAGTCCACGATGTCGAGGGTATCGATGGTGTCGAAATAGTGCTTCTTTGCGTAAGCGGTGTAAACGTTGGTAACGCCCGGATCAAAGCCCGATCCAAGGAGAGCCATGATGCCCGCCTTTTTGAAGCGTTCTTCGTATGCCCACTGCCAGGAGTATTCGAAGTGAGCCTTGTCCTTCGGTTCGTAATTTGCGGCGTCGAGGTAATTTGTGCCTTCGGCGAGGCAAGCGTCCATGATGGCGAGGTCCTGGTACGGGAGTGCCACGTTAATAACGAGCTCCGGTTTAAAATCCCGAATCAGAGCGGCGACTTCGGATGCTTTGTCCGCATCCACCGATGCTGTATGGACAGGAATATTCTTGATATCCTGGGCAATGGCGTCGCATTTCGACTTGGTGCGGCTTGCGAGAAGGATTTCAGAATAGACTTCCGAATTTTGGGCACACTTGCGCACGACCACGTTTGAAACGCCACCGGCGCCGATAATCAAAACCTTGGACATTTTTCACTCCATTGGAAAAAGTTTCGGTAACAAATATACTATTTTAGGATGTGGGGTTTATATAGGTGTTATGGTGAATCGATCGATAGCAACATTTTCTTTGGCGTGGGTTCTGCTCTGTGCTCTTCTGTGCATAGGTTGTAAGTCGCACCAGGATCTGGGGAATGAAGCTCTCCGTATCGGCGATTACGATCGTGCCATTTTCAAATTTTCGAAAGCTTTAGACGAGGATCCGGCGGACAGGGACGCCCGCTATGGAATCGCCCTGGCTTATTTTGGAAAAGCCGAAGCTGCAGAAAAAATCGGTCAACATTCCGTTGACCTTTGGACCAAAACCCAGACCGAATTCCGCATTCTGCAAAAGATCGACAGTTCAACGGCCCGCGCCATGTATTCCACAGCGCTCTTCTATTTGGCACGTGCAAAAGTCATGGACGATTCCAATGCGAAAGTGTTAGGAATTTTAAACGAATCCATTGCATTCGACAGTACGAACTACTTCAGTGAAAATCTTAAAGGACTTGTTCTGCAAGGCATGGGTGAAATGGATGAAGCCCAGAGAATTTTCATGGACATCCTTTCCAAAAATCCGAACTTCGCTCCGGCGTATTCCAACTTGGGAAACTTGTACTGGGAACTGGGAAATATCGAAGAAGCTTGGGACATTTGGTCTATGGGATCGATCCAATTTCCTCAGAACAGTCATTTGAAACGTTGGACAAAAATCGCAGAAGACAGCTTAAAATCTTCTGCGCTTGAAAAGGACGGTTTGAAGCCGTGAATGATTTTGAAGGTCGTTTGACCGGCTTTCGCAAGATTCGAACCGGTGGGGAAGCGGTTGTTTACCGCGCAATGCTCGACGGAAATACGCCTGTCGTTTTCAAATGGTATTTGGAAGAAAAGCCGATCGATCCGAAAAGCATCGATGTTTTTATATCCGAAGCTTTTGAAGGAACTTCCCGGCTTTACGGTTATGGAAGCTTAAAGGGTAGGCCTTATTTTGTAGCGGAATATATCCGGGGCACTTCCAGTTCGGCGGTTTCTCCGATGCCTCCGAAAAAAGCGGTAAAAGCTCTTCGCAAACTTTGTGCAACCTTAAACGGCATGCTGAAGGCGAACGTACTGCATGGAGATATTAGCCCGGATAACATCATGATCGACGCTTCAGGAAATCCGGGACTTATTGACTTTGGAATTCAAGGTTTAGGAACTCCGAAGTTTTCGGCACCGGAGCGTTTTGAAGGCGCAGAACCTTCCGTCAAAAGCGAGATATTCAGTCTCGGTGCGCGTCTCTATTTTTGGATCGCGGGCGAACCTTTGTTTGGCGGTGAAACCTTCAGTTCCGTTGAAAAGTCGGTTTTTAACGTAGATTCCTATGACGAATCCTTGCTGCTTCACGGGCATGGAAAGCTCCCTGCGGAAGATCTGCGTGTTTTTCAGACCCTTTGGAAAGGAACGCTGCGCCGTAATCCGGAGGACCGTTTTGAAGATTTCGACGAATTGGACGAATGCCTTGAAATCGCAGAAAATGAACTTTCCCACAACGGCATTTCGGTTGACCGTGAAAAAAATGCCCTTTGGAAAGATGAACTCGGGCTTTTGATCCGGGAAAGGGAATCTCAAATCGACTCTGCTCCCGAAGAATTTCTCTTCGCATCGGAACCTGTAGCAGACCTTCCGGAGCAAAATCTCGGGGTAAAAAGTACCGAAACGAAATTTCCCACTGGGAAGATTCTACTCGGTAGTGCAGTTTTCCTGTTCGTTGCCCTTTTACTCGTGTTTATATTCTTCTTTAGGACCTCATCCCAGGACGTGGAAAACGTCGGAAAATCCATGCTCGAAAATTCCCGAAGCCTTCATATGGACGAAGGCGTGGGATCGTTGGAACAGGATACCGTTGTACCGGTTCGGGGAATCATGACGGACGTGGATTCGGTTTCCACGGATGCTCAGTAAGAGATTCAAAGGAGAACGCATGAATCAAGAATCGATGCAAGCTTCCTCGGAGCTGCTGGACACTCTTTCGCAACTTTTGGACGAATCGACTCCCCAAGAACTTTTGCCGATGATTGCGAAAGTGGCATGCCAAGTTTTGAATGCGGATGCTGCCGTTCTTGAAATTCCTGCGGAGCTCGCCGACGAACCGTTCCGCTTTGCTTACCCTTCGGCGGTGGCAATTTCTTCTAGCGCGGTGCGCCGTGCCCGCGAAGAAAAAAGGGCGGTTCTTTGGAATCAGGCCGATGGAAACATTGCGGACATTTCCAAGTCCATCGTAAAGAACAAGCTCACAAGCATTATGGTGGCTCCGTTCCAAACGCCGACCACAGATATCGTTTCCGGATTTTTGTATTTGCAGCGGGAATCTCGCAAGGATCCGTTTAACGACGACGAAAAGAAACTTTTTGACAAGTTTGTGGCGGTTTCAGAAAAAATCGCGTTCTCGGCTTATAACCGTCAAAGCGACAAGGAATCTTTGGATGTACTCCGCGGTGTAACCCGCAAAGGTTCCATTGTTTACGCTTCCCAGGCCATGGCGGACGTCATTTCTAGAGCCGAAAAATTTGTGGCGCTCCCCGCGCCTGTGATTATCCGTGGCGAAACGGGAACGGGTAAAGAAGTCCTTGCCCGCTGGCTGCACAGCCAAAGCCCTCGTTTTGACAAGCCTTTTGTCGCCATCAACTGCGGAGCGATTCCCGAAAATTTGATAGAATCCATTTTGTTCGGTCATGTGAAGGGTTCTTTTACGGGAGCGATCGATACGCGTAAAGGCGTATTTGAAGAAGCAGAAGGCGGTACGCTATTCCTCGATGAAATTGGTGAACTTCCGCTGAACATGCAGGTGAAGCTTCTTCGTGTACTTCAAGAACATCACATTACACGTGTAGGCGATAACCGTGAAATCCCGGTGAATGTGCGCATTATTTC
>JAGDBD010000098.1 GCA_017959225.1 Fibrobacter sp. | reverse complement strand
TTTTTTTGAGCCGGACAGGCTTATTTTTCTGAACTCGTTTTGGAGCGGTTTTATGCTAAAATTTGGGATGGTGCTTTGTGCGCTTCTTCTTGTCGCTTGTGGGAGTGACGGATCGAATACGGCGAATGCAGATGTGGATGATGATGTCTTGCTGGATTCCCGTGACGGTCGCACCTATAAGACTGTTCAAATCGGTTCACAGGTTTGGATGGCGGAGAACCTGAATTATAAGACCGATGGCAGTTACTGTTACGAAGATGACGCCTCGAATTGCAAAATCTACGGACGGCTTTATACGTGGGAAGCTGCCATGAAGGTTTGCCCGGAAGGATTCCATTTGCCAAGCAGTGCTGAATTTGATACGCTTTTCCAAGCTGTCGGGGGAAAAAAGAACGCTGCGACGTTGTTGAAATCGACTTCCGGTTGGGAAGGTTATGACGGCGAGGATGGCAATGGAACTGACGCCTATGGATTTTCCGCACTTCCTGCCGGGGAGCGCAGTCGCGCAGAAAAGTATTACTCTCTTGGATATGAAGCGCACTTTTGGAATTCATCCGAAGATAATGAATATCTGAATGATCAATTTCCCGGAGTATTTGCTGGTGATATGGTCATACTCAATAAATACCCGAATGCGAGTCAGGGCTATTTTTACAAAGAGTACGCCTATAGCGTCCGATGTGTGAAGGATTAGAACTCAAAAGGCTCGCATTGCTGCGAGCCTTTTGGATTTTGAAAAGATGACGCTTAGAGAAGTTCGCCAATCTGGACGGCGTTGAGAGCTGCACCCTTGCGGATCTGGTCACCGGTGAGCCACAGCGTATTGCTGTTGTCGTCGGCGAGGTCCTTGCGGATACGGCCCACGTAAACGTTGTCATGACCAGCGCTTTCAAGCGGCATCGGGTAGACGTAGTTCTGCGGATCGTCCTTCAGGGTCACGCCCGGAGCGTTCTTCAAAACTTCGCGGATCTGTTCCACGGAAATCGGCTGTTCGGTTTCGAACCAAACGGATTCGGAGTGGGAACGGAGAGAGCTCACGCGAACGCAAGTTGCACTGGTACGCACGTCGGAGTGCATGATCTTGCGGGTTTCGTTGAACATCTTCATTTCTTCCTTCGTGTAATCGTTTTCCGTCATCTTGTCGATCTGCGGAATGACGTTGTAGGCAAGCTGATGCGGGAACTTGGCAATGTGAGTCGTCGTGCCCGTTTCGAGGATGTCCTTGTACTGCTGCTTCAACTCTTCCATGGCAACGGCACCGGCGCCGCTAGCGCTCTGGTAAGAAGAAATGTGGATCTTCTTGATCTTCGAAATTGTGTTGATCGGGTTCAAAACGACGACCATCATGATGGTCGTGCAGTTCGGGTTCGCAATGATGCCCTTGCCGCCGAATTCCGGCTTATAAAGCTTGATGTCTTCCGGGTTGACTTCCGGAACGACCAGCGGAACGTTCGGGTCCATGCGGTAGAAGCTCGTGTTGTCGATGCAGACGGCTCCAGCCTTCACTGCGGACGGGAGGAATTCCTGGGAAATCGCTGCTCCTGCAGAGGAGAACACGATGTCAATGCCCTTGAAAGAATCATGAGTGAGTTCTTCAATAGTCAATTCTTCGCCGCGGAATTTCACCTTACGGCCAGCGCTGCGCTTGGAAGCGAGAAGCTTCAAAGAATCCAACTTGAAGTTGCGTTCTTCAAGGATGGAAAGGAGTTCTTGTCCTACAGCGCCCGTAGCGCCGACTATTGCAACATTACGACTCATAGTTTGCCTTTTTGTGTATGTGAGAGTTGAGGATTAAAATTTATTTGCCGGTGAGCTTTCCAAGTTCGGATTTGTATGCGGAAATCGCCTTTTCGGCGGAAACGGCTTGACGCTTACTTTGTTCGAATTGCGCTTTGCGGTTTTCCACGTCATCCAGTGTGGTGTATGCGTGCAGAGCGTAACCGGCAAGCCTTAAATTTTCCGTTGCGCGGATTAGCTTCTGGTGAAGTTCGCTGACGCTCCGGGGATGGAAGAGGGATGCGGCTTTGCTGTTTACCTTGGCGGTTGCGTTGCGAAGCGCAAGCGCTTTGCTTTCTGCTTTTTCGCGGTTCGGTTCCGAAATGTCGTTCGGAAGTGCGTCCACAGAGCGGATCTGGGCTGCGAAGTCGAGAGCTTCTTCCGCGATTTTTTCTGCGGAAGAAACGTAGCGTTCAACGGAATTGATGGCGTCCTTGTCGGTTGCTGACGAAGACATTCCGATGACCGCCGGCTTCGGTTCAGCCTTTGCGCTGTCTTGGGCTCTTTCCTTGGCCATGGTTTCGTTCGCGGCGATGTTTGCTGCGATAATCGCGGTGGGGGAAAGTTCGCGGGAAACGAACGTTCCGTAGCCTTCGATTTTCATATACGAGAAAAACACAGCCATCACCAAAATGATGACCGTGATAATTCCGGATATGGCGGCCTTGATCGCTCCGGTGGCGTTAATCGTCTGGATCAATGCGAGAAACGCAATGCTCCAAAGAATGGCTAAGTTGATCAAATCGAAAGACGGCATGGAATCAAACATTCCGGATTAGAACGGCAGATCGTCTTCTACGTCCGGACCGACATCCATCGGCGGCTGGGACATGCCCTGATTGATGGAGGGAGAACGTCCGTAGCTCGGAGTTGCGGACGGCTGACGGTTGAAGTTACCGTTGCTCTGGAAGGAAGGTGCGCCCTGACCGCCTCTCGGGGTGAGAAGCTGGAACGTGTCCATGTTCACGTCCGTTGCGTAACGCTTCTGGCCGTTCTGGTCGTCCCAGGAGCGGTAGGTGAGAGTGCCTTCCACGTAAAGAGTCATTCCTTTGTGAACGCCAAGCTGTTCAATGATGTCAGCGATTTTACCCCAGCCGACAATGTTATGCCAATCCGTCTGTTCTCTGGTTTCACCGCTAGCATCGCGGTAACGACGAGATGTTGCGAGGGAGAAAGAAACACGCTTTCGGCCACTCGGGGTAACTTTGGTTTCCGGATCCTTGCCGATGTTTCCGATGAGCATGACTTTGTTCAGATAAGGCATTTGATATTTCCTAGTATGTTTTCTTTTTTGTGTTGATATAACAACTATATTTTATGTGCACCCTAAAATATAAAAAATAATGACTGTCAAACTCGCTCTTTCTCATTTTGAAGAATCTTATCCGCAAGAGTTGCGCGGAAAGCGTCTCGGGGCCCTTTTGCACCCGGCTTCTATCGACTCGAACTTGCACCATACGTTAGAAACGCTCCGTCGTTATGACGGAAAGCTGTTTAAACTTTCGGCCCTTTTTGGACCGCAGCACGGCATTAAAGGTCATACTCAAGACAATATGATCGAGTGGGAAGGTTCTGTAGACCCCGAACTGGGAATCCCGGTTTACAGCCTTTATGGAAAAACTCGTGAACCTTCCCCGGAAATGCTTTCGCATATCGATGTCCTTTTTGTGGATATGCAAGATGTGGGAGCTCGCTATTATACGTTTATCTGGACGCTTTTCCTTTGCATGAAAGCGTGCGAAAAGGCGAACATTCCGGTTGTCGTTCTTGACCGTCCGAATCCGCTTGGAAACACGGTGGAAGGTCCTACGTTGGATCTCGGCTATACAAGCTTTGTGGGACTTTGGAAATTGCCGATTCGCCACGGTAAAACCATCGGCGCCCTTGCGAAGCAGTTCCGTGAAGAATGCTTCCCGAATAGCAAACTTTATGTGATGGAGATGGACGGATACGATCCGAAAATGTGGTTTGACGAAACCGGACTTCCTTGGGTGATGCCGTCTCCTAACATGCCGACTCTCGATACAGCAATCGTTTATCCGGGAATGTGCCTTTTTGAAGCGACGAATGTGAGCGAAGGCCGCGGAACGACGCGCCCCTTTGAACTTTTCGGTGCGCCTTTTATCGATGCAGCGAAACTTTGCAAGTACCTGAACGGGTTAAAGCTTCCCGGCGTTTATTTCCGCGAAAACTATTTCCAGCCCACGTTCCACAAGGGCGCAGGAAAGATCTGCGGTGGTGCACAGATCCATGTGACGGACAGAGATTCCTTCCGTTCCTTTGACATGGCGATTCGCATTTTGCGTTACTTGCACCACGAATATCCCAAGGACTTCGCCTGGAAAGAACCTCCTTATGAATATGAATACGAAAAGCTTCCCATCGACATTTTGCTCGGCTCGGGAACTTTCCGGAATGAATTTATTGAAAATGGAGAACTTTAATGCGCGTGCTCGTTTTAGCCGCTGGCCTTGGAACGCGTCTTAGACCGCTTACGCTTCAAATGCCGAAGCCCCTTGTGCGGGTTGTGGACAAGACGATTTTAGAGCACCAAGTGGAACTTGCGAAGACGATTCCGGAAGCGCATTTGCATGTGAACGCTCACTACCTTGCGGATAAACTTTCGGAAGCTGCGCTTTCTTTTGGTTTTGAAAAGGTTTGGGAAGAACAGCCGGAACCTTTAGGAACAGGCGGACCGCTTTACCGCATGAATCGGGAAGACCCGGTGGACGAATTGTTAGTGATGAATTCGGATTGCTACTGCAAATTCGACTTGCGGTCTTTTTTGAGGCTTTCAAGATCTTCGGGTGCGCCTTGTTCGCTTTTGGCCGTGGATAATCCCATGGTGAATACCATTTTTGTGCGTGACGGCTTGATGGCGGGAATCCAAAACCGTTTTGGCGATCGCACAAGAGAACGGGTGACTTTTTCGGGAATTTCCTGGTATTCCAAGCGGGCTTTAGAAGAAATCCGCGAAAATGAATTAGATATTCGGGAATATTGGAAACGCCTTGTTTTAAGCGGCAAAGCGCCTTTTGTAGACGTGAGTCAAAAGTTTTCCCTTTGGATTGACATGGGAACTCCCGACGGACTTTTACGCGCCAGCGATTTTCGAAGGAAAGAGCTCGGCGTCGGAAATTTTGGTGTGCCTTCGCAGATCGCTAAACAGGCGAAAGCGACCGTTTTTATGCCGGATGTAGAAGTTCCTTCGACTGCAACTTTTGACCATGCGATCCTTTTTCCGGGTGCCAAAATCGAAGAAGGCGAATGCGTTAAAAATGAAATCCGCGGAAAGGATTTCTGCTGGCCTGTTGGAAGGTAGGGTTGGAAGGTAGGAATTAAAATGCTGAATTTTAGAATTGTCCTTTGTGAACCGGAACATCCCCATAACGTAGGCTTTGTGGCCCGCGCCATGCACTGCAACGCCATCAACGATCTTTACATCGTTTATCCGAAGCGCGATAAGGTAAATCAGGAATCTTACCGGACTGCCCATAATTCTGCTGAAATTTTGGACAACGCAAAGGTGGTGCATACGCTGGGGGAAGCCCTTTCGACAGCTCAATATGCCATCGCTTTTTCCCGCCGACGCTTTGACACGGTGATTCCCCATACATCCCTTCCAAATATTACGGAAAAGCTCCCCAAAGACGGGACGGTGGCCCTTGTTTTTGGAAGAGAATCCTGTGGGCTTTCTTTGGATGAAATTGATCATTGCGCCATTATTTGCGAAATCCCCGTTCCGGGACAGATGAGTTTGAACCTTGCGCAAGCTGTGACGACCGCTTGCTATGAACTCTGTCGCAACGGACTTTTAGACAATACAGGGCTTCGCACGGACCGTGTTCCTTTGAAACGGGGACGCGTTGAAAAGGCGAACATGGGACAGGTGGAAAACTTCCTTAAATTCCTAAATGCGAATTTGACGGACCGTTATCAGAACAATTCTTGGACGGAATCGGCTGTGCGGGAATTTTTGCAGAGGCTTGAACCGACCCGATTCGAAATGAGTGCTTTGCTCGGACTTGTGAAAAGCCTTGTGATGCGCGGCAAGGAAGATGCCCGTCGCATTATCCAAGAAAAAGAAGCCGAGTGGAAAAGTCAAGGATTGATGAAGTAAACGCTGACATCGATTCCACCGTTGATCGATTGGATCTGACGGTGTGGCGTTAAATGCAAAGCGCGTTCCGCTTCTTTTCCGGGAACGATCAGCGCGATCTTTGCATTGGAAAAATCGAAACGGATCTTTTTTCCGATTTCCGAATAGAGTTTTGGAATGTCTGCGGTAATGCGCTTGCCGTAAGGCGGATTCAAAACGAGCAGGGAATTTGCGGAAGGCGCTTTTAAATTAAAAAAGTCCGATTGGAAAATTTGCAGCGAATCTGCTGAAAGATTTTGCAAATAAGGAGCTGCGCCGGAAGTCTTCAAATTATGTTCGGCGGTGGACAGAGCTTTGGTAGAAATATCGCTTGCAAAAATTTGAAGCTCAGGCAAAACGTCTAGCCCTGGCGTATGGTTTACCATAAAATTCCAGGCAGCCGGGCGAATACTCGGAGAATTTTGTAACGCAAAGCTTCGGGTTTTCCACAGATGTCCATGGGCTTTTAACAAAGCCGCTTCGCTTGAAAATGTGCCGCTTCCGGTCATGGGATCGTATAAGACCGAAGTATGTAAAAGTCCGCCTTCAAGAAGCATGGACGCTGCGAACGTGTCTCGAACGGGAGCCTCTTCCACATAGCGATCAAAACCTCTTTTGTACAACGGTTCGCCGGCTAAGTCCACGCTGAGCGTGCAATGGTCGTTTTCAAAATGCACAAAGAGCGTTTGGGGTTGTTTATTTTCAGCTGCCGAAATGCCGCGTTCATCCAGTGCTGCATAGACGATTTTTTGCAAACGTTCGGCTATGGCATCGGAATGGTACAGACGCGATTTTTTACAAGTTACTTTGATTTGCGGCAGAGGAGAATTTGCAAAATAAAGTTCCCAAGGAATTTCCACCGCTTTTTTTTCAAAACGGCCAAAGTTTTCGGCAGAAAATTTGCCGATCCGCATCACGATCCGGGTACAAGTCCGTGTAAAAGCGATGAGTTTCCACGCGTCTTCTAGTTTCGCTGTAAAATCCACAGCACCGAATGAAATCTGCATGGGAACTTGTAAACCGAGGAGCGTAAATTCCGC
>JAGDBD010000097.1 GCA_017959225.1 Fibrobacter sp. | reverse complement strand
CGATGGCGTAAGCGAGCTGGACTTCGCAACGGTGTGCAAGGCCTGCTGCCACGATGTTCTTTGCCACGTAGCGGGCTGCATAAGCTGCGCTGCGGTCCACCTTGGAAGGGTCCTTTCCGCTGAAAGCGCCACCGCCGTGACGGCCCATGCCGCCATAGGTGTCCACGATGATCTTACGGCCGGTGAGACCGCAGTCGCCGTGGGGACCGCCCACCACGAACTTGCCGGTGGGGTTCACCAGGTAGCGGGTATTCTTATCGAGAAGCTTTGCCGGGATAACCTTCTTGATGAGCTTTTCAATGATTTCCTTTTCGATCTGGGCGTGGGTCAATTCTTTGCCCTTTACGAATTCGTCGTGCTGGGTGCTGATGACGACCGTGTCTACGCGGACCGGATTGTCGTTTTCGTCATATTCCACGGTAACCTGGGACTTGGCATCCGGGCGGAGCCATTTGATTTTTCCCGATTCGCGAAGAACCTGGATTTCTTCCATGAGCTTGTGGGCGAGGGAAATCGGGAGCGGCATCAATTCCTTGGTTTCGTTTACAGCGTAACCGAACATCATACCCTGGTCACCGGCGCCCTGCTTGTCGTCTTCCTTACCTTCAGCGGCCTTGGCATCCACGCCTTGAGCGATGTCCGGAGACTGCTTGTCCATGGCGACCATGACGGAGCAGCCTTTGTAATCAAAAGCGAGTTCCGGATTCACGTAGCCGATGGCCTTGATGGTTTTGCGGGCGATCTGCTGGTAGTCGATGACAGCTTTGGTGGTAATTTCACCGGAAATCACCACAAGACCCGTGTTTACGAGAGTTTCGCAAGCGACGCGGCTGTTCGGATCCTGTGCAAGGCAAGCATCGAGAATTGCATCGGAAATTTGGTCTGCAACTTTATCGGGGTGTCCCTTGGACACGGATTCAGAAGTAAAAAGATAGTGTGCCATGTAAATGTATGGCGGTTTTGCCGCCTCTCCTTTCAAAGGTGAATTCAAATCTATGCGTAAATTTAGAAAAACGCATAGAAAGCGACAACCGAGAATAGTAAATTTTAATTGATTTATGATCCTAGTGCGGCATTTTTTGGGATCGATATAGAATAATTATATTGGGATGTATACAAAAGACGTATAATTTCCCAAAGGAGTTTGTGCAAATGGAACTTTCCGTCTTTTCCGAATGGCTTTCGAATCTGCTGGATCCTTCGGCTTTCAAGGATTACTGCGTGGACGGTCTTTGTGTCGAAGCTTCGGACAAAATAACGCGCGTGGTGACGGGAGTTTCTTTCCGAGACCGTTTAATCGATGCTGCGATCGCAGAAAAAGCGGACGCGATTATCGTTCACCATCCCAACGGATTTTGGAACGGGGATAACCGAGTACTAGTGGGGAAGTTTGGAGAGCGGATGCGCCGCCTGATGCAGAACGGCATCTCGCTTTACGGCTTTCATTTGCCTTTGGACGGTCATAGGGAAATCGGAAACAACGCGTTAATTGCAAAAGCCATGGGCATGAAAATTTTGGACGGCTTCATGGTGGAAGGCGAAAAGCCTGTGGGCGTAATCGCGGAATTTGAAAGGGCTTATACACAGCAAGAATTTTTGGCGCAGGCGAACGTTGCTTTTGAACACGGAGTGCAGAATGCTCTTTTGTACGGATCCAAGGAAATTCGTCGCGTCGGCATTTGCAGCGGAAGCGGTGCCAGCGGAATTGAAGAAGCGATTTCCCTAGGATGCGACGCTTTCATTACCGGTGAAATCAAGGAAGCTGTACCCATTACCTGCGAAGAATTGGATTTCAATCTCATCAGCTGCGGGCACCATCGCACGGAAATCTTTGGTGTGAGAGCCTTGGCGGATAAAATTCAAAACGAACTCCACATTCCTGCGAAGTTCGTCGATTTGGACAATCCTGTTTAAGATTATTTGGAAATGGAATCGAATTCGGAGCAGTTCAGTTCTTCGAGTCGATTACCCATGGCTTGGTTGCGGGTACGGGCGTTACCGAATTTTTCCGGAATGCGGAAGCAATATTCGTATTTGGTACCGGCTTCGGTAGGAATCGAGAGCTTGAATGCCCGGATGCGGTCTTCGCGTTTGCGGCTTGCGCCTTTATAGCCTTCGTAATATTCGTACTGATTGCGAATTTTGTTCAACCGGGCATTTTGATCGAATTGCAGTTCTTTGACAATGGAACCGGAAAGTTCTACAGGGAAGTTTCCCGGAATTCGAAGTTCCACGCGATCTTCGATAAGAACGAGTTTTGCGTCTTTCGGACTGATGAGATAACGTTCTTTAGGAATGTTGCGGTAGGACTTGAAGTGGACCGTGCGGACGCCGCAGAGTTCGCGCATATCCGGCTGTTCCACAAAATCGATTTCACGGCATGCCGGTGGGAGGTTGTCGGGAAGTTCCAGGTTGCTACCGTCGGAGGTTCCCCCGCAGGCTGTGAAGAAACTCATGAAAGCACAACAAAATCCCAACGCAATCTTAAAATTCATGACCTTAATATAAATTATCGCTTTATAAAACGCTTGCAAAATCTAAAAAACTTTATGGATTTTCCTTTATTTTAAGCAGGAGCGAGTCCAACCGCTTGGTTAACTTGTCCGCACCGTCGAGTCCAAGATGGTCGTCGTTTGAAAAATCGCTGGATTTATAATCGTTTTTTCCATTTTTGTATTCATCCAGGATGTAAAAATTGTCCTTGACCTTGGCTAAGGAATCCAGATAGTCCAGAAGTTTTGCTGCGTCGTCCAAATCGGGGCCGTATCTTCCCCAGATGTTTTCGGAAGAGATGTACAGCGGGGACTGGGGGAAGATGACGCCCACTACATTTGCTCCGTAGCTTTTGGCGACGTCGATGATGGACAGGAGCTTCTTTTTGTTGTAATCCGCTTTTTGCTTGTCGTAAGCGATGAAATTCACTTCGGGAACTTCGTTCACTCCGGATTCTTCAGATTTGTATTCGCCCCGGTTATAGGCGTAAATTCCATATTCATGAGGATCCGGTGAAATGTTGTCCTGGACGATTTTTGGCATCATGGCCGGTGCGCCGTTTTTCCAGAAGTCGTGCTGTTCGTCATAGGCGTAGCCGGGTGCGGAATTGTATACGGCTTCGAAAGTTTCGTCGGTAAAACCCCATCGGTCGATGTCAAGCGCGATGACGATGGTCTGGATGTTCATTTGGAGCGGCAGATAATAATTGTTCACAAAGAATTCGGTAGACGCCATATCTTGTGCAGAGAATGAGAAATTGATGGCATACCCTGCGGTAAGGAGAGTCGGGTTGATTCCGGAGAACGATCTGGAAGAGCCGGTAATCGCGATTCTTGTGAATGTGCGGTTTGTCCAGAAAAGATCCATTTTGACTTTGAGAATTCGAGCTTCCAAAATGGAGGTTTCGAGCATGTACACACCGAGGCTGTCTCCGGCAAGGCTTGTATCGCTCGGAAGGCGATTGTGGTATTCTTCGACCCAAAGGCTCGGGTGCCAAAGTTCGTTCCCTTCGACGAGATCGAGAATGCTTGAATCCCTGACGTCCACAAGGACGATTTTCGAGTGGCGTCCTTCTGAATTGGTTAGCGTCGCAATTACAAGGTCCGGAATGGATGTCCATTCCGTGTGATCGAACGCGTAACCTTCCGGGGCTGGGATCGCCTGGATCAATTTGCCAAGGCTATCGACAATGAGAATCCGTTCGTGGGCTGCGTAATTTTCACCGGCGAATTTTCTACCCGTTTCGCTGCCGAAGTCTAGGAATAAGGTGCGCTTGGTAGAATCCTGCGCAAGGGATGCGTTGCAAGCCTGCTCCCCGTTATACCAGACGGTATCTTTATCGCCTGTGTGTACGCGTAAAAGTTTTGAACCGGTGACCGCAAAAGATTCGTCCTTGGAAACGCCTCCGTGGTACGATCCGCCAAAGAGTTCAACCTTATCGCCGAATTTCTTTTGGCTGAAACTAATCCGATAAGTGTTTTCGCTAAAGAAAGATCCGTCACTTGTGTTGTCACCTCCCGAGGTGCCAAAAACAAGGTTCGTGTCGAATCCGACAACGTGCCAACGGGGTTCTGCTGCAGAAGCTTTGGTGTACTTGTGATAAGAAGTGTCGGCAGCGTTGAAGGGTTGAATGAAAAGCGTGTCGAATCCGGAAATTCCTTCCGGTTTTGTCGTGTACGCAATCCACTGTCCATCGGGCGAAATGGCCAAATGGTAAGGTTCACCGATTTTTTTCGGTTCGTAAATGGCATTGTTTCCGCAGGTGTATTCAATGACAATGATCTTTTCAAGGTCGTCGTCGCGGAAAGCGAGTCGGGCATGGGTCGTTCCGACTTTCAGTTTCAGAGCCTGAGCGGAGGCGATGGGCATGATTGTCGAATTCGTCGTTCCCGAGCTGTTGAAATAATGGGGGTTCGGAATCGGGCCAATAGCTAGGCGAAATCCGACGTAATTCGCTTTGGTGGAAGAAGTGACCGTATAAACATCTCCACGGGAATAGGTCTTCATGTTGAGAGGCTTGTTTTGGTAACTTCCGCCTTTGAGAATGCGCTTTGCCAGGGAGCCTCCATTGGGAGCTCCGATGAAATCGACGATGGTGGTGTCCTTAAAATTACCGAGCCAATCGTTCACCCAGTCCATGGCGTTGCCCGCCATGTCGCAGAGCTTGGAAGAATTCTTTTTGGTGCAGACTTTGTGCAAGGAATCGTCTGAATTCGTGGAATTCCAGGAGTTGTCCGGGGTGAATCCTCCGATTTGTGCGGCGAGCATCCATTCCGCTTCGGTGGGGAGTCTGTAACCTTCGGATTTAGGAGCAAAGGTCAGGGATTCGAGATAGGTGCATTTTCCGTCTGCATATTCCACTTTGGAATAGGAATAGGCGGTGTCCAGTTTTTCTTTTTTACTACGGGCGTTTGCCGCAAGGACCGCGTCGTAATAAGTGACGTTTGTCATGGGCAGGTCGTTTGCGTTTTCAATGTCTTTGCCAGTCCATTCGGCGTATTCTTTACGGGTGACTTCGTGAAGCCCGATGGAATAGTCGTAATCGAAGGAAACCTGCATAGCGGGCTTTTCGTTTGATGATGCGTTAGAACTATCCGTGCCCACCTGCACCGTTTTGGATTTGGCCGCAATCCGGAGCATGTCGTCGTGCTCGTCATCGGTTGCAATTTCGCTGTTCTCTTCGTTCGCTGAACTGCCTGTCGTTTCCGAACAGGCGATCATCAGAAAAAAGACTAGGCAAAATGCAAAAAAACGATACATAGAATCCTCTAATTTCGCTAAAAATAAAAAAATAGGACGCTCGAAAGCATATTCTTCCCATAAAGGACTGCAAAATTGTGCCCCTCTTAACTATTATTTGCGCAACTCGGTCCGTTAGGAGATTGAAACGACATGCGCATTTATAGCTGGAATGTGAACGGTATCCGTTCTGCAGAAAAAAAGGGGTTCGTTGACTGGTTCAAGAAGACCCAGCCCGAATTGCTTTGCCTGCAAGAAACCCGTGCCGAATTCGATCAGGTCCCTGAAGAACTTCAGGCTCCGGAAGGCTATTTCTGCTACTGGAACGCTTGTCAAAAAAAGAAGGGTTACAGCGGAACTGCCATTTTAAGCCAGATTGAACCGGATGCGGTTGAATATGGTTTTGGAATTGACGAATTCGACGAAGAAGGCCGTGTCGTTCAGCTGGTTTTCCCGGATTGGGTTTTGAATTCCATCTATTTCCCGAATGGCGGCCAAGGTGAAGACCGTGTGGATTACAAGCTTCGTTTTTACGACGCTTATTTGGACAATTGCATGGACTGGCTGAAGCGCGGACGCCATGTGGTTACCCTTGGCGACTTCAATACGTGCCATCAGGAAATCGACATTGCGCGGCCCAAGGAAAATGCGGACGTCAGCGGCTTTTTGCCTGTGGAACGAGCTTGGATCGATAAATATATCGCCGCCGGATTTACGGATACCTTCCGTCTGATGCATCCTAATTTAGCGGATGCGTACACCTGGTGGTCGAACCGTGCCAATTCCCGCGAACGGAATGTGGGCTGGCGAATCGACTACGCTTTTGTGGATTCCGCTCTCGAAAAGAATGTGACCGGTGCAGAGATCCATCCGGAAATCGAAGGCTCGGACCACTGCCCGATTAGCGTGGACCTTGAACTTCCGTTCCCGCCCATCGATACCAGCAAGGAAGAATAATTTTTACCTTAAAATGAAAAACGCTCCGCCATGGCGGAGCGTTTTCTGTGAAGAGCCGATTAATAGAAGTGTTGCACTTCTTGCAGAGTTCCGAAAAGTTCGTTCCCGATTTCGAAACGCTCCTTGATGTGCGTGTGCAGATCGCGAAATTCCTTTTCGGTTGCGAGATTCAACGCATTCAGGTTCTTGTGCATATTGGAAATGAAGCCCGAAACGTAAGCTCCGCTTTTTTTCGTTTCCATTTCGGAATCCATATTTTGCAGTTCCTTGTCCGTTTCGATGCGGGAAAGCAGATAGCGGGTGGTGGACTGCAATTCGCTTAAGAAATACACGAGCAAAAGCTCTTCCTGAAGAATGCCTCGGGGATTTTCCGTTGAATAGCGCCCGATTTTTTCGATTTTGCCGAAAAAGACGGATGCTTGGGCATATTCGAGACAAGCTTCCAGCGAAACTTCGCAAATGTTGACTTTTTCACCGATGGCGGCAAACCATTCCCGTCGATTCGTGACGTTGGTCTGCGTCATAATCGGGGAAAGGGCGCTGAACGCATAGAAGACTTCTTCGTATCGGCGGTTGCGCATACGGCAGTTGAACGCTCTGTTTCGAACGGTCTGGTCTTCAACAGGGTGGGCTAGTGTAATCATAAGCGGATTACCTCGCGGACGCCAGAAATTTTACGGATTTCTTCCATCAGGTGTTCGAGCATGTCGCGGCGTGCAATGCGGAATACAAGTCTTACGCGGCCGCTTTTTTTGCCCGAGACGACGCTCATGCGTTCGATGAAAACCTTCGCCTTGGCAGTCGCGTCCATAATGTCTGTGGTAATGCCTTTGCGGTCATCCGTTTCGATTTTCAAATGGACGGAAAATTCCTTTTTGGAATCGCGATTCCATTCCATGGAAATGCGACGGGATTCCGGAATCGCCTGCAAGTGCGGGCAGCCGGTACGGTGAATTTCGATACCGTGCTTGGGAATCAAGGCTCCGACGATCGGTTCTCCGGGGATCGGGGAACAGCAGTTGGCAAAATGGATGAGCAGGCTGGATTCGTTGCCCACTTCGACCGGAAGCTGGGATTCGTCGGCCTGGTCGGTGACAAAAAGCTTTACCGGGGAAGTCGGATCCGCTTCTTTGAATTTTTCCGGATGGATTTTCTGGATAAATTTTTCCAGCTCGGAAAGGGACATTTCGCCTTGGCCCAGCTTGTCGTAAAATTCTTCGATGGTTTTGACGTTAAAGAACGTGCAGATTTCTTCGGTTTTCGGCTGTTCTTCTGGCTTTGAAATTTTGAAAATGCGGAGTTCCCGCTGCCAAAGTTCCTTGCCGAGAGTCTGGGCTTCCTTGACGATGCTTGTACGCATCCAGCGGCGAAGTTCCTGCTTCGCTTTTTCGGTGCGGACGATTTCAAGCCATTCCGGAAGGGGATTCTGGTTGTGGCTTGTGAGAATCTGGATGGTTGCGCCGTTGGTGACTGTACGGGTGGCGCTGATGACGTCGTTGTTGATGCGAGCGCCTACGCAGTGCAAACCCAGCTGGGTATGGACGGCAAATGCGAAGTCCAAAACGGTACTGCCTTCTGGGAGTTCAATGGAGTCTCCCTTCGGGGTGAACACGGTAATGCCTTCGTTTTTTAAGTCCACACGGAGGAAGTTCAAATATTCCGTGGAATCCGGAATTTCTGCCTGGAGCTTTGCCAAACGGTCGAGCCATTCCAGTTCTTCGCCGCTGCGCTGGGTTTCGAGCTTGTATGCCCAGTGGGCGGCAAAGCCCTTTTCGGCGGTCAGGTCCATATCCTTTGTGCGGATCTGGACTTCCACCATTTTGTTTTCCGGACCGATGACCGTCGTGTGGATGCTCTGGTAAAGGTTCGGTTTCGGCGTTGCAATATAGTCTTTGAAAAGTCCTTGAATGGGAGTCCAAAGGTTGTGCACGTAGCCCAGGGCGAGGTAACACTCCGGAATCGTGTCAACGATAATGCGGATCGCGAAGATGTCGAAAATCTCGTCCAGAGAGCATCCGCGGCTGAGGGTTTTCCCGTAAATGCTATAAATGTTTTTGGTGCGGCCTGAAATTTTACAGTCGAAATCTTCCAGGGCCATTTTGATCTGGAGCGGGCCTACCACCGATTTGATGTAACGTTCCCGTTCTTCCTTTGTGGAGAGCAAATGGTCTACAATGCGCTTGTATTCGACGGGATTCAAATATTTGAACGCCAGGTCTTCCAACTCGGATTTGAACTGGTAAAGACCAAAACGGTGGGTGAGCGGCGTGTAAATATCGAGAGTTTCCTGAGCGATGATCTTTCGCTTTTCGGGCTTCATGTAGTGAAGCGTACGCATGTTGTGCAAACGGTCCGCGATTTTTGTCATGATGACTCGCGGGTCCTTTGCCATGGCGTTAATGAACTTTCGATAGGTTTCGGCTTTTTGTTCGACCTTGTTGCCCTGTTTTTGGGCTGCCGAAATTTTGGTGACAGCGTCCACCATGAATGCGGTGTCTTCACCGAAACGGGATTTGATTTCTGCAAGCGTATGCGGAGTGTCTTCGACGACATCGTGCAAAAGCCCGGCGAGGACAGAAGACGTATCGAGCTTCATGTCCGCGATGATTTTTGCGACTTCGTAAGGGTGTTCCGTGTACGGCATACCGCTTTTGCGGAACTGTCCTTTGTGGGCTTCTGCGATAAAGGAGACAGCACTGCGGAGCTTCTGCTCGTCAAGAGCAGGATTTTTCTTCATGAGCACATGAATGATGTGCTCTTGTGCGAGTTGTAATTGTTCCGTAGCCATGCCTTAAATCTATCAAAAAAAGGCTAAAATGGGCGAAATATTGCGTTTTTTATGGAAAAGATATTATTTTTTTTGAGCCGGACAGGCTTATTTTTCTGAACTCGTTTTGGAGCGGTTTTATGCTAAAATTTGGGATGGTGCTTTGTGCGCTTCTTCTTGTCGCTTGTGGAAGTGATGGAGCGAATTCGGTGAATGCGGATGCCGGCGAAAATATTTTAACGGACACCCGTGACGGTCATTCCTACAAAACAGTTGAAATCGGTTCACAGGTTTGGATGGCGGAGAACCTGAATTATAAGACCGATGGCAGTTACTGTTACGAAGATGACGCCTCGAATTGCAAAATCTACGGACGGCTTTATACGTGGGAAGCTGCCATGAAGGTTTGTCCGGAAGGATTCCATTTGCCAAGCAGTGCTGAATTTGATACGCTTTTTCAAGCTGTTGGGGGAAAAAAGAACGCTGCGACGTTGTTGAAATCGACTTCCGGTT
>JAGDBD010000096.1 GCA_017959225.1 Fibrobacter sp. | reverse complement strand
TTTTCCCGACGGTGATTGCAGCTATCATGATGTCGGCTGTGCTGGCGGCGATCATGAGCACGGCGGATTCCCAGCTTCTTGTTTCGGCTTCTGCAGTTAGCAATGATCTTTATAAGCGCTTGATTCATAAGAATGCAAGCAACAGGGAATTGATGTTTGTGAGCCGAGGCGTGGTGGTGGCGATTGCGCTTTTGGCGGGCTACCTTGCGTTCCAGGGACGTCCGGGTGCTTCTAGCGGATTCTTGGAGGTGGTCATGAGCCTGGTGAGCTTTGCTTGGGCTGGTTTTGGCTGCACCTTTGGACCGGCTATTTTGCTTTCGCTCTTCTGGAAGCGAGTGAACTTGCCCGGTGTCATTAGTGGTATGATTGTGGGCGGTATTGTGGCGTTCGTGTGGAAATTTTACCTTTCTGGATTTGCCGATGTGCACCCGATCTTTGGCCTGTACGAAATTGTGCCGGGATTCGTGTTGAACTTTGTGGTTGCTGTGGTGGTGAGCCTTTGCACCAAAAAGCCTTCGGATGAAATCGTGAAGGAGTTTGAATTGGTGGACGCTTCCCGTTTGAGCGATTTGGATCTCAACAAGTAATTGCGAGTTTTGCACTGAAAAGGCTCCCTTGGAGGAGCCTTTTTTTATGCAAAAAGTGTACTAAATGTTTGCTAATTGGTAAAATAACATCGTGTTTGCCGATGAAGGAACCTGCGGTAATCTTTACTATTTCTATGATTTGATTGAACTGTTGTGATTATATTAACCATGTTCAAATCTTGAAGAAAATCATGGAAAAAATAAATATCAAGGGGAGTGCGGACAATTTGTTTTTTGGAGCGATAGTTCTCGGAATCGTGATAGGAATGCTTTGTGGATGTTCCACGGAAAATAGCTCCAAGGCGATGACGAGTTATAAAGATCTGGATGGCAAACAGTTGATTATCAGTGTGAGCAATGCCTCGTATGAAGAAGAAATCAAAGCTGTTGTGCCGAATGCGAAAATTCGTTACATCACCAATTACTACGATACCTTCATTATGGTGAGTCAAGGACTTGGGGATGGCGCATTTGTCTTTGCATCGTTTGAAAAGGCCATGCAGCAGACTTACCCGAATTTATACTGCTTGATGACTCCTATCGAAGTTCCTGTCGTTGCAGGCTTTTCGGAGAAAGCTCAGGATCTGCGAAAAAAATTCAACGCCTATGTGGCTACAGCAAAAAAGGAAGGCTTTTTTGATTCTCTTTACGTAAAATGGATTCGAAATTACGGGACGTCGACTTCCGCATTTGACTTTGATGATTTGAAGGGAGAAAATGGGGAATTTGTTTTAGGCGTAGACGTGGTAGCTCCCCCGTATGAGTACATGGTCGGAGATTCCTATGCCGGTTTTGAAATGGAAATGCTTTATGATTTTTCTAAGCGAAGCGGTTTAAAACCGAAGATTGTCCGCACCATGTATAATGCTGTGGTGGCGGGCCTTAGCACGGGTAAGTTTGACATGGGAGTGGGCGCTTACGGTTACACGGAAGAACGGGCTTTAGGTATGTCTTTTTCGGATCCTTTCTTCGCGGATTCCGTTTGTTTTATGGTATCCCGTCCAGAGGATTTGCAAAAATCGAAGCCTTTTGTGGACAAATTTAAAGACAGCTTTCACAAAAATTTTATTCAAAATTCCCGTTGGAAAAATCTCTTGAAAGGGCTTGGAGTGACTCTTGTTATTACAGTGTCTTCGGTTGGGCTTGGAACGCTTCTCGGACTGCTTTTGTACATCTTGTGCGGAAAAAGAAAGTCCTGGGATAAGGGAATCAGTTTTGTATTTGATACATTCGAATCCCTTCCGATTCTTGTGGTTTTGATGATTGCTTATTACGTCATTTTTGGAAATTCGAGCCTTGGCGGAACGATGGTTTCGATTATCGTATTCGGCTTCGTGTTTATGCTTGCGACGTACAACATGATTAAATTGAGCGTTCAAGCGGTACCTGTGGGGCAGGCCGAAGCAGGGCTTGCGCTGGGTTACACGGAATACCAGACTCTTTTTAAAATCGTTCTTCCGCAAGCAGCAAAATTCTTTTTGCCGGTTTATAAGGGAAATGTCATCGCTTATTTGAAAGCGACAGCGGTTGTCGGTTATGTAGCTGTAGAGGATTTGACAAAGGTCGGGGATATTATTCGAAGTCAGACTTTTGAAGCCTTTTTCCCGTTAATTGCGGTTGCTCTGCTCTATTACATTTTGGCCCGCATCATTATTGCCCTTTTGGATAAAGTCGCGGGAGGTAAGCATGATAAGCGTTAAGCATTTAAAAAAGGTGTATCCGGGCGCGACTCCTCTTTCGGATGTGAATTGTGAAATAAAAAAAGGAGAAGTCATTTCTATCATCGGTCCGTCTGGAACAGGAAAATCGACTTTCCTCCGTTGTTTGAATCGCTTGGAAACGCCTACATCTGGAGAAATCTGGGTGAATGGAATCAACATGTGCGATTCTAGAACTAGCCTTCCAAAAGTCCGGAAAAATTTGGGAATGGTTTTCCAAAGTTTTAATTTGTTCGGACATAAGACGGTCCTTGAAAATGTGATGATGGCTCCAATGGATTTGCTGGGTAAAAGCGCAGAAGAGGCAAAGAAATTTGGTATGGAGCTCCTTGAACGAGTGGGCCTTGCGGCAAAGGCTTCGGTTTACCCGGATAAGTTAAGCGGTGGACAACAGCAGCGTGTAGCGATTGCTAGGGCTTTGGCGATGGAACCGGAAATTCTTTTGTTTGACGAACCGACTTCGGCGCTAGACCCGACCATGGTAAGCGAAGTTCTTTCTGTTATTGCAAATCTTGCCAAACAGGGAATGACCATGATCATCGTTACCCATGAAATGCGTTTTGCAAGGGATGTCTCTACCCGAATCTTTTACATGGATGAGGGCTGCATTTACGAAGAAGGAACGCCTAAAGAAATTTTTGACCATCCCCAAAAAGAACTGACCCGGAATTTCATATTTAAAATCAAGAATTGGTTGTATGAAATCCAGAAGGAATCTTTTGATTTTTACGAAATGATGCGCAGCCTGGAGCAGTTTGCAGAACGCCAGTATTTAAACAGAAAACAAATTTTGAATTTAAGGCTTGCCCTGGAAGAATTGCTTTACCGCAAGATTTTCCCTGCTTATGGATCTGTTCCTTGGCACGTTTTCTGTGAACTGACGTGCAGCGAAGGAGGCTCGGAAATTGCGTTGACGTTAAAATGTTCGGGCCTTCAAAAAAGTCCGCTGTCGGCGGATTTTGGGGATCGGATTGTGGATGCCATTCTTTGCAAATATTTGCAATTGCAGTCTTCGGACGCTACGACGGGTGAATTTGTTTTTAAGGTGACTTTGTAAATGTTAAAAAACGGTTCCTTTGCAGAAACCGTTTTTAAGCTTTTCGATGTTGGATTTTGGAATTAAAGTTCCGGTTCGCGGCCAGTGAGACGCACGAAGATTTCCACGTACTTGGCGAGGGTGTTCTTCACCACGTCTTCCGGAATCTCTGGACCCGGGTAGGTCTTTCCCCAGTCAAGGGTTTCGAGCCAGTCGCGCACGTACTGTTTGTCGAAGCTTTCCTGGTTCTTACCGACCTGGTACTTGTCTGCCGGCCAGTAACGGCTGGAGTCCGGAGTCAAAACTTCGTCGATCAAAACGGTCTTGCCGTCGATTTCACCAAATTCGAACTTGGTATCGGCGAGAATGATTCCCTTGGAAGCGGCGTAATCGCGTGCCTTTGTGTAAACGTCAAGAGAAAGGTCGCGGAGATCGGTTGCCACCTTTTCGCCGACGATATCAAAGGTTTGTTCGAAGGAAATATTTTCGTCGTGGCCTACATCCGGCTTTGTGCTGGGGGTGTAGAGCGGCTTTTCGAGCTTCTGGCAGAGCTGAAGACCTTCCGGAAGAACGTGACCGCAGATCTTGCCGGTTCTCTGGTAATCCTTCCAGCCGGAACCGACGATATAACCGCGCACGATGCATTCCACGCTGTGACGCTTTGCCTTCTTTACGATCATGGAACGTCCGCGGAGGTAGTCCTTGTACTTCTGCAGCACTGCCGGATATTCGTCCACGTTCGCCGTAATCAGGTGGTTCGGCATGCCGAGATGTTCGAACCAGAAGAGCGAAAGCTGGTTAAGAATTTTACCCTTGCCCGTAATCGGAGTGGGGAGCACCACGTCGAATGCGGAAAGGCGGTCGCTTGCGACCATCAGGAAGCTGTCGCCCAGGTCGTACATGTCGCGTACTTTACCCTGGTGGAACAGTGGGACATCAGTAATCGGAGTATCGAATTTTAAGCTCATAGTGACCAAAAATTTAGTTAAATTCCGGTCATGAAAACCATTGGAATTTGCGGTAAAATAGGTTCTGGCAAAAGCGCTGTGGGAGTGCTGCTTGCCGAAAAAGGCGCCTTTGTGCTGGATCTCGATGTGGAAATGCACTCCCTTTATGCGAAATCCGAAGAATTACGCCAAAAAATTTCGGAACGGTTTGGCGCTGTTTGCATTCGAAATGGCGAAGTGGATAGGGCTGCTCTGGCTTCGCAGGTTTTTAAAGACCCGAAGTCGCTCAAGGACCTGGAAAATATTGTTTACCCATTGCTCCAAAAAGACGCTGAAAATAAGCTTGAACGGGCTGAAAATTCCGAAAATCCGCCGAAAATCGCTGCTGTGGAAGGGGCGCTTCTCTTCAAATGGCCCGAATTTTCCAAAAAATTGGCAGAAATCTGGATTGTGCAATCCCCGGACGACGTCCGGTTGGAACGCCTTCAAAAACGGGGCCTTTCCAAAGAAGACGCTTTGCGCCGCATGCAAATTCAGGCTTTAGACCCGCTTCCGCCCAACGATCACTATGAATATATAGACAATTTTGGCAGTTTACTCGAACTTCAGGCGATTGTTCTTCAAAAAGCGCAAATTTGATACATTCGGCCTCGCTCTTCAGCGAAATTTGCAAAAATTCAAGAAGCAAGTAAAAAATCCGTGAAGAAGCCCTCGGAGAGCGTTATTTGAAATTCTAAATTTGGTGATAACCACATGGACGATCAAAATAACACTCAGATGCGATTGGCATCTACAATAAGGATGAACTAACGATGTTGGTTTCTCAAATTGCTCAGTGCGTCATCTTCCTCATCGGTGGCGCTGGAATTTTCCTCTTAGGTTTAAGATTCCTTTCTATGGGTCTGCAAACGATCGCGGGCCCAACCCTCCAAAAACTCATCAGCAAGGTCACGAACCACCGCATTCTAGGAGTCCTAGTCGGTATGGGCGTGACCTGTCTTGTACAGTCTAGCGCGGTTACCATGGCGATGGTCATCGGGTTTGTGAATGCGGGCATTATGCAGCTTTCCCAGACTCTGGGCGTAATCATGGGTGCAAATATCGGTACGACGATCACCGGCTGGGTTTTGGTGCTTCACATGGACCAGTACGGTATGCCTCTCGCTGGCGCCTGTGCTTTGGTTTATTGTTTTGCCAAAAAAGAACGGATTAAATATTCGGCCCTCGCCCTTTTGGGTGTGGGTCTTGTTTTTGTGGGCCTTGCTGCCATGAAGGTTTCGCTTGCGCCGGTTTCCAATAACCAGGACTTTTTGAATGCTCTTGCCGTTTTCAATGCGAATAACCTTTTGAGCATTTGCGCATGCATTCTGGTGGGATTCCTCATGGCTACGGTCATGCAGTCGAGTTCGGCATCTCTCGGCGTGACGATTGTGCTTGCGTCCCAGGGTCTTATCGGATTCAACACGGCA
>JAGDBD010000095.1 GCA_017959225.1 Fibrobacter sp. | reverse complement strand
TTCCGCGATGGATGTGAGTTCCGCTGCGGTTTTTGCGTTGTCCGGATAAGTGGCGACGCCCAAGCTGAGAGTCGTTTGCAGAATGAGCTTTACGTAGGCGACCTGCAAATTTTCGATTTCGTGACGGATCTTTTCGGCCCGCTGCTGGGTGCGGATTTTATCGGCCCCCGGGAGCAAAACGCAAAGCGTATTTTCTCCATA
Source organism: Fibrobacter sp. (assembly GCA_017959225.1). Taxonomy (GTDB): domain Bacteria; phylum Fibrobacterota; class Fibrobacteria; order Fibrobacterales; family Fibrobacteraceae; genus Hallerella. Next base: position 3,541 of record JAGDBD010000095.1, on the reverse strand, counting down.
GCGGCAGGGAATATCTTCTGTGCGAATGTAACGCGGAAGGCGTTGAGCAAGTTCCCAGAGCATTTGTTCTTCAGCGTGAACGCCATGGGTGTTTCTGAGATATTCCAGATTGTCCATGGAAAGCATGATCATGCCGATGGGAGTGCCGTGACGGCGGGCTTCGCTTAAAGAACGGGTCAGAGCTTCTTCAAGGTAACGCTTGTTGACAAGCCCCGTCAACTGGTCGCGCAGACTTTGAGATTTAAAGCGGATCTGCAAATTCTGGTTTGCGACGAAAAGGCCGAAGGCGGTGACGACCATGGACATTTTGGTCTTCCAGGAATCGATGGTTTCGCCTTGAGGGAGTTCATCCACTTGAATGGTGAGAATGCCGAAGTGTTCTTCGAGGCCTTCTACCGGTGCGCAAAGAGAATAGCCTTGCGGTCTGTAATGTAAGTGCATGCAGCCGCTTACATGTTGGGGATCAGAATAATCGGCGACGACGATTTTTGCACTGTCGAAGCTTGCACATTCGGCGCGGTTGATGGTGGGGTCGCTGATTTTTTGTTCGCCAAAAGCGAAAATCTGATGCAACTCGTCTTGATTGTTGCTGTACATGTAAAGAACGCCAGATGCGCCCTTGAAAATTTTAGGAAGGAGGCCGCTCAGTTTGCGGATTACTTCGGGGAAGGGTCTGTTGTGCAAAAGTTCCCGCGTAAAATCAATCCATTCTTCGTCGGGAAATTCCGGGGCGATAATCGTTGGCGTTTGAGATTCAGCGGTGGATTCTGCTTTTTGGAAAGCCGGAGTGTTATCTGTCGGAACTTGCTCTTTTCCGCCGACGATGGGAACCAGCTGGGTTTCCGGATCGTGCTTTGCTAAAAGATCAAAAGGATCTGCTTTCGTTGTTTTGGTTAATTTATTTGTAATCGTGTTGAAAATGGCTTCGAGGACAGATCCCCACACGCCGAGGAAAATGTAGCGGAGAGACGGTGAAAGGGAATCCGATGGCAGAACGTAAACGAAAACGACGCCTGCAAGGAAAGAAATAAGCCAAAGAATGTAGAGTTTCCAGTTCATGTACTTAAATCTAATATTCAAGGAATGGAGTGTGTAAAGAGACCTTTCGTTTTTTGACGAAAAAAAATATGTGACGTTTTTGAAATGTGTGTTACAATTTTGTCGAGAAAAAGATGACGAATTTGTAATTTTCTTGGAAGGGGAATTTTTGGAAAAACTAGTCCCCACTAGGACTTGTGGTCCTGCATTCGATGATGAAAAAAGATAAAATTTTTCCCTTTTCCGGTAAGGGTTCTTTTTCTAAAATTTTTGCGATTTAGCCCCAAGCGAAGGTACTATGCCAAAACGTGAAGATCTCAAAAAAATCATGCTCATCGGTTCGGGCCCGATCGTTATCGGTCAGGCTTGCGAATTTGACTACTCCGGCGTTCAAGCGTGCAAATCGCTGAAAGCCGAAGGTTACGAAGTCGTCCTGGTGAATTCAAACCCGGCGACCATTATGACGGACCCGGATTTTGCCGACCGCACATACATTGAACCTTTAACCGCTCAGGCGCTCACGGAAATTATTCGCCGCGAACGTCCGGATGCTCTTCTTCCGACTCTTGGCGGTCAGACGGCTTTGAACCTCGCCATGAAGCTTCACAAGAAAGGCGTTCTTTCCCGTTATAACGTGGAAATGATCGGTGCCCGCCCGGATGTGATCAATAAGGCGGAAGACCGTGAACTCTTTAAAGAAGCGATGGAAAGAATCGGGCTCGATATGCCGAGAAGCATTTCGGCAAATACGCTGGAAGAAGCGATTGCCGCTCGAAATACTCTTGACTGTTGGCCCGTGGTGATTCGCCCGGGTTTTACTTTAGGTGGAACCGGCGGCGGTATTGCGCATAACCAAGAAGAATTTGAAACCATCGTTCAGCGCGGCCTTTATTACAGCCCGACTTCCGAAGTCCTCATTGAAGAATCTATTGAAGGTTGGAAGGAATTTGAACTGGAAGTGATGCGCGATCACAAGGACAACTGCGTGATCGTTTGCTCCATTGAAAACCTGGACCCCATGGGCGTTCACACGGGAGACTCGATTACGATTGCTCCGGCTTTGACGCTTACCGATCGCGAATACCAGAAGCTTCGTGATGCGGCGATTGCCGTGATGCGTGAAATCGGTATCGATACCGGTGGATCGAATGTGCAGTTCGCTTTGAATCCGGATAACGGACGTATCGTGGTGATAGAAATGAACCCGCGCGTTTCCCGTTCTTCGGCACTTGCTTCCAAGGCGACAGGCTTCCCGATTGCGAAGTTTGCAGCGAAGCTCGCTGTGGGTTACACGCTCGATGAAATTTTGAACGATATTACCAAGGTAACGCCGGCTTGCTTTGAACCTTCGATCGACTACATTGTGACGAAAGTTCCGCGTTTTGCCTTTGAAAAATTCAATGGTGCAGACACGACTCTTGGCACTCAGATGAAGTCCGTCGGTGAAGTGATGGCCATCGGTCGCACGTTCAAACAGTCCTTCCAAAAGGCGATGCGCTCTTTGGAAACGGGCCGTGCAGGCTACGGTGCAGACGGCAAGGATGTCCACTTCGAAGAAGTTTCTGACGAAGTCCTCGTTCAGGAACTGAAGCGTCCTTCTACCAATCGCATTTTCTTTGTGCGTGCCGCATTCCGCCGCGGTTGGAGCGTTGACAAGATTCACGAAATCAACAAGATCGACAAGTGGTTCCTTCGTGAACTTCAAGAAATCGCTCTCTTTGAAGATGAAATCCGTTCTGCCAAGACTCTCGATGGCCTTGCTAAGGATCCGGCTCTCTTCTTGCAGGCGAAGGAACTGGGCTTCTCCGATCGTCAGATCGCTTGGATTCTTGGATCGAAAGAAATGGCTGTACGAGAAGCGCGAGAAAAGATCGGTGTCGTTCCGAGCTTTGCCCAGGTGGATACCTGCGCTGCGGAATTCCAATCCTATACTCCGTACCTCTATTCTACGTATCGCCATAACGACAACCACTTTGAAAATCCGACTGAAGGCCAGTTGGGCGACGGAACGGGTTTACGTCCGGGCGAAAAGTCTTCGGATAAAAAGAAGATCATGATTTTGGGCGGTGGCCCGAACCGTATCGGTCAAGGCATTGAATTTGACTACTGCTGCGTGCACGCGTCCTTTGCGCTGCGCAAGGCAGGCTTTGAAACGGTCATGGTGAATTCGAACCCGGAAACGGTATCGACGGACTACGACACGAGTGACAAGCTTTACTTTGAACCGCTCACTTTGGAAGATGTGCTGAACGTTTATCGCCACGAAAAGTGCGATGGCGCGATTGTGCAGTTCGGTGGACAGACTCCGTTAAACCTTGCCGACCAGCTGGAAGCGAATGGCGTTCACATTATCGGTACGGCGCCTGCGATGATCGATGCTGCGGAAGACCGTAAACTCTTCGGTGAAATCGTGAACAAGCTGGGCGTTTTGCAGCCGCCTTCCGGTATGGCGCAGACTGCGGATGAAGCGATTGCCATTGCGCATAAAATCGGGTTCCCGGTT
>JAGDBD010000010.1 GCA_017959225.1 Fibrobacter sp. | reverse complement strand
TATAAAAACAACTCGTTCCTTGTCTCGTGGTGGAGATCATAAAAATGGAAAACAAAAAGGTCCTGAAATTTGCAATTCTCGGCTGTGGGCACATTGCCACCAAGATGGCGGCTGCCGTCAAGACTCTTGAAAATCGCGGTCTGGGTGTGGAATGTTATGCGGTGGCATCGCGATCGTTTACCAAGGCTGAAAAGTTTGCAAAGGATTATGGATTTGGTCACGCCTATGGCAGTTACGAGGAACTCGCGCAGGACACTGCGGTGGATTTGATTTATGTGGCGACTCCCCATTCCGAGCATTACAATAATATTCTGCTTTGCTTGGAGCACAATAAGAACCTGCTGGTGGAAAAGGCCTTTACTGCAAACGCCCTGATGGCATCCGAAGTGGTTGCCCTTGCTGAAGAAAAGAGTGTGTTTTTGTGCGAGGCCATGTGGACCCGTTTTTTGCCCGCAGTGCAGATGGTGAAGGACTGGATTTTGGCTGGGAAAATTGGCAAAGTGGAAAGCGTGGAGGCGGACTTTTCCATGCCCCTTTCACATATTGAGCGGTTGCGGATGCCGGAGCTTGCGGGCGGCGCATTGCTTGACTTAGGAATTTATAGTCTCACGTTTGCGGACATCTTTTTGAATGATGATGGTGCAAATCACATTGTGCAGACGAAGACCAAGAGCGTGAAGTTCCATACGGGCGTAGATGCTACGGACTGGATTGACTTGGTTTACGCAGGCGGTCAAGTGGCGCACTTGAAGACCTCCATGGTAGCGCCTCTAAAAAATGAGGGCGTGATTTACGGTACTGATGGATTTATCCGTGTGCAGAATTTGAACAATATGGTGGAAATCCAGCTGTTCGATGTGGCAGGAAACCGGGTAGAATCTCTCGCTCCCCCGTGTATAGAAAATTATTACGAGTACGAAGTGCTGGCCTGTAAAGCGGCTTTGGAAAAGGGCCTTAAGGAATGCTCCGAAATGCCGCATGCAAAGACTATGCAGATGATGACGCAGATGGATAATCTCCGTGCTGCATGGGGTGTAAGTTACCCCTTCGAACTGAGTCCTGGCGAAGTGTGGGACCGCAGCGGTAACAAGTCTTTCCTTGAAATTTACGACATCGAAACTGGTGAATCGAAGCTGCTCAAAGAATTCGACTAAGTTATCGAAGCGCCCAATTGGAGTGCTGATGGAAAATTCCTCGCTTACAACAGCGAAGGTCGCATTTACAAGATTGAAATCGAACGCGGCAAGGTGACCGAAGTGCCGAGTCTTTTTGTGGACAACTGCAACAACGATCACGTGCTTTCTCCGGACGGTGAAGGACTTTTTGTGAGCCATCACACTAAAGAAGACGGTCTTTCACGTATTTACAAAATTTTCTTTGACGGTCGCATGCCGGAACTGGTGACGCCTCTTGCCCCGAGCTATCTCCACGGCATTACGCCGGACGGAAAAATGCTTGCCTATTGCGCAGAACGAAATGGCGAATATGACATATACACCATTCCCACTGCAGGCGGAAATGAGACTCAGCTTACAAGCGCCCTTGGCTTGAACGATGGTCCGGAATATGACTGCGATGGAGAATATATTTGGTTTAATTCTGTTCGCACGGGCCGTATGCAGGCTTGGCGCATGAAGTCTGATGGTTCCGAACAGACGCAGATGACGCATGACGCCCATTGGAATACATGGTTCCCTCACATTTCGCCCGATCGCACTAAGGTGGTGATGCTTGCTTATCATGAACGGGACGTGCGCCCCGGTGAACATGTGCCCAACAAGAATGTGGAAATCCGCTTGATGACGGGCAGCGAGAAAACCGGTTGGAGCGAACCGAAGACGATTCTCCAGCTATTCGGTGGTCAGGGAACCATCAACGTGAATTCCTGGGCCCCCGATAGCAAGAAGTTCGCGTACGTGCGATATAAAACTACTTTGTAACTTTAACGCGGTGGGTCAATCCGTTAGCGGAGCTGATGAGGTAAACTCCTTGCCCCGAAACGATTGAACTGACTTTTGACCGAGCCTCGAAAACATTCGAGGCTTTTACTACGCCTACAAATACTCCGTTTAGACTGAACACGCGATAAGTTTGAACGGCTTGCACTGTATAATTGATAGCCTTTATTGCTTCTGGCGGGTCGTTGGATGTAAACGAGATAAAGTCGATGTCCATCCAGTCTCCGGTCACTGTAAAACGAAGAATGTGTTCGCCCTCTTCCAGTTCGACTTTGGCTTCAACTGTATTGTATTCGTCAAAGTTATTTTCTCCCGAAGTTGCAGCAGGGACTGCTATTTCTTTGGTAATGTCTGCGCCGTCCACGGAAAGCTTGAAACTTGACGTGGTATTACCAGAAGCCACGGAAGCGCTCATCGTATAAGTTCCGGTGGCGAGAACTTTTACGGTGTATTCCAACCATTCGCCAGTTTGATTGTAACCCACAATAACACCAGTCGCTTTCTGATACAAATCTACGCCTGTACCCGGGCGATAATCAGAATCCCCGTGGTTTTCAGAATCATTTTCGTTGTAAGTGGTGTTGCCTTGCCCCACTCCGTTCACATCAAAATCTTCAGCTTCGATTTTACCCGGAATGACAAAAGATTCTCCATTAAATGGCTTGCGCGGTACCGGTGTGACAACTAAGCGGAGAAGCGCTGAACCGTGGGCCGGAAGTTCTACAGAAACGCTTGTACGGGGGCCTAAATCCTTTTTTTGCCAAGCATCTCGGACATCTACTTCACCTTCAACTCCGATATCTGCAAAGGTGCATTCCACAGTTTGGGTTGAGCTGTTGTTGTTGAGAAGAGCCACGGCAACATCGCCGTTCTGCAAAGGCTTGGTCCAGACCTGCTTTCCATTTACATCGGAAATGCGGTGTCCTTGAACTCCTAAGGAATCCTGGTTGATGGCGATCATATCCTTGTTCAGATATAGTTCCTTGGTTTCGTTGCTCATCTTGCGAACATCGGAACTGATCATAATGGGAGCGGCCATTATGGACCACATGGTCATCTGGGATTTCTGTTCTTCGTAAGTAAGTCCGCTGTTCCCCACTTCCAGCATATCCGGGTCGTTCCAATGTCCAGGCTTTGCAATTTGCCAATACTTATTGTTGGCATCGATGATTTCATAGACTCCACGATACCAGGAAGTGGATATCCATTCCGGTCCAATATCGAAAGTGGTTCGCCAAAGGTTTGCAATTTTAGGCATCCAATCCTTGTATTCCCACATGCAAATGCTGAACACGATGTCGCGACCGGAATTGCGAAGGGCGTTGGACATTCGGGTATAATCTTCTTCTTGGGTACTTGGATCTGAATAGCAGTTATCGTCCTTCCAATAGTCAACTCCCCATTCCGCGAGTTTTTTGGCGTCTTGCTCCTCGCGACCATAGGAACCGCTTTCGCTTTCCCAGTTGTTATTGTAATGATGGCAAGTACGTTTACCGCGGTCGCCGTAAAGTCCGAACTTTAACCCTTTGTCATGCACGTAATCAGCAATGGCTTTCATGCCACTGGGGAATGAATTCGGATTGTTCTGGAGATTTCCATTGGCATCGCGTTTGGTATCCATCCAGTTGTCGACGAGATTCAGGTATATGTAACCCGCATCTTTTAGGCCGGAAGAAACCATCGCATCGGCAATTTCCTGGATCTGCTTTTCGTTGATGTTTTCGTGGAAAACATTCCAACTGTTCCAGCCCATCGGAGGCGTCAGCACCAGATTATCGCTTTCTGCCATAACCGGGAGTGCTGCAAAAGTCACTCCCAAAGCAAAAGTTCCAAACTTTTTCATACCCTTTACTCCCCCATGCTTCTAAAGTTTGTAAAACTTTGACAGGCCTGTGCAAAACTTAATTCTTAAAGAAAATCACTTTTTGCATTTGAAGCTGTTTGTTTTTCTTTTTAGAAACGACAAAGTACACGCCACCAATGGCAAGGTTCTGCACCGCTCCATTTCGGACCATGTCCACAGCTTCCGCCATGTTTTTCGCCGTAAAGGAGGCTGTTTCGCGACCATGAATGTCGTATACGCTGAACGAGGACTGGGATTCGGTTACATTCAAATGAAGCCCTTGATTAACGATTGCAGTCTTATCGGATCCTGTGGCGTTCTTTGCTGTAAATTCAACGTAATCGATATCAATCCAGTCGCTCACAATTTCGAGTTTCAGTTCGTGTTCACCGGCCTTGAGGGTCGCTTCGCCACCACTGACAATGGTGTAAGTGTCAAAACCTTTGCCTTCATTTACAATGGTTTCACCAATGCGTTCATTGTCCATGTAAAGCACAAAACCGCCTGTGCTATTTTCTCCAGCCACGTTTGCTGAAATTGCGTATTCGCCGTCGGCAGCCACGTTCACCGTGTACTTGAGCCATTCCCCTTTTTGAGCGTAGCCTACGGCAAAGCCCATGTTCGGCTGGTAAATGTCCACGTTATCTTTACGGAATTTGCCACCTTCGTTACCTGTATTCAGATCGTGGTAGGCAACTTCGGCTCCGCCCTTGTTGTAATTTTCTGCTTCGACTTTGCCGGGGATTGCAATCGGATCGATGTACGGGCCATATTCCTCGGGCGGTTCGTCAGAAACCGTGGACTGGGATGGGTCTGTCAGGTTTACCGCAGGGGCATTGGGGTCGATCGTCTTATCGATCAGCTTAAGCATTTCAGAGCAGTAACGACGTCCTAATTCAATCACACTTTCGCGGTTAAAATGGTAAGGGTCATTCCCGTTACCCCGCAAATCCTTGGAAGAAGCAAGGCCGAATTTTTTGAAATTGTTCTTGAGTTCAGCAATACCGCTGTTTTTGTTAGAGCAACAACTTCCCTTTCCGGAGTTTCCGGTAGGGTCGTTCATCAATTCGCCTGCGACAAACGGGACTTCGTTTTCGTCCAGTTCGAGAGCGTCAATAATATCCTTGTATGTTTTATAGACAGTTTTTCTCCAGTTGGCATCGGTTGCGTCGCTTTCGCCTTGGTGGAAGATGAATCCCTTGATGACGCCCACTTCTTTTGCTTTTTTGGCAAGTTCCAAGATACGTCCCGGAGGATTGTTGTCGTAATCCTTGGGCCAGCCCCAATTCATAATGTCTTTGCCATCTGTTTCAAAATATTCTTCGTATTGATCCTTGTCAAAAGCGCGGATACTTACAGCTCCGATGGCGACCGGAATAATACCCACAGTGACTCCTGGAAGCGAATCAACCATGGCGCGGCCAAAATAATCCGCAGGAGAAAGCTTTTCGAAAGAGTGGAACATGGGAGGAATGGCAGGATACCATTCGCCCATTTGGATGGATTGAGTGGTCGAACCGCTGCGGCTACTTGCATTCGCCGTGTGAGATGCGATCATTAAAAAATTCTTGGGTTCCGTTGCCTGGTCTTCGGCAGGGACAATTTCACCGTTACCCGCCATGTTGGACTGCCCATAGGCAATGTAAATGTGGAAATTGGGATTCGGCGCTGCAAAGGCTGCAGACGTAGAGATAAAGGCTAAACCCAAAAGTTCTTTGATTCGCACCTCAAACCTTCCTTTAAAGTTGTTCTAGCCTAAAATACCCCCAAAAAACGAAAAATTTCACAGGAAATCCCAATTTCCATGGATAATTCGTCCATGATCAGAATGGAGATTGAACAGGCATGCTCTTTAAGCTGCTTACTGCGTGGCAAGCAAAGAAAATTTTATTGAGCGCAAACGGGACTTCTTTGTCGTTAAAAAGTTCGTCGTAAGCTTTTTTTACTTCCGGATATCGCATAAGGAGGTCCTCCTTTTTAAACATCCCGGAAACTCGGCTCATGGCGGTTTTCGAAGGCAGTCTCAACTTCATCCTTTTTTCTTTTGCGAAATCAAAAATAGAAGCAGCTATGGAACCGCAAGTGATGACATGTTTAACGTTTGAATCTAGAATGCTCCACATGGCTTTCCACAGTTCTATTGACTGCTGTCGCATTTCTTCATTGGGATTGTCATTTGCGCCGCCTTTCCGCTGAGACCAAAAGCATGCATTGCAAACCGCTGTTTCGTACGGATTTAAATCAAGAGCCGCTTTTAATGCAAGAGGAATGGAACCGTCATCCCAAGGATAGATGTCTAATTTGGGAAATGAATCGTTTACGGTATAACATTTCAAGGAGTCTTGGTCTGGATATAAACGGCTAATTTTTTGTGCGTCGGTATAGTCAGCGTAAGCGCCATAATCAAGATTCTGCGCTTCTGCAAGAACAAGATATCCATTCCAATTTTCGGGAATATACGGAATATAAGGAGTTTCGACGATAATGGAGCTGTTCCATTCGTGCTTAAATGATTTGCAAAGATCAATTAAGTTTTTCCTTAATTCATGTATATCCATCAATTTTCGAGTTCCTTTTGGAGTATATGAAACTTTTTTATTTTCCCTTAAGCGGATAGCGTTCCAAAATCTCTAACGTTTTACGTGGCACGTTCTTGTAGCGGGCTTCATAAGACTTGCGAATTTTCCACTCTTTGGGAATTGCCAAAAACGCTTCGATCCAAGCTTTCATTAGCGCATTGCAAATAGAAATTTTGGAAAGTTTTTTCCCGTCGCTGGACTGTTTGGGCACGCCACCTTTAGCCATGTTCAAGTAGCGTTTGAAGGCAATAATCGGCAATTGCAGAATGCGCTTCCACGGGAGCAGTCGAACTGCGGAACGTAAGCGGTTCCGCTCCGAATAATAAAGCTTTCGTGGAGAATAGCGGACCGTTGTAAGGGAACGCTCGTGGAAAACTTGAGCGGAGGGGCAAAAGATCGTTTTGAATCCACAAAGATTAAATCTAAAGTACCATTCGGATTCTTCAAAGAAGAGAAAGAAGGATTCGTCCAGTTCACCGACCTTTTCGGCGCATTCTTTACGGAACGCCATTACTGCGCCGTAGCAACCAAAAACTTCTTTTTCTCGAATGTCTACGTCTTTGGCGTTTTTTCCGGAACCTTCATTTTCGGCAAAAAGATCTTCGCCAAACAAAACACCGATGGCATTCACGACGCCGGAACGTTCCATCACAAGGCTTGCCACGGATGCGGCATCCGGATGACGGTCAAAACAGTGCAAAAGATTTTTTGCCCAGTCCCTTTCAAAATCCAAATCCATATTGCAAAGGACTTGGATATCGGACGTCATATTTTTTCGTAAACCGTTGCACGCACCTGCATAACCCAGATTTTTATCTGAGCGAATGATTTCGCAAGGTTCTCCCGATTTCTGTAGCAATTCGAGGGAATTATCCGACGAAGCGTTGTCGAAGACAAATACACGTACAGGAAGTGTTTGTGCGGTCAGACTTTTAACGCAACGGAGAAGTTCCTCTCCGCCATTATAATTGATGATTCCGACATCCATTTTGTTCATGATCAAAAAATACTATTTTTCAAACATGCAGAAGATAAAGACAATCCTTAAATTGCTCGTCAGTGTTGGCGGTCTTGTTTTTGTCTTTTCCCGTGTTCCCTTTTCCGAAATTTCAAAAAACTGGAATTTGTCCGTACTTCCATGGCTCGTTCCCATGCTTGTGCTGACAGAACTCGGGATGTTAATCCAGGCGAATCGTTGGAAGAAAATGTCCATTGAAGGGGCAAAAATTCCTTTCCGCAGCTATTACGCCTATATCGCTCTCGGTTATTTTTTTAACAATTTGTTGCCGGGCGGATTCGGCGGCGACGTTGTGAAATCGGTGGCGTTTGGCAAGCGTTACGGGCAAACCTCCCAGTCGGTGGCGTCCATTTTTATTTCTCGAATTCTTGGACTGTTGGCTTTGTTTGTGTGCTTCTTTTGCGCGCTTCCTTTTTTGAGTTTGCAAAAAGAGATTCCACCGATTTACCATGTGACGATGATTGCTGTCTGCGGTGTCTGTGTGGCTGCGACCGTTCTATGCCTTTTTTCGGACAAGTTCCGTTTGGGATTTATTTCTAAACGGATTCCGTTCGTTCTTCAATTGCAAAACAGTTTGGGAATTTACCGCAAACACAAAGGGGTTCTCTTTTTTGCGGTCACAGATTCTATTTGGTTGCAGTTGATTACGATTGCGACAAACTGCCTGTACTTTATGGCGATCGGTTACTCGGTGCATTGGGCGGCTGTGACGGTATTTTCTGGGATTATCATTATCGTTTCCATGATTCCCATTTCGATCAACGGGATCGGGATTCGGGAAGGTGTGCAGGTAAGCCTTTATACGGGGCTTTTAGGAATTCCGGCAGATGTGGTACTTTCGGCAGGACTTTTGGGATATATCTTGCTGCTGTTTCAAGTGTGCCAAGGGGCTGTTGTATTCGCAAGTCAAAAGAGGGTTGCTTCGCTTCGCTCGCACTGACGAGGTTGCTGCGCCTGTCATTGCGAGCGAAGCGAAACAATCTATGTCTGTTTACTGTAATTTTACAATTCTTTTCGAAAAAAGAATGCTAGTTTGGTAAAATCACATTAGCCCAAAAGGATTTTGCTATGCGCATTTTCATTACCGGCGGTACAGGATTTATTGGACACTACGTTGCCCGCGAACTTCTTCAAAGCGGACATGAAGTCGTCATTTTGACTCGACACCCGGATAAAATCCCGACGCTAGCAAATCACTCGAAAGTGAAAATCCTCACCGGTACGATCTACGACGCAGCGACCATTTCCAAAGGACTTGAAGGCTGCGACGCTTGCATTCATATTGCTTTAGGCTGGGGGGAAACTCCACTCTCCATGCTCGAAAACGATACACGTGCGACTGTACTGATTTTACAGGCGGCAAGCAAAGCCGGTTGCAAAAAGTTCATTTATACTTCTAGCACTGCGGCTATGGGTAAGTTCCGTCCGGTGATGAACGAAAACGTAATCAATTTACCGGTCGATCTTTACGGTGCAACAAAGGCTGCCGGCGAAGCGTACGTTCTCGGCTTCCGCGGCACGAGCATGAAGCGTAACATTATTCGCCCTGGGTATACTTTTGGAAATCCCGCTTTTGGCGAAGACGGTGTGACGCAGCCTGACAAGCGTTTTGCCCAGATGGCTCAGGCCATTGTAAACGGTGGAGAAATTCATCTGATCAAAAATGACGGTACCCAGTTCATTTCTGCGGCAGACCAGGCGAAGCTCTTCCACCGTGTACTGGATTCCGATTGCAACGAAGAAATTTATTTGGGCCTCAGCACCAACTGGATTTCTTGGCATAGCATTGCCGAACGTATGTTTGCCCTTTACGAATCTTTGACCCACAAAAAAAGCTCCGCGAAAATCGTGGAGCAAGATTTGGGATGGTCCGATAATCCTATGCTTTTCTCGGTGGAAAAGATCGCTGCCTCATTCGGGTTAAGCTTTGACGCCAAATCCGAAATGGACAAGCATATCGAATGGCAGCTTAAGGCTGCACTAGCGCTTTTTTCAGGAAAGTAATCGCTTCGTGACGCGACGGGCTTAATGGTTCGTAAAGTTCCAAGACGCGGAGCAAACGTTTTTGACCCGGTTCAATGTGCTTTTCGAAACTTGCGATTTTCTTTTCTGTGGAAAGGAAACAGAATGCTCCCAGCGCTTGCATCAATCGTTGCAAGCTAGCCTGTAAAAAGAGCGCCCAGGCTTCTTCTTTGTCAAAGGATTCTGCGCAACGGGCGTAGCCATTGTACCAATCGTCGAAAAAGTCTTTGACCATTTCTTCTGGAAGCGAAACGTAAGGATCCCAAAGAAGCGAAGCGATGTCGTAGAACATGGTTCCGCGGCGAGCTCCTTGAAAATCCACAAACCCGATTTCGGAATCGTGGCAAACCATTACATTTTGCGATTGAAAATCCCGGTGCATCAAAACCTTCGGATGGGTGTCCACCATACAGGCGAGGGTCGAAAAGAAGTTTTCGACCGCTTGTGGAATTTCGGCATAACCCATTTTCTTTTGAAGATAATTTGTACGGAAATAATCGGTTTCCCACTTGAGGGCTGCGTAATCGAAGCGGCGCGCTGCGATGTCTGGGCGGGTCATGAAAAACTTTTGACTGGATTCCTGCCAACGGATCAATGCGTCGATTGTCGCCGGGTAAAGAATACGGGCGTTCGCCTGTAAAAGTTCCCCATCTTTTACGACAACGGAAAGGAGCGTATTTTCGCCCATGTCCTGCATCAGAACCTGAGCGGTCGATTCGTCTACAGACCAAATGGCTGGAGTCGGAAGGTTGTAATCGCTGAAGGATTTGCCGTAAGAGACAAAATGCTCGAAATCTTCGTTTGCAGAATCGTTCGTTTGCAAAATAGCCGTTTTTTCGCCTTCACGAATGCGGAAATACTTGCGGCCCGAGCCGGCAGAGCCGGCGAGAGTCCAAGTTGCTTTTGCAGAAAAACCTTTACTTTCAAGGGTATGGATAATTTTGGAAGAAATTTGCAGAGATTCTAGTGTCATAGCGAGTCCTGGAAATTGTTCCTTGATAATATATCTTTCTCTACTGCATTTTTGTATCAAATTCGGATATTTCACAAGAATTTTTTAATTTCCCCATTGCCAGTAGGAAAAAGCTTTTATATTTTCTTGACGTATGAATTACACGATCATCACACTCAACGGCAACAACTGGTGGTGGCGCACTTCGAAATCGGAGTACGCGTGTTGATCGTTTGATCCAAAAAGATATAAGAAGGCAATGCGGCTCCGATACTGAATCGGGGCCTTTTTTTATGCCTTCAAACAAGATTCATAACAAGGAAGAAATCATGAATGAAAGAACAGACAGCATCTATGTAGCGCTCCCCGGTGAACGTTACACCCCGTTTTCCCTGGCGAAAAAGCTCGGTGCGAAAGCGATCTTCGAATCGGCAAGCTTTGCCCACGGAAGAAGCCGTTATTCCACTTTGATGGTGGACGAAGGCTTCCGTTTGCGTCAGAACGAAAAGGACGTTTCGATTATCGTGGACGGCAAGGAAAGCGTCTTTTTGAAAGAAGGCGAAGGCGATATTCTGGATGCGCTTTTGAAAATTTCCGCAGAAAACACGGTTCCGCCGAACCAGATTCCAATCCCCTCTTCGGGCGTCGGCTATTTGGGCTATGAATTCTGTGCCCGTTGCGATACCATTCGCCTTGCTCCGCAGGTGGATGAATTGAACATTCCGGAAGCGGAATTTCTGATTGGTCACATCTATATTGTTTTTGACCATTTCACCGAAAAGCTTCACCTTTTTGCGTTGAATTACGAAGAGCATCAGATCGACCTTCCGGCAGCTATCGATGCGATTAAAAAACGCCTTGCAGACTTGGACTTCAGCTATCTCGCTCCGGAAGCGAAGTACGGTAAGGGCATCACGATGACGGACATCGAAAAGTCCCACAAGGAATACGTGGAAAAGGTGACGGAGCTTCAGAAGCACATTGTGGCCGGAAACATCGTACAGGCGGTTCCTTCTCGCCGCGTCCAATTCGCAAGCGACATCGAAGCTCTTGACATTTACCGCAGACTCCGTACCGTTAACCCGTCGCCCTATATGTTCTATTTGGACTACGGAACGCATCAGTTTATTGGCGCATCGCCCGAAAGCTTGATCCGTGTCCGCGAAGGCATTGCAACGATCCATCCGATTGCAGGTACACGTCGCCGCGGTAAAGACGAAGCCGAAGACGAAGCGCTCATCAAAAACTTGAAAGGCGATCCGAAGGAACGCGCCGAACATTTGATGCTTGTGGACCTCGCCCGCAACGACCTCGGCCGCGTCTGCGAACCGGGTACAGTCGAAACCACCAAGTACATGGACTGCGAAAAGTTCAGCCACGTGATCCATTTGGTTTCGGATGTCCAGGGAAAAGTTTCCAAGGGCAAAAAATCTATTGAAGTTTTGCGTTCAAGCTTCCCGGCGGGCACTGTTAGCGGTGCTCCGAAGATCAGCGCGATTGAAATTCTTTCGGGACTTGAAAAAGTCAAGCGCCGCTTTTATGCGGGAGCTGTGGGCTACATTGAATCCGACGGAGATTTGGACTTTTGTATCGCTATCCGTTGCTGCTTGAAGCAGGGCAAGACAATTAGCTTGCAGGCTGGAGGTGGAATTGTTGTAGCCTCTAATGCAGAACGTGAATTCGAAGAAACGAACGAGAAATTGGGTGCCATCCGCGCCGTGCTGGAAGGAGAAAATTAAAATGATCGTCATTATCGATAACTACGATTCTTTTACATACAACGTTTATCAGGCGCTGGCAAAAATCACGTCGGAAGAAATCCGCGTACTCCGCAGCCGTGAATGTACGATTGAAGATATTGAAGCTTTGCACCCCAGCCGTTTGATTGTGAGCCCGGGCCCTGGCCGTCCGGAAGACGCAGGAATTTCCGTGGAAGCGATTAAGCATTTCGCTGGAAAAATTCCTATTCTCGGTGTGTGCCTTGGACATCAGGCCATCGGTTACGCCTTTGGTGCAAAAATCGTGCAGGCAAAGTTCATTAAGCACGGCATTGCAGAAGAAATCGATTTGGATGGCAAGGGGCTTTTCCGCACCATCGGTAAAAAGAACATCTTTACGCGTTACCACAGCCTTGTGATTGACGAATCGACGCTTCCGGCAGATTTTGAAGTTTCTGCCCGTGCGACGGACGGTGACATCATGGGCGTTCGCCACAAGACACTTCCTATCGAAGGCGTGCAGTTCCATCCGGAATCCATTGCAAGCGGCCGTGCAGACGAATTCTTCAAGGCTTTCCTCAATTACCGTCGCGAACCTCTGGATGTGCGAGGCATTTTGAACGCCTTGATGGACGGAAAGGATCTTTCCCGTAAAACGGCGGAACTTTTTATGGAAGACCTTACAGACGGCATCATGGATGAACGTCAGATGGCGGGAATTTTGACGGCCCTTTTTGCAAAAGGTCCTGTTGCCGATGAAATCGCCGGCTGCGCCTATGTTCTTTCGAAGAAGAAGCGTCGCTTCCCCTATTCGGGCGAAGAACTGACGGATATCGTGGGAACGGGCGGAGATGGCAAGGGAAGTTTTAATGTAAGCTCCCTTTCGGGCCTTATCGCTGCAGCTTGCGGTGCGAAAGTGGCAAAACACGGAAACCGTGCCGTTTCGAGTAAATCGGGTGCAGCGGATTTTTATACCGCAGCTGGTTTCAAGCTCGATATGACTCCGGATCAGGCTGCATCCGTCATCGATAAAACGAACTTTGTGTTCCTGATGGCTCCGGTTTACCACAGCGCGATGCGCTTTGCCGCACCGGTCCGCGCCGCTCTCGGTGTTAAAACCATTATGAACCTGCTCGGACCTCTGACAAACCCGGCAGAAGCCAAGTACCTGATGCTCGGTGTTTACAGCAAATCAGTCCTTGAACCGTTTACCAAAGCAGCAAAAGCTCTCGGTGCAAAACGCGTGATGGTCGCCATCAGCGACGACGGTTACGATGAAATTTCTCCGTGCGTTCCGACGACGATTGCAGAAATTCTCGAAGATGGCGTTTACCGCGAATATCGCCTGGATCCGAAGGATTTCGGCATTCCATCTGTAGATCCGGAAGATCTCGCTGGAGGCACAGGCGCAGACAACTTTGCACTTGCGCTGGAACTGTTGAGCGGTAATGGCCGCCCGGGCATCAAGTACGCATGTGCGTTGAACGCTGGAGCCGCTCTGTACGTTAGCAATAAAGCAAAGACGGTGAAGGAAGGATACGATATGGCCATGCGCGCCATGGAAGACGGATCTGTTCTGAAAAAAATCGAAGAAGTGAAGTTTGCAACCCAACAGTTCTAAACTTCTCTGTTTTGAGTAAAATTGCAAAAGGCTCGCATGATTGCGAGCCTTTTTGTATTCTAAATGATTTTTTTCGAAACTTTTTAACCCTATTTTACGATGGTCCGTTTTCCGTTGTGAATAAACGTCCCTTGAACGGTGGGTTTTGTTCCGAATTTTCGACCATGCAAGTCATACCAAGCATTCGAACGGTTCTGGAGCATTTTACGGG
>JAGDBD010000094.1 GCA_017959225.1 Fibrobacter sp. | reverse complement strand
TACTGTCATTGCGAACGCAGTGAAGCAATCAGATAACCACGCCTTCGGCTCGTTATGACAGTGAAACAATCACATTTACAGAGGAAAGGAAGGTTCTTGGGGTAAAAGTGTAGAATGTGTCCGTGTAACGGTTAAAGATTACATCGTCATTTCAAATATCCACTCTACTGTCATTTTTGCGTCCATTCTACTGTCATTGCGATAACCACGCCTTCGGCTCGTTATGACAGCGAAACAATCAGATTGATACGTTCGCACGTTACTGTGGGGAACCTTTATGCAACATGTTAGCGCAAAGGACGTGTCGTGGAACATACCGCAAAAAAGAACCTTTATGCAACGTGTCATTGTAAGGGACATGCCGTCAAGAAGAAACTTTCTGCAACATGTCATTGCGAGGCGCTGTACCATGCAACATATATTACAAAGGACGTAGCGTGGAACATACCGCAAAAAAAGAACCTTTATGCAACATGTCATTGCGAGGGGCGAGTAGCCCCGAAGCAACCCACTCCGCTTAAAAACAGAAATTGTATATTTAAAAATCAACATCCAATATTCGAACAAAAAAATCAAAATAGCTGGTCAGTAGAACCATTCCTAGGTGATAAATTTAACAAGTACTTCCAAAACAGAGAATTAAAACGACAACGGATTTAAAGTCATGCCAATAGAAGATCATTTCGCATACCTGGCAAGCCTTGATAAAATTACAAATTACAAAGTCCCCCAAAAATAATTGGGCACATCATTTGTTCCGTTGTAAAATTCTTTGGATAATCTTCAAATAGGAAAAGAATGTTTTCCTTGTCGAAAGAAACTGCTAAAAAACCATCGATGTCAGGAAAATCGACGCTCCACATTTCGTCTGTTGTTTTTTCATCACCAGAAAGGGGCTCCAGAAGTAAAGATGCAGCCTTCTTTAGTTGCTAGGACAAAATGAGGGAATCCGAGGCACGGAATGAACCCCATTTTTTCTTCGTTCCAGATGCAATTGTACAATTCAACGGTATCTTCCTTGCTTAGGGGGGCAACCATTGACCTGATGCCAAAACCAATAATCCCGCTCTCCTTGTTTATTAGATCCATAACTTCATCGCGGGAAAAGACTTTGTTTATACTGACGGAATCAAAACCTTCGCCACCAATATCATCATTGTTGTCTAGAAGAAATTTTAATGCCCTATCCTCAAACTGTATTTTTTTTTGAATTATCCATTCTATTCCTCCGGTCGTTTCTGGCCTCTGGCCAATGATTACAAACTAAATAAAATTCCCCTTACAGCAAACTGAAAGAAACGCAACGCCATAGAGGAAAAGACTTCCGCAAAGAATTCATCGAGCTTGTCGCAGAACTTGCCATTGAACAACCAATAGTCCATTTTGTTGCCGAAGACCTGACGATCCACATCACTGTGTTTAACAATGACTTCAAAAACAAAAAATAAAAACACGACTACGTTTGTTGGGAAAAGCATAAGTGGCGTTAACTACACCCAGATGGGAAGCCACTATGTTTCACGTGAAACATTCCAACCATAACGTACCATACCATTTTTTACTGCATCGTAAAACGATTATCTAAGCTGGCATCACCTGATCCATACCGCAACTGGCACTGTTCGACTTTTAAGTTAAACTTTTTCTATTTCTCAGATAAATAAAAATTGCCGACAGCAGTCAAAACAGGTTTCAGTTGGACGGACCGTCGCTTCTTTGCAATAATAAAATTTGTCATAGGGTTGACGGAGTATAGTCTGATTGAAAGGCCGCGCTCCACCATTTTAGGACTTCTGGTAAATCGGCACACCCTCCATTATTTTCCCCGCCTTTCTGTTGTCAGCGTAATTAGTCCAGATTCTGAATTCGTCAGCCTGCTCCGCATCGGAGGCGACCTCAAAAAAAAAAGTTTTCACCATCATACTCTAATCTTTTTCAAAAGACGGAGTGGATTGCACATTTTTTTTCTTAGACTTCCGCTATTTTCTCAGATAAATAAAAATCAATACATTATCCACATTTTATATTCCTAAATCGTATAGAATTCATTTTATCCACTATCCCTTTCCTTTTTTATAATTCTAAATTGTTTCACGTGAAACATTACTCAGATTCTAAACAAGAGGAACTGCTCGTTGAATTTCTTTCATCGAACGGTATTTCCTTGGCAGAAGACATTCTGGAAAAACTTTTTGAATACGTGAACCTTGTGATTCTCGGAAACGAAAAAGTGAATCTGATTTCCAGAAATGACATTCCTAAATTTTTAACACGCCATATTGCGGACTCTCTTTTCCCATATATTGTTCTTTCGAAAGCAAATTTTCTAAAGCCGGGAATGGTTTGGGCAGATATGGGCGCCGGTGGTGGATGCCCAATTTATCCTCTTGCGATCGCTTGTCCGGATATTCAATTTTATGCATCTGAACCTCGACATAAGAGAGTTCTCTTTTTGGAAGAAACTAAAAACGCCTTAAAACTCAACAATCTGACTGTTGTCGGCAAGCGTTTTGAAACTTCCAACATTCAAAACTGCGATATTATTTCGTGCAGAGCCCTTTCCCGTTTTGAAGCAGATTATGAAAGAGCTCTCCCAGGTTTAAAGAAAGACGGAATTTTTGTGACATTCAAGAGTCGTGAAATCGCACAGGAACTGAAGAACATTCCGGACGTTCATCTTATCGATTATAATCTGCCTCTTGAAAATCAGGAATACTCATTAGTGATTAAAGGAATCTATGGGTAAAGTTATCGCTATTTGTAACCAGAAAGGTGGCGTGGGTAAGACCACAACAGCAATCAACCTTGCTGCAAATTTTGCTGCTTTGGAAAAGAAAACTCTCTTGATCGACATGGACCCGCAGGGCAATGCCTCTCAAGGTTTGGGTTATCTGGAAAGCCAGGAAGAAGATGTGCACGAAGCACTTGAACTGGCAGAAAGTCCAGATGCGATTACAAAGGAAGCCTTAAAAAAGTTCGTTTTGAAAACGGATCTGGATTATTTGAATGTCATCACTTCGGGACCGGACCTTTCCGTGATGGAACTCGAACTGGTGAATGCCATGAGCCGTGAACACCGTTTGAGCCGCATCACGAATCTTTTAAAAGAAGAATTCGAATACATTATTATAGATGCTCCTCCCAGCCTGAACCTTTTAACTTTGAACGTTCTCACCGCAGCCGACAGCGTTTTGATTCCTGTCCAATGTGAATATTATGCATTGCAAGGTCTAGCAGAGCTTTTCAACACGATTCGTCTTGTTCAGAAAAATTTGAATAACCATCTGAATATCGAAGGCGCTCTTCTGACAATGTACGATAACCGTTTGAGCCTTTCTCGTCAGGTGGCAGAAGAAGTCCGCAATGTCATTCCGGAACGTGTCTTCAAAGTCATGATTCCTCGAAACGTTAAACTCAGCGAAGCTCCTTCCCACGGAAAACCGGTCATTCTTTATGATGTAAAAAGCGCCGGTGCACAGGCTTACATGAAACTCGCTGAAGAAATCATCAATGGGGTAAAATAACTATGGGTAAAAAATCGATGGCACTCGGTCAGGGACTGAGCACAATTATGCAGAGCCACGCTCAAGCTTTGAACGATCAGCTCAACCAAGACGAAAACGGCAATGCCATTAAAGTTGAAAAAATCAACCTGGACTTGATCGATACAAACCCATACCAGCCCCGCACAGAATTCAACGAAGACGAACTGGTGGAACTCGCTGAAACTATCGAACAGCAAGGCTTGATTCAGCCCATTACCGTTCGAAAGTTCAACGGTCGTTACCAGATTGTGAGCGGTGAACGCCGTACACGCGCTGCGCGTCTCGCCGGTTGGACGACAATCGACGCCTATGTTCATGAACTCCTTTCCGACAAAAAAATGGCGGAATGGTCCCTCATTGAAAATATCCAGCGCGTTGATTTGAACGCAATTGAAATTGCAAAGTCTTACGAAAAGCTGATCGAAAATTACGGCTATACCCATGATGATCTCGCAAAGAGCGTCGGAAAATCCCGTTCCGCCGTTACGAATGCACTCCGCCTTTTAAAACTTCCAGAACAGGTTCAAGCCTGGATCAGCGAAGGAAAACTTTCCCAGAGCGCTGCACGTTCCTTGCTCAGTCCGGAAATTACAGACCCAGAATCCGTCGCCCGTGACATTATCGAAAAAGGAATGAACGTTCGAGATGTGGAAAACCTGGCAAAGGAAAATAAAAAGGAAAAAAAAGAACCGGTAGCGGAAACCCCTCTGGATCCGAACATTGTATCTTTCCTCAAGAAAATGGAAGAATTTTTCGGAACATCCGTCAAACTTCAAAAAGGTGCGGAAAATGCTTCAAAGGGTAGACTTATCATTGACTACTATTCCTTTGAAGATTTAACCCGTATCCAGGAAAAAATGGAAGGATTGAATTGAAGAACCGTTACCACATTGTCCAGATTATTCCATCGGATTCCGGAAAAACGGTATCTTTCAAAATCCGTTCTTTGACCTGGAAAATATTTGGAATTCTGCTTGTCGTCATCTTCGCCATGGGAGTTTTTTTCGTTTATAAGCTCTCTACAATCGATGCGATTATAGTCAGTTCCAGACAGGTCCATGAACAGAACAAAATGCTTTTAAAAAAGCAGCAGGAATATGAAATGTTCTTTTCGGAACTGGATTCCATTTCGACAATGGAAAAACAGATCAAGAACATACTCGGGACATTTTACGAAACGGACTCTTCAAAACTTGCAGAAGTAATCGAAAAAAATCGGTTCAACTTCGTTCCCCTGTCCAAAAACAAGTTCAATGCGGAGCTTCAAAGCTACGCAAACGGTGGAAATTCTCAAAACTGGCCTAAAGTTCCAAGCATCACACCGACCATCGGCATTATCAGTAAACAGTTTTCGTCCGAACATACCGGAATCGATATTTCTGCGAAAATTGACGAACCTGTTTTTGCCACTGCAGAAGGAAAGGTGCTTTCTTCCGCAAAAACAAAAGACCGTGGACTGCATATTCAAATCGATCATGGAAATGGATATATAACCAGTTACTCCCACCTGCAAAAAACTTATGTTAAAAAGGGAGAACTTGTAAAAAAAGGCGAAGCGATCGGAACGGTCGGTTCATCGGGTAATTCTACAGGTCCTCATATCCACTATGAAATTTTAAAGGATAGCGTTCCGGTAGATCCAGAACTTTTCATTGAAGAATAAAGGAATTTTTATGCCAAGAGAAAATGATAGCCAGTTTACACAAATCAGCCCTTCCATGACGATTACCGGAGATTTATCCGGTTCTAGCGATCTTCGTATTGCGGGAAAAGTCAAAGGGAACATTGCAACAACAGGCGATGTGGTTATAGAAGAAAGCGGATATGTTGAAGGAACGATTAAAACAAAAAATGCGACCATTGCTGGCAAAGTAAATGGTGACATTGAATGCAGTGAAAAGCTTGTCCTAGAAGCGAAATCATTAACTACCGGAAATATCAAGACAAAGCTGCTTGTAATTCAATGCGGAGCTAAATTAAAAGGAAACTGTGATGTTTCCATGGAATCCGAATCCAAGAAGTCCTAACGGACTTCTTTTTTTATCCACTCCCTCTTTAAATATTCTTTTTATATATATAAAAGGGATTGATATTGATACCGTGGATTTGTGGAAAGAATGCAAGATTGTGAATGTAAGTGGTTGATTTTTAACAAGATATAAAAGAAGTGAATAAAAAAATTCTTTTGAAAACTGCCGCATTTATCCACAGAATTCAATGTTGAAAACTAAAAACGGCTATTTTTTCAACATATTTCCCAAGACAAAACACAAATCCACGTTGAAAGTCAGTTTTCAATAGTTTATCCATCCACATGTTGATAAAATTATTAAATTGTTCTGTATCACATTGATTTGAAAAGAGTTACGAAAATTTTTTTGTAGGGATTAAACTTTAATTAGATTTTGGGTATGGAACTTGAAGGGCAGAATTTGAGACTTGGGCAGATTACGGACATCCATTTGATTGTCACGAATGACGAAGAAGATAGTCTGCAGTCCGTAAAAAGCTTTGAAAAGACACTTGAAGATGCCAAAAAATTCAATTTGGACCTTCTTGTATTCAGCGGTGACCTGACGGAGCACAGTTATAAAGAAGAATACGATCTTTTTTTTGAAATGGTCAAAGGATATGATCGTCCTTGGTGCTTTATAGCGGGTAATCATGATAGTGCACGGGACCTTGAAAAGTTCTCACCGGTCCCTGTAATGTTGAAAGCTGGGGATTACTTTTATAAAAAAACGCTAAACGGCTTTACGATCTTTTTTTTGGATAGCTCCGCAGGTGTCGTTTCGAAGCAACAGCTTGAATGGCTAGAATCGGAAGCTAAAAAAGAGAAAGGGGAAGTGCTTCTTTTTGTACATCATCCGCCGTGCCATTGTGGGCATCTTTTTATGGATTCCCGATATGCGTTAAAAAATTGGAAAGAAGTCGGGGAAACTTTAGACAGGATTCCCAATTTGCATTCGATATTTGTGGGGCACTATCATTCCGCCATGGAAGTTTCACGTGGAAACGGCCAGACTGTTTATTTGACTCCGGCGACTCAGATGCAGCTGGACCCGGATTCTGTTGATTTTCATATCCTGAGTAAAGTTCCTGGTTGGCGCTATATCGAATATAACGGTGGAAAACTTTCTACGCAAATTCGCTATTTGTGATAAAATTTTTGCGATTATTTTTTGCATCACCCTTGATTTTATTTCGAGAGTTATCTAAATTAGTCCCACCCGGCGGTTTAGCTCAGTAGGTAGAGCAACGGAATCATAATCCGTGTGTCTGTGGTTCGACCCCACAAACCGCTACTATTTTTTGGAAGGAGCTCAATATGGATAATAAGCTTTTTGCATTTTTGTTCCTATTGGCTTCTTCTTTTTTTATGTTCGGATGCGGTAGCGATGGTTCCGAAAAGTTGACTCCGAACCTTCCTTCTAAAAATACGCAGGCTGTTCAGGCTCCGATTACGGTGCCGAAATTTACCGCTCCGCAAACTTCCGCTGTCAATGTGAACAAAGCAAAGCAGTATGTGAATGCAAGCGCTGCGCTTTTGTTGCTTGGTGAAGAATGGTCCGAAAAAATTGAAAAGGCCCAGGGCGAAGAAAAGGTTATTATCCTTGAAAATTACGAAAAGGCTCGGGATCAGGTTTGTAGCCGTGTAGGCCTTGCAGGCATTGCCGAATACAATTGGATTACGAATGTAGCTGTCAAAGATTCAAGCAATGCGGAAGCATTCGCTGCTGCCGGTCTTAAACTTTAATTTTTTTATTCGAACATCCGTTACCCTGCGGATGTTTTTTGTTTTAAAAGAAAAATCGTCGGGAAAATCCCGACGATTTTTTAATGTATTTGAAAATTAGATTTTTTCAAATGCCTGCTTCATGTCCGCAATGATATCGTCTGCGTTTTCGATGCCGACGGAAAGGCGGATAAGGTCCGGGCGGATTCCCGCTTCCAAAAGCTGTTCGTCGGAAAGCTGACGGTGTGTATGGCTTGCCGGGTGAAGCACGCAGCTACGTGCGTCAGCCACATGGGTAACGATCGCAATAAACTTAAGAGCGTCCATGAATTTAATGGATTCATCGCGACCGCCCTTGATACCAAAAGCCATGACGCCGCAAGGAATTCCACCCTTGAACTGTTTTTGTGCAAGAGCGTAATCCGGATTGCTTTCGAGTCCGGCGAAGTTCACCCAAGCAACCTTCGGATGATTTTCCAAGAACTTTGCAACCTTCAAAGCGTTTTCGCAGTGCTTTGGCATGCGAAGTGCAAGAGTTTCAAGACCTGTGTTCAAAAGGAATGCGTTTTGCGGAGCCTGAATGCTTCCGAAATCGCGCATCAGCTGAGCAGTTGCCTTTACAATGTAACCCTTCTTGCCGAATGCCTTGCTGTAGGCGAGTCCGTGGTAAGACGGATCCGGTTCGGTAAGTCCCGGGAACTTGTCGTGATGAGCTTCCCAATCGAAGTTTCCACTGTCGATGATTGCACCGCCAACGGTCATGGCGTGACCATCCATATATTTTGTGGTCGAATGCGTCACGATATCTGCACCGAACTTAAACGGCTTGCAAAGAACAGGCGTTGCAAACGTATTGTCGATGATGAAAGGAACGCCGTGCTTGTGAGCGATGTTTGCAAACTTCTGAATGTCCGTTACGTGGCAAGTCGGGTTCGAAATGGTTTCACCGAAAAGGGCCTTTGTGTTTGGACGGAAAGCCTTGCTGATTTCTTCTTCGCTTGCGTTCGGGTCCACGAAAGTGACTTCGATACCGAGCTTTTTCATGGTGACAGCGAAAAGGTTGTAAGTACCGCCGTAAATGGCAGAAGAGCTTACGAAGTGGTCACCGCTTTCGCAGATGTTGAAAATGGCGAAGAAATTTGCAGCTTGGCCCGAGCTTGTGAGCATGCCGGCAACGCCGCCTTCGAGTTCCGTGATTTTTGCAGCGACGAAATCGTTTGTGGGGTTCTGAAGACGTGTGTAGAAGTAGCCGTCTGCCTTCAGGTCAAACAGATCTGCCATCTGGTCGCTGGTATCGTACTTGAAAGTCGTACTTTGGTAAATCGGGAGAATGCGCGGTTCGCCTTTTTTGGGTTTCCATCCGCCCTGGACGCAAATGGTTTGATCGTCAAGATTCTGCATGGATAAAATTCCTTCTTGCATTAATGTAAATTTATGCATAAATATAGAAAAAATTTATAGTGCAGACGAGTATTTTTTTATAAATATGGACGCCTTTATATGGAGTAACGCGTGCTGCGGCCTCTGCTATTTGATTTTTTCAGGACTTTTTTTTGCACAAGTCCATTTAAATCGCGAAGGGCGGAATCGTGAGAAATGTTAGCGAGGGATGCCCATTCTGAGGAAGAAATTTCCGGATTTTCCCGCAAATGTTCCACCAGTTTTTGCTCGCGTTCCGTTAAAGGGACTCCGCTAATGGAAAGTTGTTGTTTTGTGATTTCAAATTGGCGGGTTAAGTTTTCGGAAGCTTTGGACAAAGCCGTTTCGAGAGTGTGCAAAAACCAAAGAATCCAACTGGTGATTTCCCCGTTAGAAGTTTGCGCCTTGTACAGGGCTTCAAAGTAGGCGTCTTTATTTTCAAGGATTGTTTCGTCGAAGGTATAAAAACAGCGGGCCGTTTCTTCGCTTTTTGCTAAGAGCATTTTTGAAAAAAGCCTTGCCATGGCACCGTTTCCGGAATCGAAAGGACGGATCGTTGCAAAATGAAAATGGATGATAGCCGCTTTTAATACTGCATCTGTTTTGGAATCGTTAAAAGCTTCGATAAATTTTGTGACTTCACGGGGAATGCGTTCCGCAGAAACTCCTTCAAAACCGCGGAGGATTTTTGAATGGTAAGGATCGACGCCTTTTCGAAAGTGACCACCGTTTGGAACAATGGAAGCGTGCAAAGCGAGTAAACGCTTTTCGCTCATGGGAAGGGAAAAATTACGGATGGCGGAATAAAAGACTTCGGGTACTTCGGAGCGGCCATCGATTTTCATCAGAGCCATTAAATCTTTTTTGCTCAAAGATTCCGAAAGTTCCTTGGATGCAGCGAAAGAAGCCTTTCCCTGGAGAAGTCCTTGCAAAAATCGAACGCGGCAAAGGGGATCGATAATTTGCGAACGCATGTAACGGAAATTGGTCCAGTCAGGATATTGATGAACAAAAAGCATGTTCTAAATATAATTCAGTTTGTGGATTCAGGAAAATATTTAACGCAAAATATGCGTAGATAAAATTATAGCGATGACTTTATGAATGAGAACTTTTAACTATTCTTTTAGGGCTGCCAACATATTTAGTGAAATTATCAAAAATATGCCTATTCAAATTTTTCATTTTTCTGCTATAAATAGTGAAAAATCAAAGACTTCTGTATAAATAACGCAAAATATGCGTACAAAACAAGAGTTTTAAACAACAGAGATTATTTTCTGTTGGATTTGACAAAACGGAATTCTAACTTAAGAGCATCAAAAACTCATTCCTGAGAATCAGGAAAAAAGGAATATAAAATGTACTACCCGTCTATTAAGGTTCTCGACTGCACCATCCGCGATGGTGGCCTTGTTAACAAGCATGACTTCAGCCTGGAATTTGTCCGCCGTCTTTATCAGCTTTTGAGCGCTGCCGGTGTGGACTATATGGAAATGGGTTACAAGAACTCCCCGGAACTCTTCGACCCGAAGGAATACGGCCCGTGGAAGTTCTGCGAAGACGATATTCTTTGGAAGGTTCGCGACGGCATTGAAAGCAATGTGAAGATGGCTGTAATGGCAGACGTAGGCCGTGTCAATCTCGCAGCGATCAAGCCGGCATCCGAATCTCCTTACCAGATGTTCCGCGTGGCAAGCTACGTGAAGAATATCGATAAGGGTATTGACCTTGTCAATACTTTCCATGACATGGGTTATGAAACGACTTTGAACATCATGGCGGTGAGCCGTGACCGCGGTCCGGAACTGGATGAAGCTTTGGACCAGGTAGAACACGAATGCAAAGCGGATGTTCTTTACCTCGTGGATTCCTTCGGTCACTTCTACCAGGAAGATATTGACCAGAGCATTGCCCGTTACCGTGAACATGTGAAGTCTAAAAAGTTCGGCTTCCACGGTCACAACAACCAGCCGCTCGCTTTCAGCAACACGATTCAGGCTGTGATCGATCATGTGGATTATTTGGACTGCACGGTAACCGGCATGGGCCGTGGCGCAGGTAACTGCACAACGGAACTTTTGCTTTCGTTCCTCAAGAATCCGAAGTTTGACGTTCGCCCGGTTCTCGAAGCCATTACCGAACTTTTTGTTCCGCTCCGTCAAAAGTATGAATGGGGCTATATCATTCCGCAGATGATTACCGGTTCTTTGAACCTTCACCCGTCGGCTGCTATCGACTTCCGCAAGACTCCGGAAAAGGATCAGTACCGCAAGTTCTACGAAATGATGCAGAACGAAATCAACGTTTAATCTTTAATCGATAATTAACTCCAGAAATGCCGGGCATACCCTGCCCGGCATTTTCTATCTTTACGCCCCGTGAACGAAAAAGCTTATTTCCCTGCGATTGACGGTTTACGCCTTTTGGCATCGTTGAACATTGTGATGCTGCATTTGGCGTCGTCTTCGGCTTTAGGCTACATGTCGAACTGGGGCTTCGTATTTCCCATTGTGACGGCGCCTGCATTTGCGGCAGGACTTTTCTTTATTCTTGCAGGATTTTTATTTGCTTCAAAGTTCAACGATCCGGAACGTCGGATGCCTGTGATTCCGTTTATGTTCGCTCGAATTGCAAAGCTTTACCGTTGCCATTTTGTGATGACGGTTTTGATGTTTGTAACCCTCGTGTTCAAGTTCAGCCATTGGAATCACTTCCCGGTTTGGGGAGAATGGATGGATTGCATTTCGACGGGCCTTGGAAACATGTTCCATCCCATCCGTTCTTTGTTCATGCATGTGACGCTTACGTGGTCGCTATTTCCACAGCAAGGCATGAAGCTGAATGAACCGAGCTGGTCGTTAACAGCGTTCTTTATTTGTTATGCGATAACGCCTTTCTGCGCTCGCCAACTGGCAAAGATTTCGAACAAGAAAACACTTTGGATTTTGTGCGGTCTTGTTTTTGTGCCAGGAATTGTTTGGGGAATCTTCTTTGAACATGCGGGCTTTTTGGGCAAGCTTCCGCTGATCGGAGATTTGGGCGATTACAATATCCGCTACCAGTATTTCCATATGTTCCCGTTAGTGCGAATCTTTGAATACCTTTTTGGTATGATTCTTTTTAGGCTGTACCGCTCGGGTGCTTTTGATTTTTTGAAAAAAGATTATGTGGCCGGCGTTTTGCAAATTCTCTTGTTGGTTATTTTGTATGTAAGCCTCTTTACGATGAAGTCGAGCAGCGTTGCGTGGAACTTTATTTGCCACCATACGATTGCTGTAATGATCTACGGTGGGCTGATCATTAGCATCACCACTTCCAAAGGCTTCCTTTGCAAAGTCTTTTGCATTCCACTTATCCGCTCAATTGGGCGTGCTTCCTTTTATCCTTATTTGATTCACCTTCCGCTGATTACTATCGGCTGGTCTTTCTGCAATATGAATAAACCCAGCTCAACCATTGTCTTTTTGATTTTCATTTATACGATCAGCACATTGTACCAGAAGCACAAGGACCATGTGCATCGGTTGAAGAAACAGGCCCATTCGCTTCCACCACAGGCATAGTTGAATTTGGAATAACGCAAGTTGATTTAGTTTAAATCAAAAGAATGCGTTTTTCGCTAAATCGTTGAATTTTAACGAGTTACGAATTTTTGAAAATTCGTGTTTTTGAAAATGTGATAAAGCTCTCTTGAGAACTCTTTTGCGTAAGTTATTTTTAATAAAGTGCTTTGAGTAAAAGCCATATTCAAGAAGGTTTTGGATGAGGGAGCTGCTATTTTTTATAGCGATTTTGATGTCGACGCTTGCCGTCGTCTCATGTGGGAGCGAGAAATCGACAAATGTCGATAGCGGTTTTATGCTCGTTCCCGAAAGCACGTCTCTTGTGGCGCTGGGCTCTTCGAACGTGCTTTATCACGAAAAACTTTATTACGAAATCGACGATGAAAAATCGGTGATCGTCACGTATGCGCCTGTTTGCAGGGAACAGGGAGATTCCCTTTACTGGTCTTTGAAAGGGAAAAAGCGCGTTGGCACTTTTGATTATTACACCCGCGATAAAAAGATCGTTTTTGATTATGGAAAGGATTATTATTCGCTTATCTATGAAGGAAATGTTTTCCCTTATGGAAACTGGAAAGAAACTACGGATTCGGCCGGAATCATTCATGGCTTTACGGTAGAAAAAGAAGGTATCCTTGCAAGGTCCACGTTCTTTACCGAAGAATGCGCTGTTTCGAACTTGAAGAAAATTGGAATTCTGGACAATTTCTTTGAAGGCGAAAACTTTTCTGCGGAAAATTGCGAAGTTGCAGAATCGGAAAGGGGCTTTAAGGTGATGGTGAATCGTTTGCAACCGGATTTTATTGAATTGAAAGTTTCAAAAGAGGAAAAAAGCTGCATGATTTCCCTTGCTCCGCGCTATGCGGTGGACAAGACCGATTGTGAAGCTGCTTATGCGGAATACAAGGAACGGACGAGAAGCGAAGCGTTTTCTTTTGAAGACTTCAACTTGGATATTTCCGGTGATACGGAATGCTTTGTGGAGTTGATGGAGTCTCTTTAGTGAAATCCAGCTCTAAAAGGCGGCTTAAACGGGTAATCCGTGAGCCGCTTTTTTCGTTTTTGTTAAATTTGAGCGGTAATTTCAAAAAGGATTTTATCATCTATGAGCATTTTGGATTCCCTTCTCCATAAGGTCTTCGGTACTCCGCACGAGCGCAAAGTGAAATCGCTCCGTCCGGTCATTGCGCAGATTCACGAAGCTCGTAAAAAGTTGGAAGCTTTGGACGATAAGGATCTTGCTGCAAAGTCGGCAGAATTCCGCGAAGCGCTGAACAATGGGAAAACTCTTGACGATATCAAGGTGGAAGCCTTTGCCGTTTGCCAGGAAGCGTGCGACCGCCGTCTCGGTATTTTTAACATTTTCAAGCCGAAGTTCGAATTCGATTTTGCAAAGCTCGGTACGGATCCGGAAATTCTTTCCGCAGTAGAAGCTGCCAAGGCGGATTTGGAAGCGGGTAAGCCGGAATGGGAAATTTTTATGCCGGCCAAGTTCTATGCCAAAGTGCGTGAACTTTATCCGGAATCGGTGAAGCCGTTCCGCATGCTTCCGTTCGATGTACAGCTGATTGGCGGTCTTGTTTTGCATGAAGGCGCTATCGCTGAAATGGCGACGGGTGAAGGTAAAACTTTGGCGGCTGTCTGCCCGGTGTACTTGAACGGCCTTTCTGGAAAGGGCGTGCACGTGGTGACGGTGAACGATTACCTCGCTGGCCGTGACGCGGAACAGATGGGTTACGTTTACAAGTTCCTCGGTTTGACCGTTGGATTGATCGTTCACGATCTGAATGCGGAACAGCGCCGTACAAGTTACAACTCCGACGTGACGTACGGTACGAACAATGAATTTGGTTTTGACTATCTCCGCGACAACATGGCTGTTGATCCGAAGGAAGTCGTGCAGCGTGAACCGAACTTCTGCATTGTTGACGAAGTGGACTCCATTTTGATCGATGAAGCGCGTACGCCGCTCATTATCAGCGGTCCTGCAGAAGATGCGACGGACAAGTATCAGAAGGCCCGTGCGCTTGTTTCCCAGCTCGTTCGCGGCAAGGACTATACGGTTGACGAAAAGGACAAGATCGTTCAGCTGACCGAACGTGGTACGAATCACGTGGAACAGCTCATGGGATTTACGAACCTTTACGGCGAACATGCGGAATGGGTGCACTTCATTCAGCAGGCGTTGAAGGCGGAAAACCTCTTCCTCCGCGATCGCGATTACATTGTGCGCGACGGCGAAGTGGTGATTGTGGATGAAAATACGGGCCGCTTGATGGAAGGCCGTCGCTACTCCGACGGTATTCACCAGTCCATTGAAGCGAAGGAAGGTGTGCAGATCCGTCGTGAAAATCAGACGCTTGCAACAATCACCTTCCAGAACTACTTCCGTATGTACAAGAAGCTTTCCGGTATGACCGGTACTGCCGAAACGGAAGCGACGGAATTCATCAAGATTTACAACATGAATACGTGGGTGATTCCCACGAACAAGCCTTGCATCCGTAAGGATATGCAGGACATGGTTTACAAGACCGAAGAGGCCAAGTGGAAGGCCATTGTGGCTGAAATCAAAAAACGCCATGAAATCGGTCAGCCGATTCTCGTCGGTACAGCGTCGGTGGAACGTTCCGAAAAAATGCACCAGTTGCTTTTGAAGGAAGGGATTCCTCACGATGTTTTGAACGCTAAGAACCATAGCCGTGAAGCGGAAATTATCCAGTACGCCGGTTACAAGGGTAAAGTGACCGTGGCAACGAACATGGCTGGTCGTGGTACTGACATTGTGCTCGGTCCGGGTGTTCGGGAACTCGGCGGTTTGCACGTGCTCGGTACAGAACGTCACGAAAGCCGTCGTATCGATAACCAGTTGCGCGGTCGTGCAGGACGTCAGGGAGATCCGGGTTCTTCCCAGTACTTCCTTTCTCTTGATGACGATCTGATGCGCATCTTTGGTGGCAGCAATGTGAAGCAGTTGATGGACCGCTTTGGCGTTGGTGATGACGAAGTGATTACGCACCCCATCGTATCGCGTTCCATTCGCGGTGCGCAGAAGCGTGTGGAAAGCCAAAGCTTTGATACCCGTAAATATTTGCTCGATTATGATAATGTGATGAATGAACAGCGCAAGGTGATTTATGGATTGCGCCGTCGCATTTTGAATGGAGATGAAATTCGTAAAGACATTTGGGCAAATGTTCAGGATGCTTGCGATATTAAGGTTTCGCAGTTTATTTCCAAGGATCGTTTTGCCGATGAATGGAACTGGGAAAGCCTCTCCACGGCTCTCAAGTTGAGCTTTGCAATCGAATACAATCCGAGCGAAGAAGAACGGGCTCAGAAGTCTGCGGATCAGGTTCTTGACGAAGTGATCGATCTTTGCAAAAAGAAGTACGACAAGCTCGTTGAAATCATTCCGGACAATGACTTCCGCAACATTGAACGCCGTATTTTCCTTTACACCATCGACCAGCATTGGAAGGAAAACCTTTATGCGATGGATCAGTTGAAGGATGCGATCCGTTACCAGGGTTATGCCCAGAAGGATCCGCTTGTGATGTACAAGAACCAGGCGTTCACCATTTTCCAGAACTGCCTTGAAACCATCGCAACGCTTACCGCTCAGCGTATTTTGAACATTCGCATTCAGCTGGCAAATGGAGTTTCCGTTGCGCCGGAACAGATTCAGAAAGTGAACCGTCCGGCTCCGCAGCAGGTTCCGCAGAATGGCGAAGTCGCTCAGCAGACTTCTGCAACAGAAGCTCCTGCGAAAGAACAGGCTCCGGAAGAACAGCCGAAGGAAGAAGCTCCGCAGGCGGTAGATCCCGTGCCGGAAGCTCCGACTTCTAGTGCGATTCCGAGTTCTGCATTGCCGGGCACACGCCCTCAGGCTCTCCGTCGCACGATTCCGGGTGCCCAGGTGAAGAGCGCCGGTCCAAAGCTTGGCCGTAACGATCTTTGCTGGTGCGGTTCGGGCCTTAAGTATAAGAAGTGCCACGGTAAGAATGCGGAATAAGTGTTTAAGTACGAAGAGGGCAAGACTCCGAACGACTTAAAGCTTTGACTGATGAAGACTGCGAAGAAATTCTTTTGTCTCGAAGGCATTGATGGCTGCGGAAAGAGTACGCAGCTTAAGCGCCTTGCCGAGTTTTTAATCGGCAAGGGCTTTGATGTGCTCACGATCCGCGAACCGGGCGGTTCCGAAATTTCGGAAAATATCCGGAAGCTTTTACTAGACATCCGTTACAAAGGCGTTATGGATTCTAGAACGGAGCTTTTGCTGTACAATGCTGCCCGTGCACAGGTCATTGCCGAAAAAATTGCACCTGCTTTGGAACAGGGAAAAATCGTTCTTGCCGATCGCTTTGCATGGAGCACTCTTGCTTACCAAGGCTACGGCAGACAGATCGATCCGCAGATGGTCCTTGAACTTTCAAAGATTACCTGTGGAAATTATAATCCCGATTTGACAATCGTTCTCGATGTATCGTTAGAAGAAAGCCGTCGCCGCCAAGCGGGCGATAACCGTGTCGCGGACCGCCTTGAAAGCGAAGCGGTGAGCTTTTTTGAACGGGTTCGTAACGGCTATTTAAAAATCGCAAACGAATTTTCGGATTGTGTAAGCCTTGTGGATGCAAATGGTGATCCCGATACGATTCAAGATCAGATTCGCCAGTTGATTTTACAAAAGCTCGTTTGAGATTTCGAAAATTTTAAATGTTGTACCGCACATACACGCCTAGGGCGTGCATGGTTCTAGACATCGGTTCTACACGTTCATACGCGGCGATTTTTGCGTAGGAATTCAAGCGGATACCTGCCGCAAAGTTCAGCGGTAAATAGGCTTCGATAAAGAAGTTGTTGAACGCGACAAAGTCGTATCCCTTGGTGCCGTAGTGCGGTTCGGTATTTGGCCAGCTGCGGAAAATGTAAGCGGATGCCTGATCTGCGATTTTTCCGCGATTCTTCCATTCGAGTTCCAGATAGACTTTATAGCTTCCGCCAAGGCTATACTGGTAATTGCGAGTGCTTTTATAATTGGAATCGGCTGCGGCAAGGACTTCGTCATAATTAAAGTCCGAAGATCCAAGAATTACGTAAGAGGGCATGTGGGTCATGCGAAGGTGGAAGCGTTCAGAAAGTTCCACGCTTACGTCTGCACCGAGACCGATGGACAAGGCGGACATTTCAACAAGATCCCCGTAGAATGTATCGAAGTGCAAATAAGAGGCTAGGTCCATCCAGTTAGAACTGTTTTGGCGCATGTTCAGGTTGTTGAGCTTTCCGATAGAAGATACCCGCATCATCATACCGGCCTCGCTCTGGTCCTGTGTAAAACTGAATGTGAAGTATTCAAAAGGTTCTTTGATTTTGCGATCGGGCCTTCCATAGGCAAGATCCAAGCCGTAGAATGCAGAAAGAGCGTTCCAATCGTTGTCGGAACGTTTGTCCACATCTTCGTCATACCGGAATTCGTTTCCGAAGCGTAACCCTGCACCGGCAAAAACGGACCAGCGAATGGGGGCGTATCCCGGGTTCGTGGGGCTCGGTCCGTTGATCCATTCCTGTACCGTGGCGACGGGGCTTGCGGCAAAGCTGAAGAGGTTTTCAAGAATGCCTGCTCCGGGTTTGGACGTTGCCCTTTCGGCAATGCGATAGAGCATTTCTCCGTAGATTGTCCCGCCGATGCTTGTGGCGAGCAGATCGTTGGGCGCTGGGTATTCCGTTTCGCAGAATTCTTCCCACATCCAGGAACCTGCCAGTGCAAAGAAGAAGCCCGCGTAAAAGTCGTACCCTGCGGATCGGGCTGCGGAATAGTACATAGAACCTTGGTAAGGATGTCCAAAAAAGTTGATTGCAAAATGGTTGTTGTCCCACTTCCAACCTTCTTTAAAGTTGCGCTTCCAGTACGAAGGCCCGGTCTTTGCGTAGTTTTTTTGCAGAACGTAACGGTCCCAGGCCCAGACTAGTGCATTTAACGCGGTAACTTCTGCAAAGGGGATGATAACCGGAAGCTTTTGACCTTGAGGCTCTCGCGGGGCAAATTCAGCCGTGGCGGAAATGGTGGAATCCTGCTTTAAAGAATCGGCAGGGGAAGTTTCCGTTGCCATGGAAAGGCTTACAAAAATCAAAAAAGCGAATATTCCCGGTAAAGTTTTCATTTCAGAAGTAAAAATGCGAATTCTGTAAACTTTTTGTAGACGGAATTCGACAAATGGGCTCATTTTTACGCTAAAATGACGAATTAGGTTAAAGTTCGCTCTAAGACTACTGTTTGTGATTCCCATGCGATTTTCTATATTTGGGGCACAATGCAGTTATGCTTGGAACAAGACCAGCTGGAAAAAATCCAGCGTATTTTAAAAGTCCACTTTTCAGGTTTGGACGTGGACGCCTACGGATCACGTGTAACGGGTGTCGATCTGACTCCGGATTCCGCGTTGAACGTTGCGGT
The DNA here is from genome assembly GCA_017959225.1 of Fibrobacter sp. GTDB lineage: Bacteria > Fibrobacterota > Fibrobacteria > Fibrobacterales > Fibrobacteraceae > Hallerella. The sequence goes on along the minus strand of JAGDBD010000094.1, from coordinate 16,352 downwards.
AATTTCTCCCAAACCGATCTCCTTTGAAAAAATGGTCGGCGTCGAAAGAGCGTTTGCCGATAGCGGACTTCCGTTCCGCGTTGACATCGTTGACTGGGCCAAGCTCACGGAGAACATGCAAAAAAACATCAAGAAAGAGCATGTCGCCATCCAGACTGCGAACGGCTCTGAAGCTCGATAGATCTTATGGTAAAAAACTTGATTCTTCCCATGGTTTCGGCAGTCCTTTTTTCGGCTGCTGTTGTAAGCGCTGCGCCTTCGGAACTTTCCCAGGCGGAATCGGCGATCCAAAGCGGAGACTGCGCTTCGGCGATTACACTTCTCCAGCCGCTTGCCGAAAAAAAGCTGCATAAAGAAGACGGTGCAAAGGCTGCGGAACTTTTGGCCCGCTGCTATGCGAAAACGAACGACACGGAAAATCTCGACCGTTTGACCGGCCGTTATTTAGAATATTACGCCGGCAATCCGAAGCGTTCCCGCGTGGAAGTGATCGCTGCAGAACGGATGCTCCGTTCGGATTCCCTTGCAGTCAAAGGCGTCGAAGTCCTTTTGAACGTTTTGGACTACAGCAAAAATTCTTCCATCAAGGAAGATGCGGCAAATCTCCTTTGCCAGGCGATTGCAAAAGACAAGCGTTTTACGGTTGGACAATTGACCGCTTTTGCGGACAAGGCAATTGTGAATCGTCGGGTGGCAAATATCACTTGGCTTCGCTTGGGCAAGGAACTTTCCGAAAAGAAGAATTACAAAGCGGCCCGTTATTGGTACAAGAAGGTCATTTCTGCTAACGAAAATAGCGATTGGGTAGAAAGAGCGAAGTCTGCGATTGCCGATTTTGAAGGCAAGCCTTCGATTCCGACCGTACTTGTGCTCGCACCGATTTCCGGTGATTTTGCCGAATTCGGTCAAGATGCGGTGAAGGGCGCTCGTCTTGCTTTGGAAAAGGCAAATCTCAAGGGTAAAGTGAATTTGCGCATTGCAGATACCCATGCCGATGCTGTGGAAGCGCTTCGCCGCACAAGACAGGTCGTTGCGCAGGACAGCGTCATTGCGATTATTGGACCGATCATGAGCGCTCCAGCGGCAACGGTTGCTGCATGGCTCAGCTCTACGCATTCCCATATTCCGATGCTTACGCCGACAGCGACGGATGCAGGCATTTCACGCATGGGCCCGAACATTTTCCAGGTGAATGTCAGCATGGACAATTTGGCGACGGGCATTGCCAATTATGCAGTGGACTGCCTTGGAATTCATGAATTTGCAGTGCTTTCTCCGGTAGGCGATTTTGGAACGGCCATGACCCAGAGCTTTACGCGTGCGGTCGAAAGCCGTGGCGGCGTGATTCTTGCTACGCAGGAATTTGAAGAAGGTCGTCCCGATTATACGACCGAATTCCGCAAGCTCCGTGCGGAACGCTTTAACCAGGTTTTGCACAAAATGAATATTGCACGTGGCGTTAAAAATTTGGACGCCATCGGTGCAAAAGAAAAGCGCTCCTTTATGCAGGATTCCGTCTTTAAGATTCCGGGAATCTTTATTCCGAGTTCAAGCCCGTCGGATGCAGGGCTGATCGCTCGCCAGGTGGCTTATCACAAGTTGAACGGAACTTTGCTTGGAACTTCGGGTTGGTATGGTCAGGATTTGATCGATGAAGGCAAGAAGCTTGTGGAAGGCTCTTACTTTAGCGTCTCTTTTGGAAACGCCGATACGAACCAGACGTATAAGGATTTCCGTTCTGCATACAAGTCCAAGTGGAATGAAGAACCTAAAGCGGATAAGGTGAGCGGCTTGAGCTACAGCGCTGCAAGTATCATCTTCTCGTTGATCGCTGCCGGTGAAACGGAACTTGTAAAGAAGATCTATTCGCAGAAGGTATTCCACGGCGTATATGGAGATATTCGCTTTGAAAAGGGTGCAAACGCGAACATCCAGATTATGAGTGTGGATGGAGGCACATTTGCGAACAAGACGGTTTGCCCGTCTAAGTGAATTCCGCTTTAGCGATCAGTATTCGTCAACGGTGCAACCGCAGAGAGCGTCCATGACGTAATTCTCGGGTTCACCGCGCAGATAGAAAGCGTAAAGTCCTTCGTCGTCTGTGTAATCTTCTAAATTGACGCCTTTGCGAAGCATCAATTCTTGAGAGATGCGTCTTTTGAATGCTTGAAAACCGGAGCTTAAAAGGGTCAGGGAAAGCGAGGCCGGTTTGTGAAGAATCTTCATCATAGGTTGCCTTCTTTTTTGTTGACTTTTGCTCGGGACGTGTGACGGAATTTGTCGCAGGTCTCTTTCTTTTGATATACACAAATTGTGGAAGGCTTCGAAGTTACGAAATTCTCATTTCTTGATTACAAAAGTTAATTTGTACAGAATCGTTTTGTAATCAAAGCTTGAATCTCCCTATTTTCAAAGCTTCCACGCTTTCTTCTAAACTAGTTTTAAAATCCATGAAGCGGCCACTCCGTATTTTGGGTGCAAAATGGGACACTTGGGATCGAATCGGAGATATGCAAAAACGTAACTGTTTGATTGAAAACGAGTTAGTGAATTTTTGAGCTCTGAAAAGGCGTCTGAATTTTGGTATATTTAATTTCAAATGTTATTACACTTTGGAATAAAAACGGTCGCTGTGGCGACGCTTTTCGGCGCAGCAAGTGCCTTTGCAGACACTTCTTTCTTTGCTCTTCCAAAAGAATTGCAGGCCGAGGCGAAGCGTTCTGTGGAATTTGCGCTGAAGACGGATTATCAAAAATCTTACCTGATTTCCCAAAAGATCGGTGAAAAAAATCCGGGGGCGGCATGCGTTCTTCGGAACGTAGCGCGCTTGAGCGAATTCGACGATGTCGGTGACACGCTTGCACTGGAAAAAGCGGCGAAGGAACTTGCGGAATGTTCCGCGGAAGGCGCTTGGGATGTGTTGCGCGCATTTGAACTTGGCTATGCGCAGACATCCCTTGGAAGTTCTTTTAAAGGTGCTCTTGGCACGCGCAGTGCGGCAAAAAAATTTGAAGACGTTGCAGATAAAGATGCGCAGGCGTTTTATGCGATTTACGCTTATTACGTCGATGACGGCTTGAGCTTTTTGCCCTTTGTTTCGGATGACCGAGAAGCTTATTTGAAAATTTTGGAAGAACGTTCCCAAAATTCCGAACTTTTCTGGGCGCTGTTTGCAACGCCACTCGCTTGGATGTATTACGATAAGCAGGAATATGGCAAGGCTTTGAAGGTTGTAGAACGGGCGCTTTCTAAAGCTCCCCAGAATCCTGTTTTTTTGCAGATGAAGGCCGATATGCTGTACAAGCAGCAAAAGTATGGGGAAGCGGCGACAATATACGAGCAAAGCGCAAAAGCCTATTTGACACGTACAGGAAAATCGGTACGCTATTTTTGCGCTGTCGGAAATTTGGCCCGGATCTATTTGGACGCAGGGGAACTTGAAAAGTCCAAATCCTACGCTAAAAAACTTGTTGACCCGGAATATGAAAAGATTGAAAAATGGATGCCCGGATCTTTAGTTAAAGATTTAAAAAAGAAAGACCTTTATCCTTGAAAACTTGTTGCTTATAAAAAAATCTCCTCGCTTTAACGAGGAGATTTTTGCTGTATTCACTTATTGGATTAATACTTGGCTTTGAGTTCAGCCGGGCACTGGACTTCCACATAAGTGTGGTTCGGGTTGCCGGCGGCGCTCATCCAAGTGGCGAGGAAGAGACAGCCTTCTTTTGCGACAGCATCATTTGCAAAGGTGCTGTTGCACTTCTGAGTGAGGCATTCCTGGCGCTTGGTAATCAGGGTCTGTCCGCTGTAGCTGTAACCGACAGAGCTTTCGCAATCGGAAAGGAGACCTCCGTATGTCTGGCCCATATCGCCCCAGCCCATGCCGGAACAACCGTTATACAAACCGACGCCACCGCCCGGAATCATGATATCGAATTGGCCCTGTTCCACGTCGGAACCGACGTTGGAAGCCATCACGACAAGGACTTTACCCTTCAAAGCTTGTTGCGGGCTCTTGCTTTCGTACTTACCTGTACCGGTGAAGGTGAGAGCGTAGCAGTGACCGCACTGACCACCGTTCGATGCCGGAACTGCGGCAAATGCGTAAGCGGTGCTATCGTCAATGATCATCGGAATCTGGCTTGTGCAGGTAGAAGCATTGCCACCGTTGCAAGCGCTAGTTGCGTTGAGGTCGGTAATGATGGTGCCCGAAGCGGTGCAGGTTCTAGCTTCGTTTCCGCTACCGGCGTTTGCCGTCCAGGAGCAGCTCGGTTTGCAGCAGTCCCAATAACGGGTTGCCCAGCCTGAACCGCTTGCACCGCCAGAAACTTTCACCAGGTTATTCTTTGCATAGCCTCCGGTAGAAGCTCTAGAGCTCGAAGAGACGACGCTTGCGATGCTCGAAGAAGATGCTACGGAAGAAGAGGATACGACAAAAGGTGCAGAGCTAGAGCTTACGACCTGCTGTTGTGCACTCGAAGAGCTGACGACCGATGCGTTGCCGACGGTAAGCGTCAAAGTGGCGGTTCCTTCTGGGAACGTAAAGGTTTCCGAAGAAGTGCCTTCCTGGAACCAATCCGGGACAGTTCCGCCAACGGTGTAAGTCTTTGCGTTCTGATCGTAAGTGCAGGTGAGCCAGCTGAGCGCCCATGTGCGGGACGGTTCAGCAGAAACACCGCTAAAGACGATAGTCGAAATAGACGAGTTCTTTGCAGCGCTCTGGTTCAAATTGCCTGTCACGGTAATGCTTCCGAGCTGCTGGCTAGCAGAAGAGGTGATTTCGGATGCAGAAGATGTGACAACGAACGATGCAGAAGACGTGACGTTTGAAGCGGAAGATGTGGTGGTGGAAGCCGAAGAAGCTGTGCCAACGACGTTTCCGTTGGTATCTACAACGGTTCCGTTCGAAAGGGTGATGTAACCCGTGTTGCTGTTGAACGTTCCGATGACATTTCCACTTGCATCGCGGACCGTCATGTCGGAATAGATGTCGCCTGCAGCGACACTAGCAACGAGAGTTGCTGTCGGATCTGGATCCGGAGCTACTGCGGAGCTGCTGACGAGAACGGCTTCGCTAGAAGTCGGGCCCGAAATTTCGTTTCCGGAAAGATCTTGCACGGAGCCATCGGTCAAGGTGATGGTTTTGCCATCGGCATTCAACGTTCCGATGCTGTTACCGTTTACGTCGGTCACGTTACCGTTATTGTCTACCAGATAGCCGACGGATGTGATGTTTGGAAGCAGAGTTGTGTCGGCTGCAAGGAAGATATTGCCTGCGGCATCGGTAATCGTTCCGTCTGCGTTCAGCTGGCCAGCGGCTTCGCCGGTAGACAAATTGTAGACGATACCTGTGGCCGGATCGATGGTGTAGCCGGCAACGTAATACGGCAATTCCGAAACGTTCGGACCATCTTCTGGCGTCGAACTGTTGGAAGATGAACTTTCACCGCAGTTCCAAGCAAAGAGAGCTGCGGAAATGGCGATAATAGGTAGATAGAGTTTTTTCATGATTCCTCTGCTTTGATCCAAACACACCTTAGAAGCTTGTTAGTTGTTGCAACCTTGCGGGTAAGAAGCGGAAAGGCATTCGAGAGTGTCCAACGGTTCGCCCGTATAGGTAGACCAGTCGTCACGCCATGCGATGCGGGTATCCTTTGTGGTATTGATCGTTGTTTTATACTTGTCGATCAAATACTGCGGGCATTCGATTTCTTCCCAGTTGTAAGTCGGGTTGTCAGCTGTCATGTACCAATCGGCGAACCAGTTACAGCCTCTGAGAAGGTTGTCGTATCCGGTGAAGGCGGCTGCGCACATGTCCTTGACGCATTCCTGATACTTGGCCACCGTGTTGTCGTAACCGAGAGACTGCTGGCAATAAGTGAGGAACCCGCCGAACTGGGCGCCCCATTGTACATCAGATCCGCTGACCATGGTAGAAAGGGCGTCATAAAGGCCGACACCGCCACCCGGGACCATCATATCGAACTGGCCTTCTTCCACGTCGTAACCGATGTTCGAAGCCATCACGATCATGTGCTTGCCGGCGAGAGCTTTGTGGGCAGCCTTGATGTCGTTTGCATGGTTACCGCCGTTGAATTGAATATGGTAGCATTTGCCGCAACCTGCGTTTCCGCTGCCCGGTGCTGCCACAAATCCGTAAGAAAGGGTGTCGTTTACTGCAACAGGAGCCATGTCGGTGCAGACGAACGCTCCGCCGCTTCCACCGCCTCGGTCGCTAGAACATGCGCTTGTTGTGCCTTGGTAGCCCATCCAGTACTGTTGAACATTGTAGCTCAAAGTGTAAGTCGGAATTTCTACATCGTGGATGTTGCAGTTACGAGTGGTGGTGTAACCTGCCTGGTAAGTGGCTTCGCTTGTGGTATCCACGTTGCCCGGCCAAGAGCAGTGCGGTTTGCAAGCGTCCCAATAGCGGGAGCTCCAACCTTCTGCACCGTTGCCCAAAAGGGTTTTCAAAACGGGAACTTCATAACCGCTGGGATCCATGACACCGCTACCGCTGAAGGAGCTTGTGCTGCTGGAAATGTCGGGGTTTTCTTCGCTTGCGCTGGAAGTCACATCTTCGCTAGCCGAAGACGTCACCGGATTTTCACTTGCAGAAGAAGTAATGTCGCCGGTAGCTGCCGAAGAGGTAGGACCGGAAACCAAATTGCCGTTGGTATCGTAAACGGAGCCGTCATTCTTTGTAATATTACCGGATTCGGCGTCGAAAGAACCAATAACGTTACCGGATTCATCGCGGACTGTCATGTCGGAATAGATGTTTCCGGCCGGGGTTTCAGCGACGAGAGTTGCAGCGGGGTCTGCGACGACAGCACTCGAAGAAGATTCACCCGGAGTTACGACATCCGGACTACTCGACGAATCGCTGGAGCAGTTCCATGTAAAAACAGCTGCACTTACAAGCAGTGCCGTTTTGGCAAAAGGGAATTTCATAGGTACCTCGTCCCGTCGGACAAATCAAATTTGACGGTTATTAAAATAATTTAGAACGGCTTATTTTTCTTGTAAAATTCTTTTCACTGTGATTAAGTGTTCTTAATTCGTTCCCGAGAACATCTTATGTAGATTTTGTAATGAAAAGAAAATGATTTTATGATAAATATGGAAGCAAAACGGGTCTTGGGGGCAGATGCCCAAATTCGCCATTTTTGTAAATGTTTAATATCTTTTAAGAAAATGAATAAATATTTATTAAATCTGATTTTAATGGGGTCTGTAATCGCATTTGCAGAACCGCTTTCGTTGCAAGACGCAATGCAAAAGGCGAAACTGAAGAACCCCCAGCTCGTGGCGAGCAAAACGCATATCGAAAAGGCGGAAGCCCAAAAGACTTCGGCTCGTTCCCTTTTTATGCCAAAACTTTCGATTACCGGAAAGGTGACGAAAATCGATGACGATATTACGATCGACCTTGGGGATATGCGCACGGCTATTTTAGGCTCTAATTACGCTTCGACGTATACAAGCGTTTATGCGCTGGCAAGTCAACAATACGCCTCTTACGGTGACGAAGGCCAAACCATGGCCCAGACCGCTGCCAAAAAAGCGGCGACTCAAGGCCAGCAGGCGTTAGCAAGTGAACTACCCGAAGACAAATTCCGGATAAAAGTTCAGGACGATCTGTTCTTTAACGCTACAGCATCTCTTGTGTGGCCGATTTTTACCGGTGGAAAAATCTATTCCGCCTATAAAGCTTCAACGGAAAATGTAGAAGCGGAAAAAGCGGCTTACAATCTGGTAGAAAATACCGTGATGATGGAAGTTTGCACCCGTTATTTTACGGTGCACCTTGCCGAAGAAATGGTTGAGCTTCGTACGGAAGCTTTTAACACGATCCAAGCGCACGTGGAGCAGGCGAAAAAGCTAGAAGAAGGTGGACAGATTTCCCGAGCGGAACGTTTGCGCGCTGAAGTGGCTTTTGTAGAAGCGGAAACGGAAAAAGGAAATGCGGAACGGGATCTCTCCCTTGCCCGCCTTGCCCTGGCGAACACCCTCGGGGAAAGCGATACGGCTTTGACCACCACGACATCCATTGAACCGAAGGAACTTTCGGAGTCTTTGGAAAGTTATAAAAAACGGGCTGTAGAAAATTATCCCGGCATGAAGCAGTTGGAACAGGCGAAAAAAAGGAGTGAACGGGCTGTGACCGCAGCCCGGGGCGATTATTTCCCGACGGTAGCCCTTTTTGGAAAAAAAGAACTTTATACAAAAGACTTGACGATTCTTGAACCGGAATGGGCTGTAGGCGTTGTGGCCGAATGGAATATTTTCCACGGTGGCGAAACCGCTGGAAAAGTGGCGGAAGCCAAAGCGACGCAGCACGAAGTGTTGAGCCTTCAAAATCAGGCCGTTCAAAATATTTCGTTGCTCGTGGAAAAGCGTTACCGCGAATATGAACATGCGAAGGGACGCATTGAATCGTTAAAGAAAACGGAAGAACTTGCCAAAGAATCTTTGGAAGATCAGCAGAAGGCGTTCAATGCGGGCATGGGAACGAGCCTTGATGTGGTGGACGCCCAACTTTCCTTGGAACGCCTTCGCATTGCGCTGCTTAAAGCGAATTTCGATGCGACGATGGCTCTCGCGGGACTTTTGGAAACGAGCGGCCAGGTGGAAAAGATTCAAGATTATCTGGAGAATGGAAAATGAAAAAGATTCCGGCTTTTTTGACGTTGTTGATGATTGTGACGCTGCTTGTTGCAGCTTTTATCACGATCCGGAATTTTGCATTGACTCCGAAGCCTGAATATTTGCAGGGGCAAATTGAAGCGCATCGGGTAATGGTTGCAGGAAAACTTCCGGGACGCATTAGCTCCATTGCGGTGCACGAAGGCGATAACGTGACGAAGGGCGATATCATTGCCGAAATTTCGAGCCCGGAAGTGGAAGCGAAGAAGATCCAGGCGGAAGGCGCTTACAAGGCGGCGCAGGCGCAGGCCAAAAAAGCGAAGAACGGTGCCCGTTCCGAACAGATCGATGCGGCAAAGGCTGTGCTTTCCCGTGCGGAGCAAGCGGCAAACCTTGCCAAGACGACTTATGAACGTGTACAAAAACTTTATGACGAAGGCGTTCTCCCTGTGCAAAAACGCGACGAAGCGGAAACGCAGATGAATGCAGCCAAGGCTCAGGTGGAAGCTGCCAAGGCGCAGTACACGCAGGCTGTCAACGGTGCCCGCGAAGAAGATAAAGCGGCTGCCAACGCTCTCGTTTTGCAGGCAGACGGTGCAAAGGCAGAAGTGAAAGCTTACCTTGATGAAACACGGATCGTCGCTCCGATTACGGGTGAAATTACTCTTAAAATTTCGGAAGAAGGGGAAGTGGTAGGCGCTGGAATGCCAGTTGTCGCCATTACGGATTTAAAAGATGCTTGGGCTGTTTTCAACGCCCGTGAAGATGATCTCAAGAACATTCAGAAGGGAAAAGTTTTTGACCTTTTAGTCCCGGCACTTGGAAAGACCGTTCCGATGGAAGTCTTTTACATTGCAAGCGCAGGGAATTACGCAGTCTGGAAGAGCAGCAAGGAAAGCGGCGGCTTTGATTTGAAAACGTTTGAAATCCGTTTACGCCCGCAGGCTCCGGTGGAAGGACTTCGCCCGGGTATGACTGTTCTTTGGGATCGAAATTCGGAGAAGTAAATTGCTCCGGAATATTTGGAAAGTTGCAGGAAGCGCATATTTTAGAAAGGACTTTTCCCTAGCCCTTCTGCTTTTCATATTTCCCATTGCGCTTTGCAGTTTAATGATTTCCATGTTTTCGGCGGAATCTCCGTATGAGCTTCCTATTGGTGCAGTTGCCGAAGGTGGTGGAGAATTTCAAGGGAAGCTTTTGCGTGCTATTGAAGCGACAAAAACTTCGGCCATAAAAAAACGTTGCAAGGATATTTCGGAATGCTCCTCTGCGATGCGGAGCGGTGAAATTCTTGCTTTCGTTTACATTCCTCACGATTTGGAACGGCATGCGGTTCGGTTAGAGGCGCCTGCGGTAACCGTTTATACGAACGGGCAGTCCCTTTTAACGAGTAAGCTGATTACGAACGACATTCGCGTGGCCGTGGCAACGCAGGGCGCAATCCTTGCAAAGAATACAATTCAAAATCCGATTAGCGTGGAACTTCACATTGTGGGGAACCCCACAGGAAACTTTGAATACTTTTTGGGCATCGGTCTTGTGATCGCGCTTTTCCACATTATAGCGATGCTTTTGGGTGCATACCTGTATGCGTTTCCGATTCGCGAAAAGGAAGTGGGGAAGTGGCTTTCGCTGTCGGGGAATTCTATTGTCACCGCTTATTTGGGAAGGCTTTGGCCCGGCGTTTTGATTCTTGGAACCGAGCTGATGGGAATGCTTGCCATTGTTCGAAGCGGGATGCCTGCGATCGAAACGATCGACAAGGTGGTGCTCTATGGTGGAGCTTATTTAATGGTGGCGGTGTGCATGGCGATGGGAGCTTCTTTTGTGGGGATCGTTGGCGAAATGCGTATTGCGTTGAGCGCCTCTGCGGTTGTCGGCGGACCGGCTTTTGCTTTTTGCGGTCAGACGTTCCCGGTGTTTGCCATGCCGTTTGTGATTCGGTGTTGGACTTTTATTTTGCCGATTACGCAGATGATGCAGCTCCAATCGGCGTTTTTCTTTGGACATTTGGGAATCGAACGCGCGTTTCACTCCTTTGAAATCCTTGCCGTGTTTTTTGTATTCTGGTCGCTGGTGTCCGTGTTTACTATGGGCATTCGTTTACCGCGCCAAGCTAAAAAAGAGGAGGCTGAATTATGTTCCGCATGATCGACCTTCTTTTTAAGGTGACGCTTACCGAGTGGAAGGCTTTTGCAAAAGATCCGGCGGTTATGCTGATCGTTTTCTTTGGCGTGATTTTTTACGCATTCTACTATCCTTATCCGTATAAAAATCAGGTAGCAAACAAAGCCCCGGCTGCGATTGTGGACTTGGACCATTCTACCATGTCGCACCAGATTATCCGTGCGGCATCGGCTATGCAGGAAGATACGATTGTCGCCATTTATGAAAACGAATTAGAAGCGCAAAAAGCTTTAGCCGATGAAAAGATCTACGGCTACATGAAGATTCCTCAAGGGCTTGAAGCGGATCTTCGCAAAGGGCAAAATGCATCGGTGGGTGTTTATTGCCACGGTGGATTTATTCTTTTGTACGGAAACGTGGCGAGCGCTTTTACGACTGCGGCAATGTCTGTGGGGGCGACGACTCAAGTAAAGCGGATTGTGATGCAGGGGCATTCCCTTTCGGAAGCGATGGCGATTCGCGATCCGATTCCGACGCGATTCTTTAGAATGTTCAACGCTTCGGGTGGCTATGGAATTTATGCGGTGAGTGCCGTGCTGATGATCATTTTGCAGCAGACGCTCCTTGTGGCGGTTGGCGTCATGGGCGGGCCCCGCAAGAATCGCCATTTCAAAGTTTTTAAAAATGACGACGAAACGGAAGGTGCACCGCTTTTGATCCGTTATTTTGGGCGTTCTCTTGCTTACATTCTGCACTATCTCGCAGCGTTATTCTTCTTTAAATTTGTCATTTACCATGTGTTCGGATTTCCGGATCGTGGAAACGAATGGCTGGTGCTTCTGTTTGGATTATTGTTCTTCGGCGCCGTGGTGAATATGGGCATGTGGATTGCGCAATTTTTTAAATACCGCGAAACGGCGCTGCTCGTGTTTGCAAGCGTTCCGATCTTTGTCGTGTTCGCTTCGGGATTCAGTTGGCCGTCGGGAAATATGCCCCGAGCAATTCAGATGATCGCAGCCTTTATTCCGTCGACTTATGCGATTCCGACATGGCTCAGCATTCAAAATATCGGAGCGAACTTCCAAGAAGTTTCACACAATTTGATTCGGCTTTTTGAACTTTCCGTCTTTTATCTTTTCCTTGGACTGATCCATGCCAAGCGAGAAGATCTTTTGGGGCGAGTCATTTGGCGAGCGAAAAGGCTTCGCCGCAGATGGCGCCGCAGGGAACTTTAAGGCAGCTGGATTCCGCAAGCAGGACCGTTTAGGTTCGCCGCTTTTTCCGCTTCTTTTTGAGGGTCGGCCAGGATTTCTACAAACTCCTTGTGGCGGCTAAACCAGCGGATTGCGTAAGAGCATGAAAGAACGGTTTTCTTCCCGCTTTTTTGGATTTTTTGTGCAGCAGATCGGGTAAGTTTATCTGCAATGCCTTGACCGCGCAAGGAAGGGTCTACTTCGGTGTGCGTAATGTCGAATGTATTGTCATCGATACTTGGAAAATCGATGACTGCAAGAGTTTTCCCGTTTTCGTCTTCTGCCCAAATTTTGCTTTCGGATTCTTTCCAGTTTAATTCCATGGAAACCTCGATTGTGAACTTTCTTTATAAATAAAAAATGGACTGGCAAAACGCCAGTCCAAAATTTTCGAGAAAGAGAGAATTACTTCTTTTTCACGATAACAGCGTCCTGGACCTTCTTGCCCTTGAACTTTGTAGAACCCTGTTCTTCCAAACGGCGAGAACGGTTCACAAGAGCGTACTGTCCAATGCCCCAGAGGTTCGAAACGATCCAGTAGAGCACAAGTCCAGACGGCATCACGGCGCTGAAGAGGAACATCATAATAGGCATCATCCAGACCATCATCTTCTGCTGGGCAGGATCTGTCATGGAAGCCATGGACTGCTTCGTTTGGAAATAAGTCGTGAACACCATCACGATGGGGAGAATCGCAATACCGTCCGGCATCACAAACGGAATCGTGATGCCGTTCCAAATCACGTCGGAACGGGAGAGGTCTGTAATCCAGCCCATGAACGGCTGACCGCGAAGTTCAATAGCGCGACCGAATACCATAAAGAGACCGAAGAACACAGGCATCTGAATGAGCATCGGGAGGCATCCGCCCGTGCAAGAAGCCATGGGATTTACACCGTTCTTGGCATAGAGTTCCATGATGGCAGCTTGCTTCTTTTGCGGATCGCTGCGGTACTTCACATTGATTTCATCAAGCTGCGGTTTGAGCTTGCTCATGCCGCGGGTAGAACGGAGCTGCTTCAAGGTAAGCGGCGTGGTAATCGAGCGGACAACGATCGTTAAAAGGATAATGCCCACACCGTAGTTCGGAATGATCGAGTAGAAGAACTTGAGAAGCCAGAGGAGGAATCCGCAGATGGCGACAAACCAGACATCCGCTCCGCACCAGGTCCAACCGCTGACGATGATCTTTTCGAATCCCAAGTCAAAACTCTTGATTTCGCTCCAGTTCAGCGGAAGAATCATGAAGTCAAAGTCGATGGTCGCATTGTCGTGCATGTAATCGGAAAGCTTGATGCGGTAAGTTCCCGGATCCTTGGAATTTTCTCCGTTGGTGTCGAAGTGTTCCGCGGTGAGGGTGGCTTCGGAAGCTTCCGGATATTTGATGACTGCGGCAATGTACTTGCGGCGCATGCCTGCCCAAAGAATCTTTCCGTCTTTTTCGTTGAACTTTTCTTTGTCGCGGACCGTTTCGCGTTCCACGCTGTACATGTCGTTGAAGATCACTTCGCTAAAGAAGTAAGCGCCCCCGCCAAAGCTTCTGCCCTTGGGGAAGGCTTCTGTTTCTTTCATACCGCCGTCCCAGATGATTTCGTAATCGTTCGGGCGGAATCCTTCGAACTTCACCGACTGCTGAATGGAAACTCCGTCTTTGGTGAAGCTGTAAACGCGAATGACCTTGTTGCCGTTGGGATCGGCAAAAGTGAAAGAAAGGCTCTTGTCGCTATCGACGAGAATTTTTTCCGGAGTGTTTTCTGGAAGGGCGAAGAGCTGGTTCGAAAGGTCCACTCCGTCGATTTTTAAACCGAGAGCGCCTTTTGCCGTATCGGAAATGATTTCGGGGAAATTGCCGGCAGAATCCGGAAGGGCTTTTACAACGATGCTTGTAATTTTTGCACCGAGATTGTCGAATACCACGGAGAAGTGGTCGTTTTCGACGGTCACTTTTTTACGTTCGATCGTTTTGGGAGCTTCTGCGACTTGAGCCGAATCCTTTAAGGTGTCGACGGCTACAGGTTTTGCTGCCGGTGCGAGTGTCGCCGGGGCAAGCTTTGCAGAATCCAGCGGAGAAAGCTCCGGAACTTGCAAAGAGCCGGAACGAACGTTCTGCGTTTGAGCGGCTTCTGCCTTTGCTCGTTGGGCTGCTGCCTGTTCTTCGGCGCGGCTGGTGGACATGGTCATCGACCATACGAAAAGGCCGACGAGGAGAATGAGACCGATAAGGGTGGAGGGTTTCATTTTCATAGTTTTTCTTTCTTTGGCGGTACCGGGTCGTAACCTCCCCGGCAAAAGGGATTGCAACGTAACACTCGAAAAACTGCAAGATAGAAACCTTTGAAGATTCCGTGTACTCGAATCGCTTCGATTGCATACTCAGAACACGTAGGTGTGAACCTGCAGACTCCGTGAAAAAAATACGGGTGAACTTTTCGGTAAATACGGATCGGGAAGATCAGGGCTTCTTCCAAGGCTCGCTTGATGCTCATAGCCAGCCCATTTTTTCAAAGAGCTTCTCGGCGCTGCGATGCATGCGCTCCGAAGTCATTTCCCCTTCTTTATCTTTTACGATAATCATTGCCCATACGGGCGCAGGAACGTGCGGCGCTTTTTCAAAAAAGATCGGACGTAGAATACGTCTGCAACGGTTCCTGTAAACGGCACTGCCATTCTTTTTGCGTGCCAAAAAACAAAAACGACAAACCCCATCCGGGCTTTCGATCCATTGCATCATCAAAGATGGTGAATGAACTCGTTTTCCGTGGTGGGCGATTTGTCGATAATCGGACTCGGACTCGAGTCTAAAAGAACGTAGACTGGGAATACCAGGCCTTACTTCTTGTAGATGGTGTCGCTGACCGTGAGACGCTTACGACCCTTGGCGCGGCGACGGCTGAGAACAGCACGGCCCCAACGGTCTTCCATACGAGCGCGGAAGCCATGAGTATTGTGACGCTTGCGGTTGTGCGGCTGGAATGTTCTTTTCATAGTTCTAAACCTTTAGGTAACAACACGTTACCATTGAAAAAACTTTTTGGAGTCCCAAAAATAACAATATTTCGAAATTTCACAAGGGAATGCTCCGGCTCACTCCCCAAGAACGGGGTGGACTATCTGTGGATAAATTGTTAAAAATGTGGATTTTGTCGAAAACGAGGGAATTTTGTGAACATTGAAAAAGCTTATGCGCTTTTTTATATTTATGCATAAGAATTAGAAGAAAATCCAAGAGGACATTATGGAATACAAAATTAAGGATATCAACCTTGCGATCGAAGGCCGCAAGGAATTGGATCTCGCCGAAACCGAAATGCCGGGCCTCATGGCCCTCCGCAAGGAATACGAAGGCAAGAAGCCGCTGGCTGGCGCCCGCATTATGGGTAGCCTCCACATGACTGTGCAGACAGCAATCCTTATTGAAACCCTCACTGACTTAGGCGCAGATGTGCGTTGGGTCTCTTGCAATATTTTCAGCACGCAGGATAATGCTGCGGCGGCTGTTGTCGTCGGCAAGAACGGCAGTGTAAATAATCCGCAGGGTGTGCCTGTGTTCGCTTGGAAGGGTGAATCTCTGGAAGAATATTGGGAAAATACCGCTCGCGCTCTCGTATGGCCGGACGGAAAAACCGCAGACCTCATCGTGGATGACGGTGGCGATGCCACCATGCTTGTGACCTGCGGCGCCGAATTCGAAGATGCTGGCAAAGTGCCTGAATTTAATCCGGAAACCGACTCCGAAGAATGGGGTGTTTTCCTTGCGACTTGCAGAAAGATTTTCCAGAAAGATCCCAAACAGTGGACTCGCGCCCGTGAAACTCTCCGTGGCGTTTCCGAAGAAACCACTACCGGCGTGCATCGCTTGTACCAGATGGCTCAGGCAGGGCGTCTCAAGTTCCCGGCTATCAACGTGAACGATTCTGTGACCAAGTCCAAGTTCGACAACCTCTCTGGTTGCCGCCACTCCCTCATCGATGGCATCAACCGCGCCACCGACGTGATGATGGCCGGTAAGATTGCTGTGGTTTGCGGCTACGGCGACGTGGGTAAGGGCTGCGCCCAGTCCCTCCGCGGTCAGGGCGCTCGCGTGATCATCACCGAAATCGACCCGATTTGCGCACTCCAGGCCGCCATGGAAGGCTACGAAGTCAAGACCCTCGACGAAGTCGTGAGCTACGCCGACATCTTCGTGACCACCACCGGCAACACCGGCATCATCAGCGCCGCCCAGATGGAAAAGATGAAGCACCGCGCCATCGTGGGTAACATCGGTCACTTCGACAACGAAATCGACATGGCCGGCCTCAAGAAGATTCCGGGCATCAAGCG
>JAGDBD010000093.1 GCA_017959225.1 Fibrobacter sp. | reverse complement strand
GAAGACACTCCTTTGCAAATTCGGCCTCGAAGCACGCCTCTCACATCGCCCGCCAGAGCTCTCCGGCGGCGAGCAACAGCGCATCGCCATCGCCCGCGCTCTCGCCATGAACCCCGAAGTGCTTCTCTTTGACGAACCCACAAGCGCTCTCGATCCAGAAATGGTCGGAGAAGTTCTCAAAATCATGAAGGAACTCGCCGAATCCGGAATGACGATGCTTGTCGTCACCCACGAAATGAACTTTGCACGGGAAGTCGCAAACCGTGTACTCTTCTTCTCCGACGGCGTCATCAAAGAAGACGGTTCTCCGGAAGAAATCTTCGATAATCCCAAAGACGCCCGTCTCAAAGATTTTCTTTCGGCGCTCAAAAAGTAAAGCTAGCCTTTACCCTGCTCCACCTGCTTAATATCCTTTTGGGAAGCCTTGGTCAGGGAATAGGTGTCGAATGCAGCTTCTCTCGGGAGCTGCATTTCTAGTTTGCTGATTTTATCTAGGCGCGCAACGCCAGATTTTAACGCAACGTCAAAGACGTGGCCACCCCGGGTCTTATCTTCGGAAATAAAATGGAAATGCCAACCAGCGGCATTGATCCCTTCCATGTAATCCGGATAATACAGACAAACTAACGAACCCCGAAGATTTTCAAAAGTGAAAGCCTTCTGGTATTTACCGAGCAGTTCCTTCAGTTCTACATGCTGCGTTCTAAGACCGTTTTCCGACCGGGCATCCACCTTTGCAAAAAAGCCGTCGATCCGCACAATATGCATGCTGTTTAACCCAAAATCTTCTTCGATTTTCAGATTCAAAAAATCCTTCAGCGCACTAACAGAATCCAATTCCCCGATTTCAAATTCAGAAATTCCCTTTAAAACCGCAACCGACGCAAAGGGGACTCCCATTGTCAAAGGAGGTTCCGTCACAGCCCCATTGTCAGATGCCCGGTAACAATGCCCGTCCAAGACAATCATTTCCCCATCCAGGTTTTCAAAAGTTCCAAGGCCCGTATCTCCATGGGCAAGCAAATCTTCAATGGAAACCACCTTGCGAGTATATCCCAAAGCCAAAGCATTCAATGTGGAAATCTGGTATATCGCTTTATCCATGCAACCCTCCGCATTTTTTGTTTTAAATTAATAAAACCTCGAAAGCATTTCGCAATCGAGGTTTCATTTTTTTACTTCTGAAAATTAGCCGAGCTTGTTGACGATCAAAGTCTTTGCGGCAAAGGTATCGCGGTCGATCCACTTCACAAGCAAAGAAACCTTATTGTCGGCATCGAGAGCCTTCCAGTAAGTGTCCAACGTCTTTTCTGCGGAATCGAAAATCGGCATCCACTGCGGAACTCCAGCAAAAGACGGAATCGGGCTTCCGTTCGTCACATAGGTCGAAACAAAATGTCCAAGGCCCGGAATGGCCTTTTCATAGCTGAACGTTTCACGGATGCAGCCGGCGTCTTCAGAATTGTCTTCGGACTTGAGAATCGAAAGCTGGTAAACATAAGGATTTGCGCTGCGGTATGTAATACCGGAAATGCGCGGGGTAAAGTTCGGAGCGTCGTCTTCATATTCACGCGTAGCCAGTGCGCTTTCAAAAGTACCGCCCAAGCGAATGCCGTCAAAAATCGTATCCGTCTGATCGCCGTTCGTGATAATGTGGGAATTCGGCAAATGACGTGCCGGATAGTAAATGATCAAATGCGGATCGGTGAGCTTGCTTTCGTCAAAAGCTTTGGTTTTCACAAAGCCCGAATCTTCCAGTTCAAAAACGCGGTTGCGACTGTTGACGCTGCGGCCCATGATCCAATAGACCTGGACAAGGGTTTTTCCATCCGGAGATGTGCCGAGCACGATTCCACGGCCAGGATAGGGGTTCTTGGAAAGATTCAGAAAATTTTCTTCTGCTTTAGACTGATAGCTCATGGAAACCTCTTTGTTTTTCCCAAATATAGAAAAGGCTCGTTCAAATCGTTTTAATTTCCGACATTTTGCGAACGTTTCATTTTGAAACACGCACTGAAACAATTTCGCAGAAAAATCCCTAAAAAGCGCTTAAAAAGCCATTTTTCACGCATTGGCACGATTCTTGCATAACATCGGCATGAACAACGATCGCGAAAGCGACAGTCCATTTCAACAAACGAGGTATAGAAACTATGATTAAGCCACTTGCAGATAGAGTTCTGATTGAACCGGCTCCGGCAGAAGAAAAAACCGTCAGCGGACTTTACATTCCTGATAACGCAAAAGAAAAGCCGATGCAGGGTACCGTCGTCGCAGCGGGTCCGGGCAAGAAGGACGAAAACGGCAAGGCTATCGCTATGGACGTTAAGGTCGGCGACAAGGTTCTTTACGGCAAGTACAGCGGCACCGAAGTGACCGTGGACGGCAAGGAATATTTGATCGTTCGTGAAAGCGACATTTTCGCAATCCTCTAATACGAACAACAGACCTCAAAAGATTTTAGACTAGGAGAAAAAAATGGCAAAGCAATTGAAATTCGATGTTGCAGCACGTGAAAAATTGATGAAGGGCGTAGATCAGCTCGCCAATGCAGTGAAGGTCACCCTCGGTCCTAAGGGCCGCAATGTGATGATCGGCAAGGTCTACGGCGCTCCGACCGTAACGAAGGACGGCGTTTCCGTTGCAAAGGAAATCGAACTCGAAGATACATTCGAAAACCTCGGCGCACAGATGGCCAAGGAAGTCGCAAGCAAGACGAACGACGCAGCCGGTGACGGTACGACTACCGCAACGGTTCTCGCCCAGGCAATTACCCGCGAAGGTTTGAAGAACGTCGCAGCAGGCGCAAACCCCATGGACATCAAGCGCGGCATGGACACAGCTGTTGACGCTGTGATCGAAAAGCTCGCCAAGATGGCTGTCAAGATCAACGGCAAGGAACACATTGCCCAGGTCGCAACGATTTCCGCAAACAATGACGCAGAAATCGGTGAACTCCTCGCCAACGCGATGGAAAAGGTCGGCAAGGACGGCGTGATTACTCTCGAAGAATCGAAGACCGCAGAAACCACTCTCGACGTCGTCGAAGGTATGCAGTTCGACCGCGGCTACCTCTCTCCGTACTTCGCAACGAACACGGACACGATGGAAGTCAACCTCGAAAATCCGTTCATTTTGCTCTACGACAAGAAGATCAGCTCCATGAAGGATCTTCTCCCGATCCTCGAACAGGTCGCTAAGCAGGGCAAGGCTCTCCTCATCGTCGCAGAAGACGTCGATGGCGAAGCTCTCGCAACTCTCGTTGTGAACAAGATTCGCGGCACGTTGAAGGTTGCTGCTGTGAAGGCTCCGGGCTTCGGTGACCGTCGCAAGGCAATGCTCCAGGATATCGCAATCCTCACCGGTGGCGCTCTCGTTTCCGAAGAAACCGGTGCAAAGCTCGAAGACGCTCCGATCACCGTTCTCGGCCGTGCAAAGTCCGTCACCATTACGAAGGACAACACGACGATCGTGGAAGGTGCTGGCGACGCAGACGCTATCAAGGCTCGCGTGAACCAGATCAAGAAGCAGATCGAAACCACCACCAGCGACTATGACCGTGAAAAGCTCCAGGAACGCTTGGCAAAGCTCGCCGGCGGCGTGGCAGTGATCAAGGTCGGTGCAGCTACCGAAGTGGAAATGAAGGAAAAGAAGGACCGCGTGGATGACGCAATGCACGCAACTCGTGCAGCCGTCGAAGAAGGCATTGTTCCGGGTGGTGGCGTCGCTTTTATCCGTGCAGCAAGCGCTATCGACGAACTCAAGTTCGAAAACGCTGACGAAGCTACGGGCGCAAAGATCATCCGTCGCTCTATCGAAGAACCGCTCCGCCAGATCGTGAAGAACGCTGGTCTCGAAGATTCCGTGATCGTGAACAAGGTCAAGGAAGGTCAGGACGGCTTCGGTTACAACGCGAAGACCGACGCTTACGAAGACCTGATCAAGGCTGGTGTCATTGACCCGGCCAAGGTGACTAAGACCGCCTTGAAGAACGCTGCTTCCATCGCTTCCATGCTCCTCTCTACGGACTGCGTGATCGTGGAAAAGAAGGAAGATAAGCCGGTCGCCGCTGCTCCTCAGATGGGTGCAGGCATGGGCGGCATGATGTAATTCATCAAGGCTATCCAAACAGTGTACTTAAAAGGCCGTGCTACAACAGCACGGTCTTTTTTGTTTCAAAACGAAACACCCGGCATGTCAAAACGGCCAGATTTCCCCAATTTCGGCATTGGCACAAATTTTGCTTTTATCTGTACAAAATTCTCAAAAACGGTTTTTAACATAAAGGTACGTACATCATGGCAGAAGAACAGGAAAAGAACCCGCAGGAATCCCAAGCAAACGAAGACATTCTGAAGCAGGCCGAAGACATCGCCGGCCTTAAACCGGAAGAATCGGCAAACGCCGATTCCCCGAAATCCGAAGAAGATAAAGCAGCAGAAGAAAGTGCAGCCGAACCCGCCGCCCTCGATCCGAAGGACGCAGAAATCCAAAAGCTCCAAGCCGAAAACGCGGCTCTTAAGGAGCAGGCAGGCGCAGCCGCAGACAAATTCGTTCGCCTGATGGCAGAATTCGACAACTTCCGCCGTCGCACCGCCAAGGAACAGCTGGACCTGATCGAAACCGCCAACGGAAAACTGCTCGAAAAGCTTTCCGAAGTTCTCGACAATTTCGAACGGGCAGCAGCACCGGAAAACAACCAGCAAAAAGACTTTGATGCATTCGCCAAGGGCATCCAAATGATCCACGACCAGTTCTACAAGATCCTCACGGACGCAGGTCTTGTACAAATTGACCCGGTCGGCAAGGAATTCGATCCCAACGAGCAGGAAGCCTTGATGAACCAACCTTCCGACACCGTTCCGGAATCCCACGTGGTACAGGTTTTCCAAAAGGGTTACAAACTGAAGAACAAACTTTTGAAGACTGCCAAGGTGATCGTTTCGTCCGGGCCTGCTTCAAAATGAAACACACGGTGTGAGAACCCTGCAAAAAACAGCAAATTTAAGCTTCTGACCAGTTTGGCACGCATTTTGCTAAAACAAGGTCGGAAATAAAAAAGTTTAAGGAGATTACAGTTATGAGCAAGATTATCGGTATTGACCTCGGTACAACGAACAGCTGCGTCGCCGTTATGGAAGGCGGTAAGCCGGTTGTGATCGCTAACCCGGAAGGTTTCCGCACTACCCCGTCTATCGTCGCTTTCGGCAAGAACGGTGAACGTCTCGTGGGCCACGTTGCAAAGCGTCAGGCCATCACCAATCCGGAAAATACGATTTACTCCATTAAGCGTTTCATGGGCCGCCACGCTGGCGAATGCTCCGACGCCGAAAAGCACATGCCGTACAAGCTGATCGGCTCGGGTAACGATCTCGTCCGCGTAAAGATCGGCGACAAGGAATTCGCACCTCCTGAAATTTCCGCAATGGTTCTCCAGTCCATGAAGAAGACTGCCGAAGACTATCTCGGTCAGCCGGTGACTCAGGCCGTGATCACGGTTCCGGCTTACTTCAGCGACTCCCAGCGTCAGGCAACAAAGGACGCAGGCAAGATTGCAGGCCTTGACGTTCTCCGTATTGTGAACGAACCGACTGCAGCAGCCCTCGCCTACGGCCTCGATTCCAAGAAGAGCGAAAAGGTTGCCGTGTATGACCTCGGCGGTGGTACTTTCGATATTTCAATCCTTGAAATCGACGACGGCATGTTCTCCGTGATGGCAACAAACGGCGACACGATGCTCGGCGGTGACAACTTCGACGAAGTCATCATCGACTGGATCAACGACGAATTCAAGAAGGAAAATCCGTCCATTGATTTGAAGAGCGACAAGATGGCTCTCCAGCGTTTGAAGGACGCAGCAGAAAAGGCGAAGATCGACCTTTCCGCAACGACTTCTACAAACATCAACCTTCCGTTCATCACTGCAGACGCAACGGGTCCGAAGCACTTGGATCTCACCCTCAGCCGTGCAAAGTTCGACCAGCTCACCGCAGAACTCGTTGAACGTACGATTGAACCGTGCAAGAAGTGCTTGGCAGACTCTGGCCTCAGCCTCTCCGACATCGACGAAGTTCTTCTCGTGGGCGGTTCTACCCGTATTCCGGCAGTCCAGGCCAAGGTGAAGGAATTCTTCGGCAAGGAACCGAACAAGGGTGTGAACCCGGACGAAGTCGTTGCCATCGGTGCAGCCGTCCAGGGCGCAGTCCTTTCTGGTGACTCTTCCGTGAAGGACGTTCTCCTTCTCGACGTTACTCCGCTTTCTCTCGGTATCGAAACTCTCGGCGGCGTGATGACCAAGCTCATCGAACGCAACACGACGATTCCGACCAAGAAGAGCCAGGTGTTCTCTACCGCAGAAGACAACCAGTCCGCTGTGACGATTCACGTTCTCCAGGGCGAACGTACTTACGCTCGCGACAACCGTACTCTCGGTCACTTCGACCTGACGGGTATTAGCCCGAAGCCGCGTGGCGTGCCGCAGATCGAAGTCACCTTCGATATCGACGCAAACGGCATTGTGCACGTTTCCGCCAAGGATAAGGAAACCGGCAAGGAACAGTCTATCAAGATTACGACTTCCAGCGGCCTTACCGAAGACGAAATCGAACGCATGAAGAAGGACGCCGAAGCCAACGCCGAAAAGGATAAAGCAGACCGCGAACGCGAAGATGCGAAGAACAAGGCAGAACAGATCGTCTACCAGGCCGAAAAGATGATGAAGGACAATGGCGACAAGATTCCGGCTGACACCAAGAGCCAGCTCCAGGCCGCCATCGACGAAATCAAGTCCAAGAAGGACAACGGCACAAAGGACGAAATCGACGCAGCAGTGAACAAGCTCCAGAGCATGATCAGCTCCATGGCTGGTGCAGCTCAAGGCGCTCCCAATGCCGGTGCTTCTGCAGAACCTCACGCCGAACCGAAAAAGGACAACGGCAAGGACGGTCCTATCGACGCTGACTACACCGTAGTTGACGACGACAAGAAGTAATCAGGTTTTCTCCTTGGTTAGATAACCTATAGGATTTTCCCCTCCTCGAGGGGGGAATCCTTTTTTTGTAATTTTGGACACGAAATTCTAATCTGATTTTTAGAGAGAGTTGATCATGGCAGAGAAAAGAGATTACTACGAAGTCTTGGGCGTATCCAAAGATGCGAGCGCCGACGACATCAAGCATGCGTACAAAAAGCTCGCCATTAAATATCACCCGGACAAAAATCCGGGCAACAAGGAAGCCGAAGAAAAATTCAAAGAAGCTGCGGAAGCCTACGAAGTTCTTTCCGACTCCAAAAAACGCGCTCAATATGACCAGTTCGGCTTCAATATGCCTGGAGCAGGCGGTCCGGGGGCTGGAGGTTTCAGCGGAGGATTCAGCAACTTCGAAGACATCTTCAGTCAGTTCGGCGATATTTTTGGCGGAGGCTTCGGCGGATTCCATTCTTCGTCCCGTGGCCGTCAAGGACCTCCCCGTGGGCAGGATCTGCAGATCAAGATCGCTCTTTCGTATAAGGAAATTCTCACCGGTACCACAAAGAAAGTGCGCTTAAAACGTTATGCGCCTTGTACCGAGTGTAACGGCAAGGGCGGCTCCAATGTGAAGGAATGCCCCACTTGCCACGGTACCGGTCGCGTGCGTCGCGTGACGCGTTCCTTCTTCTCGATGGTAAGCGAATCGACTTGCCCGGACTGTAATGGTCTTGGAGAAGTAATCGGTAAGCCATGTTCCGTATGCCGCGGTGAAGGTCGAGTTCTTGAAGAGGAAACCATTTCCATCAAGATCCCGGTAGGCGTTTCGGAAGGTCAGTATTTGAATTTGCGTGGCGAAGGTCACTGCGGACCGCGAGGCGGCGATCCGGGTGATTTGCTCGTGGTCATCGCCGAAAAGAAGGACGACTTTTACACGCGCGAAGGCGATGACTTGCACTGCACCATCGATGTTCCGGTTTACAAGCTTGCCCTCGGCGGCACGGTTCGCATTCCGACTCTCGAAGGTGGCGAAGTTTCGATCAAGGTCGCTGCCGGTACTCAGCCGGGAGCTGTATTCCGCCTGAAGGAACAAGGCCTTCCTCCGCTCAACAACCGCGGAGGCCGAGGAAACCTTTTTGTGGAAGTCAACACGGCAATCCCCACCGATCTTTCTTCGAAGGAAAAGGACCTTTACAAGCAGCTTGCCGAAATTCGCAAAGACAAGGACAATGCGAAGGACGAAAGCCTGATTGAAAAAGTAAAGGGGTTCTTCTCGTAAATTCCCATTCCAATAATCCGGTAGAATTATGGACATCAAAATTCTTCCCCAACCGGATGACGTGACGTGCGGGCCCACAAGCCTGCACGCGATCTACCATCACTACGGTTACCACATTTCCCTCTCTCGACTGATCAATGAAATTGAAATGCTCGAAGGAGGCGGTACCTTGGGAGTCTTTCTCGGGCTCGACGCTCTGAAGCGCGGATTCGATGCGACGATTCATTCTGTGAACCTAGAAATCTTCGACCCCACGTGGGTCGATTTGTCCATGGAAGAACTTGCAGAGAAGTTGAAACTGGAGTATGCGGCCAAGCACCGTGCAAAACTCCGAGTCGCGATCAAAGCCTATTTACGATTCATTGAAGCGGGCGGCATCGTCAACCTGAAAGATTTTAAACCTGGTCTTTTCGACCGTTATTTCAAAAAGAACGTTCCTCTCATCTCGGGCGTTTCTACTACATTTTTGTATCAGAGCAAGCGGGAGTACACGAACTCGGAAAATATGTCCGTCTTCGACGACATCCATGGGGATCCGATGGGTCACTTTATTGTCGTCTACGGTGAAAACGAAGAGAAGAAATTTCTCATTGCCGATCCGGACTGCACCAATCCGATTGCCCACAACCACTATTACGCAGTCGAACGAAATCGACTCGTGCATAGTATACTCTTAGGAATTCTCACCTACGACAGCTTGATACTCGCCGTACAACCCAAAAAGAAATGAAAAAAATCATCGTTGTCAATAATCCGAAGAACTGGAAGTTCCACGTTTCTGAGGTTCAGATCGTATCTGCAAAGGATTATTTGACAAATACAGAATTCACGAAGATGCGAAACGTTCGCGTCTTTAACCTGTGCAAAGATTACAGCTACCAGAGCAAAGGCTATTACGTTTCACTGCTTGCCGAAGCCCGGGGTCATAAAGTGATTCCGAATGTCAAAAGCATTCGCGATTTTAAAGCTCCCGCAGTCGTCAAAAACATTTCCGAAGAAATCGACGACCTGATTCAGAAGAGCCTTCACAAGCTCACCGGAACGGAATTCACCCTGTCCATTTATTTTGGACAAAACGTGAGCCCTCAATATTTAGAGCTTTCCCAGGAACTTTACCGACAATTCCAAGCGCCGCTTTTACGGGCCCATTTCGTTTTTAAGCAGAAGTGGTTCATTCAGAACATTCGACCGATCTGCGTCAATGAAATTCCGGATTCCCATTTGGAAATGGTGGACCAGTTTGCAAGAGAATACTTTGACAAGAACCGTTTTTCTTCGGCCCACGAAGACGAATACCTTTACGATTTGGCGATTCTTGTAAACCCCGACGAAAAGGAGCCCCCATCCAACGCCAAAGCGATTCAAAAGTTTATCGCCGCAGCCGAAAAGACAGGATTCCGCGTGGAACTCATCACCAAAAAGGATTACCACCGAGTCGGAGAATTCGACGCACTCTTCATTCGCGAAACGACCAACGTAAACCATCACACCTATGCCTTTGCACGGCGTGCGCAGTCCCAAGGAATCGCCGTAATCGACGACCCGGACAGCATTCTCCGCTGTTCCAATAAAGTTTACCTGCAAGAGTTAATGACCGTGGGTAAAATTCCTGCCCCCCACACGATCATCGCCCATTCCGAAAACCGTCATGAGCTTTCCAAAAAAATCGGATTCCCCATGATTTTAAAAGCTCCGGATTCCAGTTTTTCCATGGGCGTTGTCAAAGTCAAAGACGAAAAGGAGCTGCAAGAAAATCTCGACAAAATGTTCGAAAGCAGCGACCTGATTATTGCGCAGGAATTTACGCCCACCAAATTCGACTGGAGAATCGGGATTCTCGACGGCCGGCCCTTTTACGCCTGCCGTTATTACATGGCCAAAGACCACTGGCAAATTTACAACTGGAATTCCAAAAATAAAGACGAAATTTGCGGACTCTATGACTGTGTGCCTTTGGACGATGTTCCCCACGGCATCATCAAGGCGGCGCTCCGGGTGGCATCCCTCATTGGAAACGGCCTTTACGGCGTGGACTTGAAAGATGTCAACGGGAAACCGATGGTGATCGAAGTCAACGACAATCCAAGCATTGACGACGGAGTGGAAGACCAACTCGGCGGCGAAAAAATTTACCTGACAGTCATGCACTCCCTGCGCCGCCGCATCGAAGAACGCATGAATACAGCACAGCAACATTTGTTACAACATCACGGGATCGATTCATACATCTTATGAACAATTCACCTTGGCATCTTTTTGAACGATTCGGGATTGAACTCGAATATATGATCGTTTCCAAAACGACGGGAAAGGTACTCCCCCACGTTGACCAAGTTCTTGGCAAAGACGAAAACGGGGAGAATCTTTCGGACGTGGAACATGGAGACGTAGGACTTTCCAACGAGCTCGTTTCCCACGTTCTCGAATTCAAATGCGCAGAACCAGCAAAGTCTTTTGACGGCTGGAGCGAACGCTTTCACCACGAAATTTTAGAAGCTAACCAGAAGCTTTCAAAAATCGACGCAGAGCTTTTGCCTACCGCAGCCCATCCCTTTATGGATCCGATGACCGAGACAAAACTTTGGCCTTATGATTGCAACGAAATATACGAAGCGTACGATCGTATTTTTGACTGCCGCGGTCATGGCTGGGCAAATTTGCAGTCAACGCATTTGAACATTTCGTTTTCTGGCGATGCGGAATTCGGAACGCTCCATGCAGCAATCCGACTGCTCTTGCCGCTGATTCCTGCAATGGCCGCTTCGAGCCCTTATTTGGATGGCCGTTACACGGGCTTCAAAGACGCCCGCATCGAAACGTACCGTCACAATCAAGAAAAAATTCCGAGCATCACAGGCAAAGTAATTCCGGAAGCGGTCTTCACCGAAGCGGATTACAACGAAAAAATTTTTGAAGTGGTAAAGCGAGACATTGCTCCTTTTGATCCGGAACATCTGCTGAATCATTTCTTTTTGAACAGCCGCGGAGCCATTGCCCGATTTGACCGTGGAGCTATTGAAATCAGGCTTGTGGATATTCAAGAATGCCCCAAAGCGGACGTCGCCATTGCGGAATTTGAAATGGCCATTCTCAAGGCGCTTGCCAAGGGAACATTTGCAAGCCTTTCCGCCCAAAAGGCTTTCGATACCGATCGTCTCGTCAAGATTCTTTTTGCAACGGTCAAAGATGCAGAAGAAGCCGAAATCCGGGATGCAGAATATCTGAAGCTTTTCGGCATCGAAAAATCCGAGATCCAAGCGAAAGAGCTTTTGCAGATTCTCTTTGAAAAAGTCCGTTCCGAGATTTCGGCAGAATCTAAAGCTGCGCTAGAAATCATTTTGCGCCGCGGAACTCTCGCTAGCGCACTGGTGAAAAAACTGGGGAATGCCCCAAGCCGGGAAGCCTTTGTGCAGGAATACGCAAAACTCGCCCGCTCGCTTGCGCAAAACACGCTTTACGAGTAATTACAGGGCGAGAAACGCAGCCTTCAGTTCTTTAGCAGCCACTTCCGGGTCGGCTGCTTTTTGTATAGCAGAAACAGCGCAAATGCCCGAAATCCCGGAACCTTGCAGCACCTGAATATTGTCCTTGTTGAGACCGCCAATAGCATTCACGTTAATCGGAACCGCTTTCACGATTTCTTTTAACGTATCGACACTTGTAAGTATCGTCACCACCTTGGTCGTCGTCGGGTAAATCGCTCCGACGCCCAGATAATCGGCTCCCGCCCGGTACGCTTCCAATGCCTGGGGCACCGTTTTGGTCGTCGCACCGACAATTTTGTTTGGTCCCATCAACTTACGAGCGATAGAAACAGGCATGTCCGATTGCCCCACGTGAACGCCTTCCGCATCTATCGCTAGCGCCACATCCACACGATCATCGATAATCAGGGGAATGCCGTAGCGCTTTGTAATTCCGTGAACATTTTCGGCAAGTTCCAAATATTCACGGGTGGAGGATTTTTTTTCTCGGAGCTGGACCAGTGAAACGCCGCCTTTACAAGCCGCTTCGACGGAATCCAAAAAACGTTCGGGGGGAACAGCTGTGCTGTCCGTCACAAAGTAGAGTGTGGTATCTAGATTTTTCACATTTAAAATGTAATAACTCTACTATAAGGAATTGCAGATTCTCCATTTTATTTTTATTTTGAGTGGAAAGAGTCATTTTTTTGGGGTAAATGGCTAAACGGGGACTTGCATGAAAAAGAGAAAATTCCATTCCGGATTTACATTCGTCGAATTGATGGTCGTTGTCGTCATCATGGGACTTTTGGCAGCTGTCGCTGTTCCAACTATCACGGCACTTGTCGAAAAGACCCGTGAAAAACTCGACGTGGTTAAACTGCATTATCTGCGAGACTCGTTGAACAAATCCCTGATAGAAGACGAGGCCGCTCTGGCAAACACCTCTTACATTGCAGATGCCGATTCCGCAACGCAATCCCAAAGACTGGACGCTCTTTACACCGCTTTAAAAGGCACTCAAGGAGTGGGGCTTTTCGTTATTGAACTGGATGGCGGCCAGACTGTGAACATTCAAGGTTCCCACGGTAGCGCAAACAAAACCATGTGCGAACTGATCGGAAGCGCAGGCACCTGGTTTGACGCATTGGATGAAGCCGGTTTTGAAGGCGTCGCAGACATCATCGCAGACCGTCTCGCCGGAAACAAGTTCAATTACAATTCCAAGACCTATTCCGTCAAAGACAACGCCAATAACAAGAATTACAAGCGCACGGCTCCCATCAAGCCCCTTTTCTTGAGCAAGGCGCTCAACACAGCAAACGGGGATTCCAACGTAAAATTGACGGTGAATTTCCAATGGAGCGGAAGAGATGAAAACAGCCGCTCTGTGGAAGTGTTCATTTTAAGAAAAGGCAGCTCCTGGCAAGACGCCTATAAAAGCGATAACGGAGTCTGCTTCTCTACCTACGGCGACGCGGGCTGCCAGTAACAAATTCGTCCAAGCTTTACAAAAAAAAGTTCGACATACGTCGAACTTTTTTTTGGATATGATCCTGCAAATCTATACGTAAAGGTAATCGTTCAGCACAGGTTGCAAGCCTTCGCCGCTGATGTCCTTGTACATGGTGTTGAAACTGCGAACATCGTTGATTTCAAACTGTTCGTCGCCTTCCCCATCGTCTGGAGCTTGGCTTGCAACGGATTCGCCCTTTTGCAAAGCGGCTTTATTTTCTTCGGTAGTACGAGGATTGCATTCTTCCTTTTTATACTTGCTTTCGTGATCGCCGATACCGGTAGAAACTCCCGCAGAAATTTTCGTGGCGCAGATTTTGACAATGCCGTTGCGGAATTCCTTGCTTTCGCGGCTTGAAACGGTAATGCCTACAAACGGCATAAAGATCCGATATGCGCAAAGCACCTGGCAAAGTTCCTTTTCGTGAACGTCCAAAGGATTGATTTTATCGTTGTTCACAATGGGACGAAGCCGCGGGCAAGAAAGGCTCATTTCTGCATGGGGATATTTTTTTTGCAAATAGTAAACGTGCAAAGCGCTTGCCAAAGCGTCTTTTCTAAAATCGGAAAGCCCGAGCAATGCGGAAAATCCGCAGCCGCGCATGCCTCCGAGAAGAGCGCGTTCCTGAGAATCAAAACGGTACGGATATACGCGCTTATGCCCTTGCAAGTGCAGCTGTTCGTAACGGACCTTGTCGTACGTTTCCTGAAAAACGGTCACATAGTCCACGCCGCATTCATGCAGGTAGCGGTATTCATCCGTGTTCATCGGGTAGACTTCGACTCCCACAAGTTTAAAATACTTGTGAGCCAGTTTACAAGCTTCACCGATATATTCCACACTGCTCTTGGAGCGGCTTTCCCCAGTGAGCAATAGAACTTCTTCCATGCCGCTGTCCGCAATCACTTTCATTTCGTGTTCCACCTGTTCAAGCGACAGCTGAACGCGTTTGATGTGATTGTAACAGTTGAAGCCGCAATAAATGCAGTAATTTTCGCAGTAGTTCGCAATGTAAAGCGGAGTAAAGAAGTAGACGTTATTCCCAAAATGCTTGCCGGTTTCGATCTTCGCTTTTTGCGCCATCTGTTCTAGGAAAGGCGCTGCAGCTGGCGAAAGGAGAGCCTTAAAATCTTCCACGGAGCAAGTTTCATGTTCCAGTGCCCGGCGCACATGGGCTGCCGTATACTGGGAATAATCGTAAGCGTCCACATGTCCCATGACACGTCCGTAAATATCGGACTGCAAAACTTCCATTCCAGGCATGTATTCCATGAAGTTGGAACGGAAACTCGGATCGTTTTCCAAGCGATGCTTGCGTTCTAATGCCGCCGGGGAAAGCGCCGCAGAATCGATTAAAAAACGTTCGTCATGATATTTGTTTTCTGCCATATTCTACTTCTTTTTTTGACTCTAATCGCGAAGGAATCCGGTTAGCGGATCGCTTGAACTTGCACCGCGTGAAAGAACGCGGCCTAGGCCCGCTAAATACGCTTCTCGTCCAGCTTCGATCGCCTTCTTAAAAGCGCTAGCCATACGCGGCAAGTCTCCCGCCGTTGCAAGGGCAGTATTGGCCATAATCGCCGAAACGCCCATTTCCATTGCAGCACAAGCTTCGGAAGGTTTACCGATACCCGCATCCACAATAATCGGAAGTTCGATTTCATCCACCAGAATCTGAATGAAATCCTTTGTCGCAAGACCGCGGTTAGAACCGATCGGCGACGCAAGAGGCATCACGGTTGCAGCCCCTGCATTCACCAGGTCTCGTGCCACATTCAAATCCGGATACATGTACGGCATCACCACAAAGCCTTCCTTTGCAAGGATTTCTGTAGCCTTGATAGTTTCAAAATTATCCGGCAAAAGATACTTGGTGTCGCGCATGATTTCGATCTTTACAAAATCACCGCAGCCGAGTTCTCGGGCAAGGCGAGCGATGCGAACCGCTTCCTCTGCATTCCGCGCACCGGACGTATTCGGCAAAAGCGTCGCGCTCTTCGGAATGTAATCGAGAATGTTTTCATGTTCCTTGGTATTTGCACGGCGCACGGCACACGTAATGATTTCTGCACCTGCGTCGCGCACTGCCGCTTCGATCAGCTTCAAGGAATATTTTCCCGATCCCAGAATAAAGCGGGAATTGAATTCATGACCGCCGATGACCAGCTTATCACTTTCCATTTTTACTGTCCTTATTTACCTTGCTCGGGTATAAGACCGCAAATCAAACGGACAGCCGTCAAAGCTTCATGGGCCGCACACGCCATAACGCGGGGCGCCACAAGGCCGATTCCGTCATTCACGTCGCTTACACCGTCACCGCAAACATAGAAGTTCTTCAAAACGCGACGGGTCTGAATGATGTTCGCATTTTTAAAACCCGCCATTCCAGATCCCGAAACCAGATACTGATTGGGATTCTGTTCAAGAATCGTATTCACAAGCATCGCTTTGGCATCTGCCTTGTCAAAGGCTTCGATGACCACGTCGGCACTGGCTGTAAGCGGAATCGTATTCTCTTCGGTCATGCGAACAAAATGCGTTTCCAGTTCCACATAGGGAGCGATTTCTTTCAAGTTGGAAGAAAGCGCTTCTGGCTTCGGCATTCCCACCTGAAAAGCCTTGTACTGTTGACGATGCAAATTCGTAATGTCTACCGAATCAAAATCGATCAGAATGAGCTTTCCGATTCCGGCACGGGCAAGGGAAATCGCGATGTTCGACCCGAGACCGCCAAGACCACAGACCGCCACGGTGGCAGCCTGCAACTTTTTCACGTTTTCAAGGCCCTGTTTTTCCACAAGGGCATCAAAAATCTGCTGTTTGGACGGAATGGAATTCATTAGCCGCCTCCCACAAAGCTGACCACTTCCAAAGCGTCGCCTTCTGCAAGGAGCGTTTCCGCATACTTCGCTTTGGGAACGATATCGCCGTTCTTTTCGACGGCAATCCGTTTGCAATCATAATTTGTGGAAGCGAGATAATCGGCGATGGATTTCCCTACAAAGGACTTTCCGCCGATATCGATATCAATACCGTTGACTTTTATCATGTTACCTCCGTTGGCATTATCCAAATCAGGTTCGGTCGAAGTTTTAAACTTCCTCTCAGCCGGTACACACCAGCTCCCGCGCTTACAAATTAAAAAAAATTTTGCGACATCGGCAATACATAACGGGCGAATTTCTATAATATGGGCATGGAAAAAAAA
Source organism: Fibrobacter sp. (assembly GCA_017959225.1). Classification (GTDB taxonomy): domain Bacteria; phylum Fibrobacterota; class Fibrobacteria; order Fibrobacterales; family Fibrobacteraceae; genus Hallerella. The sequence continues at coordinate 2,658 of JAGDBD010000093.1, read as the reverse complement.
TCCGTTCTTTTTTTAAGCTGCGAACACGCGTCCAATGCGGTTCCTGAATTTTTGAAGTCCTACTTTAAGAGCAAAGAAGCGAAAGCGATTTTAAAGACGCACCGCGGTTATGACATCGGTGCCGGCGACGTTTTTTGGGAACTCGCAAAAATTGTGCGGACCTCCTACGCCATTCAAGGGGCCTATACCCGCCTCGCCATCGATCTGAACCGCAATACGAACAAGAATCATCGTTATTCCGAATTCACGGAAAACGCTTCGGACACAGAAAAAGAACGTTTGGAAGGCTACTGGGACGGATTCCGCGACGCTTTTCTCGGTGCGGTCAAAGCGGAACTTTCCAAAAAGAATCCGGCGCAGATTGTGCACCTTTCGATCCACAGCTTTACCCCGGAACTAGACGGGGACGTGCGGAATGCGGATATCGGAATTCTCTATGATCCTTCCCGCAAAAAAGAAGCAGCCTATGCCAAGGCTTTCAAAAAGAACCTGGAAACCTATTGCCCGGAGCTTCGCGTTCGATTCAATTACCCTTATGCAGGGAAGACCGACGGCCATGCGACAGCCCTCCGTAAACTTTACAAGGACTCGGAGTATCTCGGTTTTGAAATCGAATTCAACCAAGGAATGCTCGTGCATTCAAACCCGGAAGATGTGGCCCAGCTGATCGCTGAATCTCTACCGGAAACTTGACGCAGCTGTAAGGGGCAGGAGCACTTTCAGTCGGTTTTATTCAAAAGCTGACTTTTTCGTCGATTATGGCGCCTATTTGTCATTTTTTGCCATTCCAAAAAACTATATTACGTGACAAATAGAGTTTTCTCTTGTTCTCTATCTGAAACTTCGACAATTTCATACACAGAGAATAAGACGGACGCTCACGTAAATGCGCAAAACGCCTTTGCGGTATTTTGCGTGTTTCGACAGCGACAGTAATCTGTCCTGCGTGTTATTGCAGGCCATTCGCATGGCATCACGGATTCGTTTCGTGTGTCATTGCGAACCGAAGGCGAAGCAATCTACGCAACACTTGCTGCCTTTTCTGTCGCCCGATTTTGGGGCGTGGGTTGTTTGCGTTTATTTGTGTAGGGCAGTCGAAGGCCTCAGGTAGATAAATGCATTCAACTCCACGCCTTTTTCTTTTTAAAAGCCAAAAGAAGATGCTGAACAAGAGAATGCTCGCCGAGTATCGCTCTTGTTCTCTACCGGAAACTTCGACACTTTCTACACAAAGAATAAGACAATTGCTCGCCACCGCTCGTGGATTGCATGGGCGGAATATATCCTGTGCGCAATATGCGTTCAGGAGTATTTTGCAACGTCATTGCGAACCCTGAACGGGTGAAGCAATCCATTGCAAGATTGATGCGGGTGTATTGTATTCTTTTGAAGACGTCGCGCTTTCGGGCGAGGAGTAGCAATGCTCCCCGCCCTTTCTTTTTATCCGCAAAGCGGCACTTAAAACCAAGGCCCGGCGCATCGCTCCTGCGAGAGTGAACTCGTTCACTTTCAACAGGTCGCGAATGATGAAAAAAATAGAAACAATCCCCGTAGCGCAAAAAGACGAGAACATTCTTTATTTGGGAGAACTTTTTTGCGGACCAGGAGGTATTGCAAAAGGAGCGATATCTGCGACTATAAAAGATTCTTCACTCAAATTTTCCCATCTTTGGGCTACCGACTACGATAGCGATACATGTGAAACATATAGACAAAACATTTGTCCAGATAAACCGGAATCAGTTGTCTGTCAAGATATACGTACATACGATCTCAACAGTTTCCAAAAATTCGGAAAAATCGACTGCTTGGCATTTGGTTTTCCTTGTAACGATTTTAGCGTTGTCGGAGAGCAAAAAGGAGTAAAGGGAACGTATGGTCCCTTGTATTCCTATGGAATTAATGTTTTAAAAATATGTAAACCCAAATTCTTTCTTGCTGAAAATGTTGGAGGATTAAAAAGTGCGAATGAAGGCAAAGCGATAACAAAAATATTCAACGCCATGCGTAATGCAGGATATCGCATATATCCCAATCTGTACAAATTTGAAGAGTATGGTGTTCCGCAGGCTCGACATAGAATAATCATTGTCGGAGTTCGAAAGGATCTTCCTTACGAATTCGAAATCCCTTCACCTAAAGGATATAAACTTAAAACGTGTAAAGATGCCATAGAAAAGCCTCCAATAAAAAAGGACGCTCCGAATAACGAAACAACAGTTCAATCGAAGAAAGTTGTAGAAAGACTTAAATACATAAAACCTGGAGAAAATGCTTTTACTGCGAACATTCCAGACGAATTGAAAATTAATGTTCGTGGGGCAAAAATTAGTCAGATTTATAAAAGACTTGATCCTTCAAAACCTGCGTACACTGTTACAGGTTCTGGGGGCGGAGGAACCCACATTTATCATTGGAAAGAAAACCGCGCTTTAACAAACCGAGAACGAGCACGATTGCAAACTTTCCCAGATGACTACATCTTTTTCGGCACAAAAGAATCTGTCCGCAAGCAAATAGGCATGGCGGTTCCATGCGAAGGTGCAAAAATCATCTTTGAAGCGATTTTAAAAACCCTTGCCGGAATAAAATATGATTGCGTAAAACCAAATATTGAAGAATAGGTGGATAACAATGGAAAAGATAACTTTAAATCTT
>JAGDBD010000092.1 GCA_017959225.1 Fibrobacter sp. | reverse complement strand
GGATTCATGAATCCCACATTCAATCCACGGTGCGATTCCAGTAAAAACAGAATGAAGTTCGGCTTCTCGGCCCGGCGCGCTTTTAACGCTTCGCTTTCGAGCAGCGACTTTTGGGGAATCAGGTAAAGAGGAAGCTTTCTTCCGACTTCCGAAGAATCGAAAATCCAAAGGGAATCCCCTTCTATTTTTTGCCACAGATTTTGGTACGCCTTTCCCAAAATCAAGATGTCATCGGAATTCAGATGTTCCAGTTTTTTTTCTGGGAAGAGTTCGTTGTAAATGAGAGTCACCACGGGGCGAAGCTTTGCCATTCGAGCGTTGCCCGTCCAGATGACATAAACGAACAGGTAAGAACCTAAATAGAAAATGCACAGGGCGATCAGGGGAATCTTGAATGAACGGGGAGCGAGACCTTTGCGAATCAAACGGTAAAGTCCATAAGTTGCAGGAAGTATCAGCGCAAGTACAACAAACTGCAAAAATGGCACGGAAAGATCGTTTGCCACGTAATCGTAGAACATGGCAATGGACGATGTGTCTTTATAAGTGTTTGCAAGCCCAAAAGAAAGATGGCTCCCCAAAAAACGCTGGACTTCATTGTCGAGAAGCGTAATGAGCAAAATGACAGAATGGAAGACTGCATACAGCTTTGTGCAAAGTTTGCCTGTAGAAAGGCTTTTTGAATGCTTGGATTTGGCAAGCCCCCCAAGAACGGCAATAAGAGCAAACACCGCAAATGCCTTTCCGATCCACAAAAAGTCCAGGCAAATCCCGTGGAATATGTACCAGTCCGGCTTGCTGACGAAGGGGAATCCGTAGGGATTGTTCCGGAACAAAAGCAGGAACCGCAAAAAGATATGCGCTCCCCAGAACGCAAGAGAAATGAAAACGAGATTCTTCCACGGGGCAAGATTTGCCCATTTGCCAAAGACAGCGGATAAAATTTTTTTCATTTTATAAAAATATTAAAAAGGTTTTTTGAATAAACAAGGAAAATGATGAAAGTGCGATTTTCTTTTCTAAAAGGAATGCGTATATTGAAATCCCCCTTGTTTGGAGTACTTGCATGATTTCGATTTTGTTCGTTTGCCATGGAAACATTTGCCGTAGCCCTATGGCGGAATTCGTGATGAAAAAGCTGGTGAGCGATGCCGGCAGGGAATATGAATTTTACATCGAAAGCGCAGCCACAAGCACGGAAGAAATCGGGAACCCGGTGTACCCTCCGGCTCGAAAAATGCTGATGAAGCATGGAATTTGCCCAGATGGAAAAAAGGCCCGCCAGTTGACGGCGAGCGACTTGAACGTATACGACTACATTATTTTGATGGACAAAAACAACTTGCGCAATTTAAAATGGGTTCTTCCGGAAGCGGCTTTGCGCAAATGGAATGTTTCCGAAAACCCAAAAGAAAGGCGTTTGCAGAAAATTTCCCTGCTGATGGATTATACGGACCATCCCCGGGATGTTGCCGATCCATGGTATACGGGCGATTTTGAGGCTACATGGAATGATGTTTGGGAAGGATGTTCAAATCTTTTGAATTTATTACAATCCCAAAGCTAGAATAAAGAGTATTTTAATTAAATCAAAACATTTTCAAGGGTGGATAAGCTAGAATGGATTCTGAGCAGTTAGAAACATTACCGATTTCCCGGAGCGAATTCAGCAAGCTGGATGTTTTTCAGAAGGTTTCTTTTGAAAGTCTTGCCGGTTATTTGCTCGCATGTCAAACCTTTACGGCGGATATCGGCACGGTGGTTATCGATCCGAGCCATTTTGAACGTCGCCTGATCGTTGTTCTCGATGGCTCTTTGGAAGCCCGATCGGTGAACAGCAACGGCTTGATTTACAGTACGATCGGAGTGGGACAGTGCGCCGGTGAAATGTCCGTGTTTGACAATGTGCAACCGAGTGCACGGGTTGTAGCAAAAGAAAAAAGTCGCTTGCTGATTATCCCTGCCAATGTTGCCATGGCGATGCTCAATGCGTCCCACGATCTTTGTCTGAATTTTTTGAGAATTCTAAGCAATCGAGTCCGCAACAACAGCAACATGGTGGTGGAAGAACGGTTCCACATTCGCTGCATCGAAGAAAATTCCAAGGTGGATATTTTGACCGGTCTCCATAACCGCCGCTGGTTGGAAGAAATGTTCACCCGTGAAATTTCTCGTTGCAATGCGGGAAATTTCCCTTTGACCTCTTTGATGATCGACATCGACCTGTTCAAAAATGTGAACGACACCTACGGACATCTTTCCGGAGACCAGGTACTTGTGCACGTTGCCCAAGTCATCGCAGACAATATGCGTCCCACCGATATGCCTGTACGCTATGGCGGTGAAGAATTTGCCATATTCCTTCCGGAAACGACGATCGAAAATGCTCGGCTTATTGGTGAACGCCTTCGTAAGGGAATCGAAGCGACCGAAATCCAGCTGGATTCCGGTGAAACGATTCGGGTCACGGTGAGCATTGGCGTTGCAGAACGTGAAGCGGGGGATTCTGTGCAGTCGTTGATTGAACGCTCGGATAAAGCGCTTTATTGTGCAAAGGAGAACGGCAGAAACCGCGTCTGTTTGAATACAGGCGACGATTCCCTGTATCTCGTTTAAGACCTGCCGAGACGCCTTCCGCGGCGGCGGTTGTTACGGTCTCTGCGGAACTGTTCTCGTTCGGCTGCACGTTCGAGGCTTGGCTCGTATGTGCGGCCTTCTTTGTATGATGTACGCGAAAGGAGAAGTCTTGAAACTTTTCCGAGCTTTAAACGCTCAAGAGTCTTTTGAATCCAAACGCGATTTTCCGGAATGTACCAGAAGAAGAATCTTTTCTGGTTGGCTTTTTGCTCCGGAGTCTTGGCAACGTAAAGAGGTTTGCCGTCCGGGTACATTTCGGCGTAATACATTTCCGTTGCGATCGTCATCGGTGTCGGTGTAAAGTCCTGAACCTGTTCCAATTTAAATCCTAACTGCTTCGTTTCAAGGGCGAGTTCTGCCATATCCTTTTCGGTGCAACCGGGATGGCTCGAAATGAAGTAAGGGATGATCTGCTGATTTTTACCCGCTGCAGCGCTTTCTTTGTCGAAAAGTTCTTTGAACTTGTAAAAAAGGCTGAAAGACGGTTTACGGATAAGGCTTAACACTCCGTCGGAAGTGTGTTCCGGGGCGACTTTTAAGCGCCCACTCACGTGGTGCTGAATGAGCTGCCTTGCATATTCCATGTGATCTTGCTGCAAACTTTTGTCTGTGGTTTCTTGCAGTATTAAATCGTAACGGACGCCGCTTCCAATAAAAAGATGCTTGACTTTGGGGTTCCTAGCGACTTCCTTGTAAAGCTCCGTCAGCTCGTGGTGACGGGTGTTCATGTTGTCGCAAATGCGCGGGAATACGCAGCTTGGACGTGCGCATTTTTCGCAACGGGAACGGTCTTTACCCCGCATTTTGTACATGTTCGCACTGGGCCCGCCGAGATCGGAAAGCGTTCCGGCAAAGCCTGGCATGTTGGTGACGATTTCCACTTCGCGGAGAATGCTTTCGCGGGAACGGCTCGCGATAAATTTTCCTTGATGCGCATTGATGGCGCAGAAGCTGCATCCACCAAAACATCCGCGATGGGTGTTGATGGAGAACTTGATCATTTCGAAGGCGGGAACCGGGCCTCGCTTTTTGTATCGCGGATGCGGAGCCCGCATGTACGGGTATTCATAACTTTCGTCGAGTTCTCCGTCTTTTAACGGTTCGTATGGCGGGTTGATGACAACCGTTTGTTCTCCGACGTCTTGCAAAATACGGCGGGCGTGGATGCGGTTCGTTTCGATTTCCGTTTTGCGGTAGGCGTCGAACTGGGTGCGCTTGTTTTCAAGGCAGGCTTCGTAACTCGGTAAAACGAGATCCTGCATGTCGCGGTTTTTGGGAACGTGACCTTTGGGAACCAGGTATGCCGTTTGCGGAATGGAATTCATGTTCGAAAACGGAACGCCTTTTTTGAGCAGGTGCAAAAGTTCTTTCATGGGCTTTTCGCCCATACCGTAAAGCAACAGGTCTGCTTGTGTCGTTGCAAGAATCGACGGAAAAAGTTTGTCGTCCCAGTAGTCGTAATGGCTAATGCGGCGCAGGCTGGATTCAAGCCCTCCGATGACGACAGGAACATCCGGGTAGAGCTTTTTTAAAATTTTTGCGTAAACGGTTGTGGCCCGGTCTGGGCGAAATCCCGCTTTGCCACCAGCGGTAAAGGCGTCATCGCTGCGCAGGCGCTTGGCCGCGGTGTAATGGTTTACCATGCTGTCCATGCCGCTAGAAATGGCAAAAAACAAGCGCGGTTTTCCGAGCTTTTTAAAGTCTCTTAAGTCGTCCCGCCAGTTTGGCTGGGGAAGGATCGCTACACGATATCCTTCGTGTTCAATCAGTCGGGCCATAACTGCATGGCCAAAAGAGGGGTGATCCACATAGGCGTCGGCAGAAATGACGATGACATCGACAAAATCCCAGCCTCGCGCTTCTAAGTCCTCTTTGGAAATCGGCAAAAAATCGTGAGCATCCATAAGTGCAAAGATACAAAAAAGCTATACTTGTCCCCAAACTCATTTTCACAAGGACACATTATGAGCCGTTTGACAGAATCGAAAGAATGGAAGGCCCTCGAAGCGAAAGCTCAAGAAGCCAAGAAGTGGAACATGCGTGAAATGTTCGCGAATGACGCAAAGCGTGCTGAAAAGTTCAGCGCTGAAGCTTGCGGCATTTTCCTCGACTACTCCAAGAACTTGATTGATGACGATACGATGGCGAAGCTTCAGGATCTTTTGAAGAGCGCCAAGTTCGAAGAAATCCGCGCCAAGTATTTTGGCGGTGAAAAGATCAATACCACGGAAAAGCGCGCTGTTCTTCACACGGCTTTGCGTTATAAGGGTAACGATCCGATTTGTGTCGATGGTAAGGACGTGATGCCGGAAGTTCGCCGCGTGCTCAAGCACATGGAAGAATTCACGAAGCTCGTGCGCACCGGAAAGTGGAAAGGCCACACCGGCAAGTCCATCAAGTATGTGGTGAACATCGGTATCGGCGGTTCTGACTTGGGTCCGGTCATGGTGACCGAAGCTTTGAAGCCGTATGCAGATAATCCGGCAGAAGGGGAATATTCTCCGGCTGTTTACTTTGTTTCAAATATTGACGGCACTCACATGGCCGAAACTTTGAAGAAAGTGAATTTGGAAGAAACCCTCTTCATCGTGGCTTCTAAGACGTTTACCACTCTCGAAACCATGACGAACGCTCAGACGGCTAAGGAAGCTGTTCTCAAGGCCTTTGGCGGTGACGAAAAGTCCATTGCAAAGCACTTTGTGGCTCTTTCCACCAACACCGAAGCTGTTTCCGCATTCGGCATCGATACGGCAAACATGTTCGAATTCTGGAACTGGGTGGGCGGCCGTTATTCTCTCTGGTCTGCAATCGGTCTTTCCATTGCGCTCCGCATCGGCTTTGAAAATTACATGAAGCTTCACCAGGGCGCTTATGAAATGGATCAGCATTTTAAGACTGCTCCTGCCGATAAGAACCTTCCGGTGATTCTCGCTCTCATCGGCGTCTGGTACAACAACTTCTTTGGCGCATCCAGCTATGCCATGCTTCCGTACGACCAGTATCTGCACCGTTTGACTGCTTACTTCCAGCAGGCAGATATGGAATCCAACGGTAAGACGGTGGATCGCGATTCTCAGCGTGTTGACTATCAGACCGGTCCGATTCTTTGGGGCGAACCGGGTACCAACGGTCAGCATGCTTTCTACCAGCTCATTCACCAGGGCACAAAGCTTATTCCGTGCGACTTCATCGCTCCGGCGAACTCTCACAACAAGGTGGGCGATCATCACCAGAAGCTGCTTAGCAACTTCTTTGCTCAGCCGGAGGCTTTGATGAACGGTAAGACCCTTGCCGAAGCTGCAGAAGAACTCCGCAAGGACGGCAAGTCGGAAGAAGAAATCAAGTTCCTCGCTCCGCATAAGGTGTTTGAAGGCAACAAGCCGACGAACTCCATTATGATGGACTACGTTTCTCCGGAACGTCTTGGCGCTCTTATTGCCATGTACGAACACAAGATCTTCACTCAGGGCGTTATCTGGAACATCAACAGTTACGACCAGTGGGGTGTTGAACTCGGCAAGCAGCTTGCGAAGAAGATCCTTCCGGAACTTGCCAAGGCTGACGCTGAACTCAAGCATGATAGCTCTACAAACGCTCTCATCAACTGGTTCAAGGCACACCAGGCTTAAGTTCGTCTCTTCCACTGTCATTGCGAAGG
>JAGDBD010000091.1 GCA_017959225.1 Fibrobacter sp. | reverse complement strand
GACTGCCAAGGCTTTGAAAGCGACAAGTCCGGCATTTTCCCGGACGTTTCGAAGAAAACGGAACTCGCTGTGGAATACAAGGCTGAAGGCCTGTTCTCGGTGAAGGTTAACCTTCCGAAGGGTAAGCAGCTCGGTGTGCTGACTTCTAACGGCAAGACTCTCCAGTCTGATTACGTAGAAGTGAAGTAATTTCTGTTTTGATCGTAAGAACCCGCGGGTGATGCCTGCGGGTTTCTTTTTTATTTTTGGGGAGTTATGAAACAAAATTCCGTTCCTTTTTCGATTACGCGCAAGGAAGGCTGGGCCATTTTCTTGACGCTTTTGATTCTTGTCGGTGCATTCCTCGTTTTTAACCATCTTTCGGTTCCCTTTGCCAGGGCTTGGGATATTGAATGGGGTTACTATGCAACTCTTGCGACGTTCCTTGTGCTGATTGCCGGTATTCTGGTGAATGGGAAAGAGCTCGTTTCGCGGGTAAAAAAACACGTGCCTTCGACGAAGAGCCTTGTTCTTCTCGCATGCCTTTTAGGATTTTTTACGCTGTTTTCGGTGAACCATATTGAAAATTCCCATCGTGTGCTTTCGGATGAAACCAGTTGGGAATCCATGGGTTTGCAGATGTATTTTGAACATTCCGGCGGCGTTTGCAACGAAGGCATTTGGCATGACGGAACTTTGGACTGTAAAGTCGAAGTGAACAATTTTAAAGGGAAAACTTTAGGCTTTGTCTATTCCCTTGTTTTTTTGTTTGCCGATCCGAACCGGGATACGGCTTTGATGGTGAACTTTCCGTTCTACCTGTTTAGCCTTGTAGCCTTTTTCCTTGCGTTATCGATCTGGTTTAAAAATGACTGGCTAGCCCTTGCGGCGACGGCTTTCCTCGGAGGAATGCCGATATACCTTTTGCAGTCGAGGTCCGCTTCGACGGAAGTGCTTTACATTGCGATCCTTGCGCTTTTGATGGCGTGGTATGCGCTTGTGCCGACGAAAGAAGTCAAGTGGAAACATTTCCTTTTGACGGTTCCGTTGCTCGGTCTTTTTTCGGGAACGCGTCAAGAAACGGTCTTTGCCTTTTTACCCTTTGCTCTGTATTACATTCGCTATTTCCGCGGAGAATTTTACAGACTTCCGCTGTTTGTGATTTCTGCGATTGCTGTCAGCTGGCCTGCGGTGAACACGATGGCCGCTTACCGCGGTTATGATTTCCAAGGTGGAACTCATGCGGCCCATTCGCTTTCAAATCTCTGGTTCAACCTGAAAACGAATATTTGGACGATGTTGAATTTGGAAGGGGATCCTTCCCATGGGGGAATTCTCGAAAATCCGTTCTACACGACGTTTACGGTACTCCTTTTGCTTTCGACCCTTTGGCTGCTTTACCGGATGATTTTCCATAAGCGGTACCGTCGTGGTTTTGTTTTGGGAATTTTGTTCTGTGTTCAGATTTTTGTGATTCTTTTGAATGTTTCGGGAACTTTTGAAATCGACATTAACCAGCGTTACGTTCTGGTGGCGCTTCCGCTTTTTGCTTTGATCATGGCGCTTGGGTTAAAAGATTTTATTTCTACGTGCTTCCTAGATTCCAAGCGTTCTGCCATTGTGTCAGTTGCTGTGGCGGTTTTTCTTTCGGCTGGGCTTGCCGTGGTGCATACGTCTAGCTTTGACGCAAACATGCTCTATTACAAAAACAAGCTTCTTGCCGAAGAAAATTATTTGAACACGTACTTGAAAAAGTTCCCGGAAAATTCGATCTTCATTTATTCTCGCCCGTGGCAAATGCTTGCATCGGGACATTCGAGCTTTAGTGAACGGACATTCATGGGCTGGTCCACGGATGATTTTGCCAAATACCAGAATCTGAGCGGTGGAAATCTTTACCTGGTCCGCGGTCAGGACGGTTATGGCAAGGTGAACAGGGAATCCCGGGTGGTGGGGTTCAAAACGACGGACCAGATCAACACGATCCTCGAAGGCTATAAAGTGGAAAAGGTCTTGGTGGAGAACCGCCTTTTCGGGTATCCGTTAACGGTTCACAAGATCCTTTCTAAACATGGACTTTCCGTGTATGCACAGGGACTTTCGGTAAGCGATCTTGAAAATGGGCGGTTTACGCTTTCCAAGAATTTCCCGGAATCGGTGGCTTATGAAGTGCGGCTCGCAGATTCCGTATTTGCCCGCGGAGTCTTGGAAGGTGCAGCAGATTCGATCGTTGTAGAAAATCTCCGGGAAGGCCTTTCCCGATTCCGCTTTGAATTCTACGTTCCAGATGACACCATTCGGATGGCCCGGGACTTCTTTATGGACGGAAAAACTGTGCAATTGCTTTCGCAACTTCCCTTTGAAAGCGTGTCGCAGGACTGGGGAGAAGCGCAACGGAACGAAAGCGTGGAACATCATACGCTTCATGTGGGCGGTGAATTTTACCGCTACGGTTTTGGCTCGCATGCAAATTCGACGATCGCTTTGGATCTTTGCGCCGGTGGAAAATGCTCCGGAGCGGCTTTGAACGGAACCTTCCATGCCGTTGTTGGACTTGACGAAGAAAGCGCATGTGGCGACGGCGCCGAATTTGCGGTGGTTCTTGGGGGTCGAGAAGTTTGGCATTCCAAGCGTTTGTATTCGGGGGATTCTTCTAAATTGGAACTTCCGATTGCAAATGGCAGATACTTGGAATTGCGCGTGATCAAAGGCGACAACATGGACTGCGATCACGGCGACTGGGCAAATGCCTGGATTTCTCACATAGGGACTCCGTAAAATGAAAGTGTTGGTTTCTCCGCTGGATTGGGGGCTTGGACATGCAACTCGGACAATTCCGATTATTGAAGAGTTTCTTTTACGGGGTTGTACAGTGGAACTGGCTGTTTCTGGGCGCGTGGGTGCGCTTTATAAAGGCCAGTTCCCCGATTTAAAACAAATCGAAATTCCGGGTTATGACATCCGTTATCCGTCTTGCGGTTTTGCGATGCCTTTCTGGCTTTTACGCAACGGTCATCGCTTGATGAACGTGATGCGTCAAGAAGAAAAAAACGCAGAAGAACTTGTGGAAAAAAACGGTTACGACGTAATCGTTTCGGACAATCGCTTTGGATTTCGTTCCAAGAAAGCCTATAGCATTTACATGACGCATCAGTTGGATATTGCGTTCCCCGGTCCTTTTGCCACTTTTGAAAAAGTGGGAATCGCTTGGCATGCAAAAAAAATGTCTCGTTTTGATGCGGTCTGGGTTCCGGATTTTGCCGAGTATCCGGGCATGGCGGGGAAGCTTTCCCATGTGCCTTTTGCAAATGTGGAATATGTGGGGCCTTTATCCCGATTTGCTTCTTTGCAATTTTTGAATCAGGAATGGCAAAAGAAGTATCGCTTTGTCGCGATTCTTTCTGGGCCTGAACCTTTGCGTTCATCCTTTGAAAATTCCATATTGAAAGCCTTCGAAAAGATCCCTGGAAATCATGCGTTGATTCGCGGACTTCCTGGAGATTCGAAATTTCCACAGGCGCCGTCTAACGTGACGCTTTTCAATCATTTGGAAACGGCGGATTTTGCAAAGATCGTTCAAAGTGCGGAACATTGCATTTCAAGGCCTGGCTACAGCACGGTAATGGACATGGTCTATTTGGGAGCGGATTGCATTTTCGTTCCGACTCCCGGCCAAACGGAACAGGTCTATTTGGGAAAAATGCTGCACCGCGCTCAGACGGCGGGCCTTGTTTTGCAAAGCAAGATTTCCGCCAAAAGCTTGGAACTTGCGGCAAAAGAAAACCGCCGCGGATGGAATTTTGCAACATCCGGAAACGCACTTTCTAAAGCCATAGACCGCGTAATGGCAAAACTTTCACACTTGTAAAATTTGAGGTTGCTCGTGAAACCCTTTACCGTTGCATTCCCGCTTTTGTGCACTCTGGAAGAAGCTCCAAAGTTTCTCCTTGAAAAATTGAACATCGATACGGCCAAAAAACAGGTGATGATTCCCGGATCGTCTATTTTTTACACGCCGATTTTGCAAGGACCCGCTCAAGGTCTCGAAACGATTTTTGCGGAACATGCTCCGCTTTCCGATGAAGAAACAAAAGTTTTGGCTTCGCATCAGAGCCTTTTCTTTGTGGAATTCTTTGTAAAAAATCCGGATGAATTCAAATCGTTCCTTGTGGCCAGCCAAAAAATTTTGGAAGCGGGTGCGTTGGGCGTTTACGTGGAAAATTCGGGCTGCGCCTGGAGTGCGAAGGCTTTTACCGATCTGATTTCTGGCGAAGTGCCCATGGAAGCTTTTGTAAATGTGATCGAAACTTCGGATTCGCTTTTTACCCTTGGCCTTGAACCCTTTGATTTGCCGGATCTTTGCACCGCAGTCAAAAGCCCTTTGACCGTGGACGATTGCCGTTCCGTTTTGATTGCCGCTGCCGCATCGATTTTTGAAGACGGTGCGGAATATGAATCCGGTTCTAAGTGGAAAGACGAAGAGCGTGAATTCGAATTTAAAAAAGAGGCTAAAGCTCCTTTTGCAAAGAATTCTCCGGAATGGAACGCTCAGGGTTATGCAAGGCTCGTGTTGCGGTCTAAATAAAGGCTTTGGTCGGTTTGCTGTGACATGATTGTTGCCGCAAGCGCTTCGATGTCGTCTGTGGAATTTTTCGGGTGACGTTGCATAATCGATCGTACATCCAAAAGAATTCCATAGATTTTATTATAGGGTTTCGCGCTTTCTTGTTTCCATTCGCAGGTGGCGTAACCGAAATTTTCCATGGGGTATTTTAAATCGTCATGTTTTTCTGCGTTATAGGGCAAAATAAACGCGTTGTAAATTTCGCCTTGAGGATACTTCTTCTTATTGCCTGATTCCTTTCGCATGGTTTCCACAAATTCTGCATAAGTAATTTGCTTGAGAATGGACCCTGTTCCTGGCAAACGTTTGGGATCGCGTTTTCCATCGTGATGACATTCTGCGTATTGGTAATACTTTGCATCTAGAATGAAAATTTTGCTATTGCCCGGAAGCATGATTGTATCGGGGCGGAGGGCCGTTCTTTTGGCTTCATTTTGTTCGGCGTCGTTTTCTGAGCCTCCGATATGCCACGAACAGTGTGGAAAATAGTTTCTTTTTTCATTTGCGCTTATACCGAAAACCTCATCGATCAAACCTTCCCACACGTATTCGAAATCGGTTGTGCCATAACTTGCCGTGCTTGTGTCATTGCGCTTTCCTAAGTAGCAAATGATATCGAGCATGTTTCGGAACAGCAGAATGTGCTTTTCGTTGAACGTTCTTGCGAGCTTGTTTTTTAAGATTGCTGCGAACATCTTTGCATTGAAGGGTATCCGCGGCTTTTCGGGGCGGAAGAATCCAAAAAGACAGCCTATTTTCTCGTAACTTTCATAGACGCAAAATTTGTGAATCTGCGTGACGATTTCATTTTCGTTGCTACTCGACTTTTTGGCGATGAAATCCAGATAAACAACCGATTCGTTCGGAAAATCTCCGGCAATTTGCGGGCGTACTTGTTTGATTGTTTTAGCCCAGTTAATTTTCCCGTTGGATGCCCGCTTGTAATAGGGTTCGTTTTCGATATAATAGCCGTAGTTCAAAAAGTAATTGAACACATGGAGATATGCATGAATGGGGAATTGCACATCATCCTTGTTCGGCAAAGGGTTTGTGGCGGCAAACTTACTTTCCTTGGAATATCCCGATAGTACCGAAATCAGGTTCAGAATATCTTTGCGATATTCTTTTTCGTCATCCGCCGGTTTTGAAAAGCCAAAGGGAAAATATACGTCCAACTTTCCGTCGTTGTAACGGATTCCTACAAACTCGTCTTCCTGCTTGCCACCGCCATAGTGACAAACTTCGCTGAGCTTTGGCCGCTCCTGCTTAGGCGTATGTTGAACCGATTCAGACATTAATTGCCTTGGGACTCCGTGCTCTGCAGATCTCCGATCGTTTTCGCTTCATTGACAAAAATTTTGAATCCTTTTGTGTTAAAATCTTTGATGAGATCTTCAAGCGTTACTGCTTCTCCAAAGTAGGAGCTTCTATCGAACTTGAAAGCGTCATCCCAAAGGTACTTGAGAACCTTTTCGGCGAAATTGTCCGATGGAGTATAGAACCATCCGCCAAGGCGCTTGTCTTCCATGCTAGAAAGACCGTTCTTTTCGGCATCATGGATGATGATTTTATTGATCTCTTCACGGAAATCACCCCATTTGACGTTTGTATCAACAAATTTGTCATCACCGTTTTCCGATCTTTTGACCATTTTAATCGTTTGATTGTACTGGTTGGCAGACTCACCCGTATTCTTCAATTCATTCGGAACCTGTTTCATTTCCCAACGACGCTGGAATGCGTTGTCCAGCGTGAACACGTTCTGGTCGCTGGTGTTCATGGTTGCATAGATGGAGAGGTTTGGCGGAAGGCGGATTGCGGTAGACTCCCTGAATGTTTGCAGACTGTCAAAACCTTGAAGAACTAATTCTAGTGAACAGAAAGAAGTTGCCGTCGAAAAATCAAGTTCCTTTTTGCCATTCGCATCGGGAGAATCAACTAAATTTCCGTCGCCATCAAGCATATCCTTAGGATGATTGGCTTTCAAGCAACCGCTATGGTCACTTTTTTCATAAGCATTGATATCTCGGATATAATCGTTAACATCATCATTCAAAATAGAGTAGGAACTCCAACCCGAGCCGTATCCGCTTTTATCCTTTTTACCATCCTTTATTCGATCCAGAAGCTGGAACATTTCACCAAAAATGGCAGCAGCATTACCGCGATTGATTTCTTCTATGACAAGGAAATAGGGTTTGTTTGAATTTAGATATGCTTTACGCAAAATCTGCGAAAAAGGACCAGGTTTGAAAACATAATCTACGCCACCACGTTCCCTAATCTTTGGCATTATTTGCCCAATAAAATCAGCATTTCCATAATCAGGATGGAAGACTACACGCATCACCTGATCTTCGTACGAAATTTTATTGTTTTCACTTTTTTTGTTGTACTCACTTATCGTCTTGTTTATTTCTTCATCAATAGAATGGCTCTTGCCGCAACCCGGAACGCCGTAGTAGATGATTTGGGAGGGGGTGAAATGATGATTGCTTTCGCATTTGCCATCATCATTAGATTCAAGGTCAAAAAAAGATTCTTTAGCAAGAGCTTCTCGAAGCATGCCTCCTTTAATGTATGCGATAAACGCATCTAT
>JAGDBD010000090.1 GCA_017959225.1 Fibrobacter sp. | reverse complement strand
GTTCCCTCAAACGTAAACATCGTTCCACTCACATCCTTACTAGTAAGGCGCATTTTCACGGCTTCCAACATAAGTGACCTCCAATTCAATTCCTTCTATCGTTTCAAACCAACACGCCACCCAATGGTAAGAAAGATGGATTTCATTTGCCAGATCTTTACCCTTGACAAAACTGTCGAGAAAATTTCTTTAGACTTCATATAGCCTCCATTGATGTGGTCGCATTTGCGACCGGTTGATTTCTAGAGGCGTTCTTTCGCAAAGGGCAGGAAAGCCCAAATAAAAAAACTACATTTCAAGCCATGTTCCCCTCCCCCATCGACAACATCCTCGTAGAAAAGGCGAAGCGGCAAATGCAAAACTGGACCGCCGGCTAGCAACAGCAACTAAAGTTTTTTACTATGGAAAGAGTCAAGCCTTCCTTCTTGTTCCTGATTATTCTTATCATTGATGCTACATACTCCTTCATCAATTTTATCCTCTATTGCGAAAACTGCGGAAATTTCGCATTCCTTTTTCTTCATTTAATTCCACTGCTGGCACTGATTTTTATTTCCCAAAAGATTCCAAAAATTGAAAATTCAAAAAAATTGTCAAGAATCAAAACAGGCCTCATCGTTTACCTCTCAGCCGACATTTTATTTGGACTTATAGCCTACAATTTCTGGATTCCCATGTATATACGCGTTTTATTCTATTCTAAAAATTGGTGTTACAATTTCCTTTATATGATCTTTTACCAGATGCATCATCTGACTTTCAATTTGATTCTAAATATTTTCTATTGGATTTCTTATGTTTTTTTGCTGAAAGATATTTCGAGCAGAATCCATTCGATTCCTACAACAGATCTTCAACCATCTGAATCCGAAGATACAAACAAAATAAGCTCCACATTCAAGATTTCTATCGTTTGCATCGTTGTTCTAATTTTCCAGACGATTTTAAATTCTTTTATCGTTACCGCTTTTGAAGATAATCAGAATGGCACCGGGGAACATGCCATTGGTATGGCATTTGTAGCCTTGATCCTTATCGTCGGAAAATTCATTCTTTCTTTTCCAACGATACTTCTGTCTACAATCGGAATCGTAAAAGGATCCCAAAAAAAGAACAAGGGAAAGAGGCTCAATCAAAACGGTTTCATTATAAACATCGCCTGCCTCGTCATTAGCGAATTGCAAGTGTTTTTCTGGTGGTGAAACGCCTCTACTTCCCCATCGCATCCCGAATCGCCTTTTCCAAGGCTTTTTCGCTGGGAACTCCCGGCCAAATCTTTTGAATGTACCCGTTTTCGTCCAAAAGCATTAACGTGGGAATTGCAGAAATTCCATAATGGCGATTCATTTCTCCAGTTGCATCGCGGTAAAGCGGATAAGGCGAAGGATGTTCCTTGTAAAACTGTTCAAGAACTGAAAGCTGTTCCGTAGAAACGCCAATCACTTCAAAGCCACGACTAGAAAGCTTTTCATATAAGCGCCCAACGATCGGGAGCGTCTGACGGCAAGGCCCACACCACGTCGCCCAAAAATCGAGAAGCGTCACCTTCGGTTTCTGCTTTCTCTTTTCGCCGTTGCGGTAAAAATTCTTTTGGAACGCCACCGCTTTGCTTCCAATGGAAGATCCGGTCAGGCTCGAAATGTCGTCCGGACGTTCGGTCATTTCCACATGAACCTTTTGCGTTTTACCGTTCCGCACGATTTCAAGCAAAACTTTTTGGCCGACCTTCGCGGTCGAAAGTTCCGATTTCACAACGCCCATGTCCGTTATCTTTTTGCCATTGATCTGTACAATCAAATCTCCGTTCTGGATATTCGCCTTTAAAGCTCCCGAACTCGGATGGACTCCGGCCACATTCAACGCAATCTGATTTTTGTACGGTTCCTGCTTAAACGCCAAACCAAGCCAAGGGCTTGCGAAAGAAAAAACAGCGAACATCAAAACAAACGCTACCGAAAAAATCCAACGCATTTGAACTTCCTAAAAAAAGACCAGGGCGATCTGCCCCGAAATCGTTGTATAAGCTTCCATGGTCGAATACATCTCCTTTCGGTCCAAAGTTTCACCAACCAAATAGGAGAGGCGAATCCTTGCCTGCAAAGCGAAATGAGCACGTGGCCATGGCTTCATATTGCGACCGTAATCTACAAAAATCCTGGGCGCCTTTTGCCACTCCGATTCTTTTTTTAAAAGAACACCACCGACACCGAAATCGACGAAATCCCCTTCCGTAAAATAATACCTGCCGGCTAACGCCAGTTCATGAATCGGTTCTGAAATTCCGAAGAAAGCATCCAAGGAAATGCCGAAGTCGCTTTCAAACCGGTAAACGCTAATACCACCGATACCAAGGTCAAATGCTCCCAAGTAATAGGTGGCCGTAGGCCCAGCCCCGAACGAAAATCCCTGATCGATTTCAAGAGCCTTCTGTTCTTCTTCTGCCGCATCCTTTTCCAAAAAATACCCGGCATGGGCTTGTATTGCAAAGACGCTTAGCAGAAAAAACAGAATACGTTTCATGGCAGCGTTACTTAATTTGTATGCAATTCGGAAACGTTCTTCATATTTGCTGCGCGGAGGGCTTCAACAAGTTCCCGACGCATGGAATGAGCTGGCATCCAACGGAAAGCGCACACGCTGTAGCACTGGACCGCATCTGCCCCCGCCTGCATCAAGTCAAAAACTTTCATGCCATGATCGATTCCACCACAAGCGATTACGCTCAACTGCGGAAATCTAGACTTCACCAGCTGCGTCATCCAGTACGTGTTCAAGTAAAGCGGACGTCCACTGATACCGCCCTTGTCTCCGTCGGCACGCAACACCTTGAGATCTTCATACTTTGCAAACATCGGAAGTTCCCCGATTTTCTTTGTGGGGAACGTATTGCCAACGATCACGCCGTTTACGCCGTAACGCACAAGCACGTCCAGTGTTGAAATCAGCTGATGTTCCGAAAGGTCCGGGCTGAGCTTTGCATAGACCGCTTTGCGAATCGCCTGGGACTTGCGATAGTTCATGATTTCTGCAAAGAGCATTTCTACAAAACGGGTGTCAAGGTCCAAGCGGTTTTCGCCTGTATTCGGGCAGCTCACGTTGATTTCAATGTAATCCGCACTTTTGTACGCAATGGAAAAGCTTTCCAGAACATCCTGGAGTTTTTCCGTTTCGGTCGTAAGGCCCGGAGTTTCCGCCACCGAAATGCCAACACTCATGCCGCTTTTGTGAATGCGAACCAGCTGTTCATCGACGCGTTTCGAAATTTCTTCGACACCGTCGTTGTTAAGTCCCATGCTGTTGTAAATCGAGCGGTCTTCTTCCAAAAATCCCACTCGCGGACGGTGCGGATTTCCTTCGCGGTAATGGCGTGTCGCAGTTCCCACCGAGACTCCGCCGAATCCGAGATTTGCATAATCCGCAACCCGTTTCGCCGTTTTGTTTGCTCCAGCGGCAAGGATGATCGGTGCGCTAAAAGTAATCGGATTGCTTCGGTCCGGGAACTGGATTACCGTTTTCAGTTCCGGTGCATAATCCGGCCTTCCACCGATGAACGGAATGTATGGAGCCAAACGGGCCACATGCTTTAAGGAATCATGCCGGAATTCGGGAGAATTTTTGAAAATTCGACGAATCAAGGCGAGAAGTTTATCGCCTTTCAACAAATAATAATCGTGGTTTTCGCACTCAACTGTCATATTTGATTAAATTAATAAAAAAACAATAGAGAATATCAGGGTACCTATGATGAATGAAACTTTACCAACCCGAATTCACGAAATGTTTCCCCGTTACGTCAAAGCACTGGAAAACCTGATCCGGATTCCATCCATCAGCTTTGACAATTTTGACCAAAACGAAGTTTTGCGGTCCGCTAAAGCCGTGAAAGAGTTTTTTGAAAGCCAAGGCTTTGAAAACGCCCGTTTTTTGACACCGCCCAGCGGACGTCCTTCGGTATTTGCCGAACTTAAAACCAATCCGAAAAATCCGACGATTCTTCTTTACGCCCATCACGACGTTCAACCGACCATGCGCGAAGCGCTTTGGATCAGCGATCCGTTCATTCCCGAAATTCGGGACGGGCGCCTTTACGGACGCGGAGCTGCCGACGACAAGTCGGGAATCGTTCTGCACGTTGCGGCGGTCACACAGGCGCTGGCCGTTTGCGGAAACCGCATGCCGAACATCAAGTTCTTGATCGAAGGCGAAGAAGAATGCGGAAGTTCCGGTTTTGAATCCATCCTTTCAAACAACAAGGAACTTCTCCAGTGCGACGCGGTCATCATCGCGGACCTTTCCAATTTTGACGAAGGAGTTCCTTCGCTCACAACGAGCTTGCGCGGCATGTCTGCCGTCTCGGTGGTTCTCAAATCCATCAAGTCTCCGTTGCATTCGGGATCCTGGTCCGGTCCGATTCCGGATCCTGTCCAAGCCCTTTGCAAAATGATCGCTTCCCTGACAGACAACCAGGGGAACGTTCTGATTGACCACTTTAACGACGGCATTACACCGCCCACTGCCGAAGAACTGAAAAGTTATAAAGCGTTGAATTACACAGAAGAAAAGTTCCGCAAAGAAGCCGGCATGCTTCCGAATACAGAAATCCTTTGCGGTGAAGACGAAATTCTGACGACGCTCTGGAGAAAGCCTTCCCTTGTGGTGACCGCATTCGAAGCAGGCTCCCGTACACAGGCGGGCAACGTGCTGCAGGATTCCGCCTATGCACGTATCGGCATTCGCCTTGCCCCGGGAATGCAAGCCGACCGTTGCACTCTCCGTTTAATCGACCATTTGAAAAAGCAATGCCCGAGCGGCCTTGAACTTTCTGTTTTCCCAGAAGACGGAGCAAACCCGTTTACAACGGACGTTTCCCATCCGTACTATTCCTTAATGCGCGATGCCATGACAAAGGCCTACGGAAACGAAGCCAAGTTCATCGGTTGCGGTGCGTCGATTCCAGGTGCACAGTTATTCCGCAACACCTTCGGCGACATCCCGGTTTTGATGACCGGACTTGAAGATCCCAAGTGTAACGCCCATGGCGAAAATGAAAGCCTTGGGCTTAAAGATTTCGAAAGCGGAATCATTGCAGAAGCTCTCTTTTTTGAAGGACTCAGCCGATGAAACTCGTCGTTTTGACAGGCGCAGGCATTAGCGCCGAATCCGGACTTCGCACCTTCCGCGGAAACGACGGCCTTTGGGAAAACGAGCCCATCGAAGCCGTCGCCACCCCCGAAGGTTATTTTAAAGACAAAAAGCGCGTCAAGGATTTTTACAACGGCCTTCGCACGGGCCTTCCCAAGTTCAAACCGAATGCAGCCCACTTTGCACTGGCAAAGCTCGAAGAAGAACTCGGCAACGACTTTTTGCTCATCACCCAAAACGTGGACGATCTGCATGAACGGGCCGGTTCAAAACGGGTCCTGCATATGCACGGGTACTTGAACCAACTTCGCTGTGAAAAAAATGAAAATCATATTTTTGATTTTACTGGCGAAGAAACCCTGGAAACCAAATGCCCAATCTGCGGCGCCATGAGCCGTCCGCACATCGTATGGTTCGGAGAAATTCCCCTGTTCATGGACCAGATCGAATATGCGCTCCAGAACACCGATGAATTTGTATACATCGGAACGAGCAGTGTCGTTTACCCCGCAGCCGGATTTAAGCAGGTCGCAAAACACTGCGGTGCACACGTCACCTGTCTTAACTTGGAAATCAATCCGAACGACCCTGCCACAGATACAAACATCCAGGGGAAAGCGACAGAAATCGTTCCCCGCTGGTGCGAAGAATTTTTGCAAAAAATCAAGAAGTAAAAATGGAAAAGATTAAAAAGACGAACGCGGCTCGCAGTCTCGATCAAAAGCATATTGCATACGAATTAATTCCTTATCCGGTTGACGAAAACGATCTCGGCGCAGAACATGTGGCGGCCACACTCGGCGAACCGGTGGAACGCGTTTTCAAAACGATCCTTGTACGAGGCGATAAAACAGGCCCCATCGTCGGAGTCGTTCCGGGGCATCTGGAAATTTTCTTGAAAGGGCTCGCCAAAGTTTCTAAAAACAAAAGCATCGAAACGGTTCCCCTTAAAGAGCTTTTACCGCTTACCGGTTACATTCGCGGAGGCTGCTCCCCCATCGGGCTCAAAAAGCCTTTCCCGATTTTTTTGCACGAAACCGCATTAGATTTCGACTACATCTATGTGAGTGCCGGGCAACGGGGATTGCAATTAAAGATCGATCCCAAGGATCTAGTGAAAGCGGTGAGCGCAACCGTTGCCGCTATCGCAGAACCCAAGCCTAGTTTGTAAGTCCAAGCCTTTGAATCATCGCCATATCGCTACGGACCGTTGTACCGCTGGTGGTAAGCATATCGCCGGTGATGCAAGCGCTTACTCCCGAAGTAAAAGCTTTTTCGCCAAAGTCCGGCATCACCTTTCGGCCCGCAGCCATTCGAATATGGGCTGTGGGATTGATGTAACGGAAAAAGGCGAATGTACGCATCAGGTCGTCAGCAGAAATCTGCTTTAAATGTTCTAACGGAGAACCTGGAATCGGCATCAGCGCATTAATCGGAATCGAATCGATTTCGAGTTCAGCAAGGCTAATGGCCATGTCCAAGCGGTCTTCCCAGGTTTCGCCCATGCCGATGATTCCACCGGAGCAAACATCTAGGCCTACTTCCTTGGCCATGCGAATTTCTCGCATTTTATCTTCGTAAGAATGCGTGGTGCAAATGTTCGGAAAGTTGCGACGGCTGGTTTCGATATTGTGATGGTAACGGGTCACCCCCGCAGCCTTCAAACGTTCCAGCTGTTCCCGGGAAAGGAAACCCATGCTCGCGCAAAGGCCGATCTTTAACGTGCGATGCATTTCTTCATAAGCTTCGATCGCCATGTCGAATTCTTTTCCAGAAAGCGCTCGGCCTGCGGTCACCAAAGCGTAACGGTTTACGCCAAGGCTTGCATTGCGAGCTCCTTCGGCCACAATCTTTTCGGGAGGGAGAAAGGGATATTCTTCACATTCCGTGTGATTGTGTGCGGATTGGGCACAGTACCTGCAATTTTCCGGGCAACGGCCGCTTCGGGCGTTGATGATCGTGCAGAGATCCACATGGTTTCCGCAAAAATGCTTTTGAATCCAGCCGGCACCGGTTAAAAGTTCGTTCAAATCGCCTTGAAGGAATATGGAAAGATCGTCGCCGCGTTGAATGCGATGACCATCGATAATCCTCTGGGCCAACTCCAGAAGGTTCTCATTTGCCATAAAGCTGTCTTGCCTTAAGAATTCTTTCCGGGCAAATCTTCCTTTTCAAAGGTCAATTTTTTACCGGATTCATCTGCATCGATTTTGATCGTCGAAAAGTCGGTGAAGGTTCCCATCAAGAGACCTTCCGAAAGCTCGTCTTCCACCAGTTGCTGAATGCTTCTGCGGAGCGGTCTTGCACCGAGAGCCGGATCGTAACCGTGATTGACCACCACTTCCTTCGCCTTTTCAGAAAATTCAAGCAGAACGCCGCGTTCCGAAAGATTCTTCTGCACATTGGCAAGGAGAATGTCCACGATCTGGATCAAATCCGTCTTGTTCAGGCTGCGGAAAACGATCTGGTCATCGATACGGTTCAAGAATTCCGGAGAGAAAACGTTCTTCGCTTCTTCGTGAATCGTCGCTTCCATCCGTTCATAATCATCCGATTCGGAAAGCTTTGTGAAGCCCATACCGGTGCTGTGCTTCACTTCACGAGCGCCCACGTTGGAAGTCATGATGATGATCGTATTCTTGAAGTCGATCTTACGGCCAAAGCTATCGGTCAACTGACCGTCGTCCAAGATCTGCAAAAGCAAATTGTAAACGTCCGGGTGCGCCTTTTCGATTTCATCGAGAAGCACAACGGAATATGGGTGCTTGCGCACCTTTTCGGTGAGCTGTCCACCGCCTTCTTCATAACCCACATATCCCGGAGGCGCACCGATCAAACGGGAAATGCTGTGCTTTTCCATGTATTCGCTCATATCGATACGGATCATGGAATCTTCTGCACCGAACAGCGAAAGCGAAAGAACCTTGGCCAGTTCCGTTTTACCGACACCGGTCGGTCCAAGGAAAAGGAAACTTCCCATGGGGCGGCGGGTATCGCGAATGCCTGCACGGGAACGGCGAATCGAACGGACAACCGATTCCACGGCACGGTCCTGCCCGATAATGCGCTGTTTGATTTCCTTGTCGAGGTTGATGAGCTTTTTCGTTTCTTCACCGGCCAAGCGGGAAATAGGAATTCCCGTCATATGGCTAATGACGTCGCGGATGACATCTTCATCTACGTTCAAGCATTCCGTTTTGCGCTTTTCAAGCCATTGATCCTTGACTTCGGCGATTTTCTTCTGAAGATCTTCCGATTCATCGCGCCACTTGGCAGCTTCTTCAAATTTTTCGGTCTGAAGTGCTTCTTCCTTTTTGGAAGTGGCTTCGGCAAGGCGGGTTTCCATGTCACGGAGTTCCGGCGGAACGGCCATGCTGGCAAGGCGCGTACGAGCGCCCGCTTCATCGATTACGTCAATCGCTTTATCCGGCAAGAATCTTTCCGAAAGGTAACGGTCTCCCAGCACCACGGCAGCTCGGATGGCTTCAGGCGTATACTTCACCTTGTGATGCTGTTCGTAACGGTCCACAAGGCCGTTCAAAATCACAATGGATTCTTCCACTGTCGGCGGGTTCACCAAGACCTTCTGGAATCGACGTTCAAGAGCCGCATCCTTTTCGATGTACTTGCGGTATTCGTCCACAGTCGTTGCGCCAATGCACTGGAGTTCTCCACGGGCAAGGGCCGGTTTGAAAATGTTCGAAGCATCGAGGCTTCCTTCCGAACCGCCTGCACCTACAATCGTGTGCAACTCATCGATAAAGAGAATGACCGCGTTTTCGTTTCTCTGAAGTTCCATGATCAAAGCCTTCAGACGTTCTTCGAACTGGCCGCGGTACTTGGTACCAGCGACCATCGCAGCCACATCGAGAGTGATCACGCGTTTATTTTCAAGCAGTTCCGGAATCTTTTTATCGACAATCTTTTGCGCAAGACCTTCGACGATGGCGGTTTTACCCACGCCCGGTTCACCGATCAATACCGGATTGTTCTTTTTGCGGCGGCAAAGCACCTGAATCAAACGTTCGATTTCTTCCGAACGTCCAATGATCGGATCTAACTTTCCTTGGCGAGCGAGAGCTGTCAAATCCCGTCCAAAGTGGTCGAGTATCGGCGTTTTGGATTTGAGTTCCCGTTCACGGCGCGGTGCAAAGTTCTGGGCAAGTTCCGGGTCCATTCTCTGCGGACGAGATTCGTCTTTCACCGTTTCAATGGCCTGACGGAGCGTATTGTACTCGACACCTGCCGCGGTTAAAGCCGCAGCTGCCTGAGATTCCGCCACTTTCAGGAGCGAAAGCAAAACGTGTTCCGTGCCAATGTAATTGTCGTTTAGCATCTGGGCTTCCACAGCGGAAGCCTGCAAAACGCTCTTCGCATGTTCCGAGAACGTTACCTGCGAACCGATCGTCATCATTCCACCGGATGCAGAAATCGAACGTTCCACATCCTGTGCAAGATTTTCAAGATCCACGCCAAGCGTCTTGAGCGCTGCCGCTGCAACGCCCGCACCTTCGCGGACAATTCCCAAAAGCAAATGTTCCGTTCCGACATGTTCGGAATTCAAACGCTTCGCTTCGTCTCTTGCATACTGCAAGACTTTTTTGACTCGATCTGTAAAGCGACCTGGCATTGTTTAAGCCTCCTTCGCATTAAAATCTTGATATGGGACCAAGATGCCGCCCTGCATGTGCACACGGTTCGTGGCGAATTCCGCCATGCGTTCGTCGTGGGTGACCACAAGCAAGGTCTGTTTGTAATCTTAGTTAATTTGTTTAAAAAGTTCGTTCAGCAACCGGGCATTTTTTTCATCCAAATTGCCGCTCGGTTCGTCGGCAAAGACAATGTCCGGATTGTTCATCAAGGCACGCGCCACGGCAACGCGCTGACGTTCACCGCCCGAAAGTTCCCGTGGCAAATGTTTTAAGCGATCCTTTAATCCGACCCGTTCCAAAAGTTCTTCTGCGCGGCTACGCACTTCTTTCAAATTCCCGTGGGGATTCAAAATGCGCGCTGGAACGCAAACGTTTTCAAGGGCGGTAAATTCCGCAAGCAAATGGTGAAACTGGAAAACGAAACCGACTTTTTTCGAATGGTATTCGTCTTTTTCAAAAGAGTTCATCTTTCCCAGGTTTTTGCCTTCGAACAGAATTTCTCCCGATGTGGGAGTGTCCAAGGCACCCACCAAGTTCAAAAACGTTGACTTTCCAGAGCCCGAAGCTCCCGTCAACACGCAGAATTCGTTCCGCTGCAACTGAAAATCCACGCCTTTCAAAATTTCAAGGCGCTCTCCCGTTTCGCTAAAGATCCGGGTCAAGGCTTTGGTTTCGAGCAACAGATTACTCATGGCGAATGGCCCCCACCGGATCAAGCTTCGAAGCCTTCCAAGCAGGAAGCAGCGTCGAAAGCGTACAAAGAAGAATGCCCACAACGAACACCACGACCACGTCCAACGGATTGATCAGCACCGGGAAATAGGGCAACACGTAAACATCTCCCGGAAGCGTAATAAAGTGGTAAGACTGCTGCAACGCGCAAAGTACAAGGCCCACCGTGCCGCCGAGAATCGTCCCACCGACACCGATAAAAGAACCCATCAGCATAAACACGCGCATCACACCGCCCTTCGAAAGTCCCATGCTGCGAAGGATTCCGATTTCCTTAGTTTTATCCGTCACCACCATGATCAGCGAACTGATGATGTTAAACGCCGCCACAAGAATAATCAGGCAAATAATCGCAGCCACAATGAACTTTTCGTAATTCATCCACTTGAGAAGGGTGATGTTTTTTGTTTTCCAATCGATAAAGTAATAGGGATAACCGACAACATCCCCTGCGCGGTCGGCGCTTTCGCTCGCCTTCCACTGGTCCTTTACACGGAACTGCAAACCGGATACCTGGTTCGAGTCCATGCCCAAAAGCTTTTGCGCTTCGGGAATTCCGATGTAAGCAATGTTCCCATCGTATTCGTACATGCCCGTTTCAAAAATACCGGACACGACGCAAGAAAGGATTTTCGGACCTCCCGAAGCCATAGTCGCCTCGGTACTTTGGAAGGTCTGCAAAATAATCTTATCGCCCACAAGAACGCGCAAACGGTTCGCTAACGAAACACCGAGAATCACCGCAGGACGCCTGTCGAAATTTCCATCGGGAAGGCTATCCAGGGAATAATGCCCGCTCACGATTTTTTCGGAAAGGTCCACGACTTGTTTTGAACGATCCGGATCGATTCCGTACAGCACAATGCCATCGTTCACTTTTTTGGAACTGATGCCGACTTTGTAAATCACAAAAGGCGCAGACGCGACGACATCCGAGTCGTTCGCCATCACCTTGTTTGCTATGGATTCGAAGTCTTCCACAGCGTCGCCGTGGTACGCATACATTTCAAAATGAGCGTCCTTGCCGATCATCTGGGCTGTGACTTCTTCTTCAAAGCCGTTTACCGCAGAAAGCGCAACGATCAAAGCGAATACGCCGATACTCACCCCCAGCATGCTGAAGATGCCTATCAGCGAAACAAACAAGCTTTTACGCTGCGCACCGAGGTAGCGCCAGGCGATCAGAAGTTCAAGTTTATTCATGGACCTGTTGACTTTTTCCTTAAGTTTCCGGTTTCATCAGCGGGAAGAGGATCACATCGCGGATCGTCTGCTGGTTCGTCAGAAGCATGATCATACGGTCGATGCCAAAGCCTACGCCACCGGTCGGCGGAAGTCCGGATTCCACAGCATACAGGAAGTTTTCATCCATCGGGTGAGTTTCCCCTTCACCGCCGCGGCCACGGCGCACCTGATCTTCCAAAAGTTCGCGCTGACGGATCGGATCGTTGAGCTCGGTATAAGCGTTGCCCAGTTCCCAACCGTTTGCATAAGGTTCAAACTGTTCAATCAAATCCGGATTCACACGGTGGCTCTTGCAAAGCGGCGTGCTTTCCTTCGGCATGTCAATGATGAACGTCGGCTGAATGAGCTGCTTTTCGACAGTGAGTTCAAAGAGTTCAATGATTGCGCGACCACGGATCCATTCGCCGTCCATCGTACCGCCCAGCTTTTTCAGAACGTCCTTCAAATCGTCGTCCGACATGGTGGTAACGTCATAGCCGCCAAACTTCTTGATGGCATCGTACATCGTATAACGGGGCCACGGAGCCTTGAAATCGATTTCCGTACCCTGATAATTCACCTTCGTCGAACCCGTGGCAGCAATGGCCGCGCGTTCGTAAATGTTTTCGAAGTGAGTCATCATGTCGTTATAATCGGCATAAGCCTGGTAGAATTCAAGACCCGTGAATTCCGGGCTATGCGTACGGTCCATGCCTTCGTTACGGAAGTTCTTCGAAAATTCGAAGACACGTTCCATGCCACCGACAATGCAACGCTTCAAATAAAGTTCCGGAGCCACACGCAAATAAAGAGTCATGTCGGCTGCGTTGTGATGCGTCGTAAACGGACGGGCGTTAGCACCGCCGTAAATCGGCTGGAGCGTCGGAGTTTCCACTTCGATAAACTTGTTTTCGATCAAATATTCACGGATGGACTGCAAAACGCGGCTGCGCTTAATGAACACTTCGCGCACGTCATCGTTCAAAGCCATATCGATATAACGTTCGCGGTAACGCGTGTCCACGTCCTTGAATTCGTTAAAGACCTTCTTGTTACCGTTTTCGTCGACAATTTCTTTAGGAACCGGAAGCGGGCGCACAGCCTTGGAAAGCATCGTGATCTTTTCTGCTTTCACAGAATATTCACCCGTTTTGGTTTCCATCATGGTGCCGTCTACACCGACGAAGTCGCCGAAGTCAATCATCTTGACGATTTCATAATCCGCTTCGCCAACGATATCCTTTGCGCAAACGATCTGAAGACGGCCATAACGGTCCTTCAAATGCATAAAGCAAAGTTTACCCTTGCGATTGAAACGAATGACGCGGCCTGCGAAAGCGATTTTCTGTTCCGATTTCAGAAGTTCATCTTTCTGGTTGCGGAGATCTTCCGACGTATGTGTGCGGTTAAACTTGTGCGGATACGGGTTGATGCCCATTTCCTTGAACTTTGTGAGCTTGTCGAGACGAGCCTTAACTTGGTCATTCATTTCTTGCATGGTATGAATCCTATAAAAAGATTTTTGCGGTACAAAAATAGA
The DNA here is from genome assembly GCA_017959225.1 of Fibrobacter sp. Taxonomy (GTDB): domain Bacteria; phylum Fibrobacterota; class Fibrobacteria; order Fibrobacterales; family Fibrobacteraceae; genus Hallerella. Next base: position 7,913 of record JAGDBD010000090.1, on the reverse strand, counting down.
AATTCCAAGCGTATCTGACCTTAAACCACGCAAAAAAGGCCACGTGAGAGACGGCCTATTGCATCCACCAAGGCAAAAAACTACTGCAACATTGCAGAGAATTCCTGCAACCTTTTTAAGACAATTTTCGGGAAATCAATTTCTTTTAAGATATCGAAATGCGAGTCATTAGAAACAACATATGTTGCATTCCCGGCAATAGCGCAATCGACGAACTTATTGTCATCAGGATCTTTCTGAATGAGTTCAAACCTAAAGAAAGCATCTACCAGTTCAACAGAGGGCGCGTTCAAAAGTGTCTGGATTACGTTGGACGCTATGACGGAAGATGTCTTTAACGCAATGATTTCTTCATATTCTTCGAGGATTTCATTTGAAACGCAAAGCGTATATTTCCCTTTTTGCAGGCACTGTCAAACATTATAATAGGCCCCTCTTTTTGAAAGAGAAGCTAGCAAACAATTTGTGTCGAGAACGATTCTCATTCAGCTCTGTATGGAGTCCGAAGGTGTTCGTTCAAAACGGCTTCGTTCTTTTCATTATCCCACTTGCCAGAATCCCAAAGATCATCCATTCCTTTTTCAACCCTCTTGGCAAAAACATCCATCAAGGCAACCCGAATCTCTTCCAAAGATTCAGGATCCTTGGCAAAAGAAAACATCTTTAAAAGATGCAATTGTGTCGGGTTTAGAAATTCCATACAAACTCCAGAAAACGGCTATCCACTGACAATATATATTATTCAGAAGCCATACGCCAACTACCACGCAAAAAAGGCCACCCGGCGGGGTGACCTTTTTAAGCTTTTTGAACGGCTTGTTTTAGTTCATACGGCAACGTTTCTTTTGAAGCGGAGTCATACCCGGCTTGTCGCACGGGTCTGTAGACGAAGCCGTGTTTGAAGAAGCCGCAGGCGTTGTGGCCGTTGCCTTCTGCTGAGCGGCGGCCTGTTCCGCTTGCATCTGCAAGAGCTTGCGCTGACGCGGAGAAAGGTTGTCGTTTGAAGACGTTGTTGTAGAGCTCACGGTTGAAGCCTGACGAGCCGCCTTGCGACGGTTATTTGCCGTTGCAGCAAGCGAATCCTGACGAGCCTTTTCGGCTTTTTTCGCCTGGGCGCGACGGTTCGTTTCCGCATCACGAGCACTCTGTTCTGCTGCAGCAATGGAATCGCGGCGAGCCTTCACAGCGTTCTTTTGACGGTCGATAGCAGCCTTGCGAGAGGCCTGTGCCTGAGCCTTGGAAAGCGGGTGTGCAGACGCCTGGAAAATGGCGTTTGCATTGGACGGATTCCGGAACACGTCACCCGTGTTGCCACGCTTTCCCTGGGCATCTTCAAGAGAACCCTTAGCCCAGGAATCGCTTGCAATGGGCGGAAGGAGCGACACCTTCAAATCCTGAATCTTAGTGGAGAATTCATCGACACCGTCCGAATAGTAAATCATGACGTCATAAATACCAGCCTGGTATTCAAGACCGTCCGAACCACCGATCGGAGATTCCGAATAGGCAACGACAATGTAAAGCTGATCGTTGTCCATGCTGTTGAAAAGCAAGTCCACGTCTCCCTGCGGAACTTTTACCCTACCTTCGGCGACAAACGCCCAAGGCGCGTAATCCACGCGAATAGAGAAATGGTGGTAACCCTTCACCGCTTCGTCAAGCTTCAAATAGTCTGCATCGAAAGCCTGGAAAGACGGCTGAATTTGTGCAAAGGAGAGCGTCGCACAAAAGAGAACCAAAAACATTGCCAATTTCTGAAGCATCTTATTCTCCTAAGAAAGGACTTACTTATTAAAGAAGAGTGCCTTAGCCGCTTCGAACATTGCGTCCTTTTCGGCTTCTTCACGGCATTCCGTATAAATGCGCACCTTCGGTTCCGTTCCAGACGGACGGATGAGCATCCAGGAATCGTCTTCGAAAATAATCTTCACGCCGTCCAAAGTCAAGACTTCGCGAACCTTCTTTTCCTTGTCGCCGATCTTCACCACGGTACCCACCTTCGCCTTGTCGGCGACAGCGTTCACCTGTGCAACGAGCGGAGCACCGACGAGGGACTTGTCCACTTCAAAGCCTGCGCGATTCGGGTAGAATTCGCCGAATTCCTTGTACAGGTCTTCGAGATATTCGCCCAAGTTCTTGCCGGTTGTCGCCATGATTTCAAGAGCGAGGAGAAGACCGAACTGTGCATCCTTTTCGAGAGTGTTGTTCAAGCCCGAAATACCGTCGGATTCTTCGAAAGCGATCAAAGCCTTCGGATTTGCCTTGCGGGAAAGCCACGGGCGGAAGTTCTTGAAGCCCACCGGAGTTTCCATCACCGGAGCGCCGAGCTTGTTTGCAATGACGTTCACAAAGTTAGATGTAGCAACGGACTTGGCAACGACACCCTGTTCCTTGCGCCAGGTCACCATGTAATGGTATGCGATTGCGCCGAAACGGTTCATATCGATTTCACGGGTTCCGTCATAGAAACGGACGCGGTCACCATCCGGGTCGAAAATGCAGCCGAGACGGTACCAGCTCTTGCTCTGGTCGAGAATTTTCTTAACGCCTTCCAGGTTCTTGGAGCTCGGTTCCGGAGCAATGCCGCCAAACAGCGGATCGTCTTCGGTACGGAGGCACATCAGGCACTGCGGATTTCCAAGGATCACGTTCGGACGCTTGCGAGTTGCACCGTGAACGTGGTCGCAGACGAGAGTCAAGCGGCCTTCGTCCAAAAGCTTCTGAATGCGGGCGAACTGGATCGTTCCCTGCTTGTGGAGGAATTCGTTGTAAACTTCAACAGAATCAAAAGCCTTCATTTCGACTTCTTCCAAGTCTTCACGCTTGAAGTCCTTCATCAGTTCGTTCGAAATGCGGGTAATGTGGCAAGTGATTTCCGGACCAGCAGGACCGCCGTCAGCCGGGTTGAACTTGATACCGGCGTAGTTCGACGGGTTGTGGCTCGGAGTCATGTTGATCGAGCATGCGGCCTTGAGAAGTTCGACGGCAGCGGAGAATTCCGGAGTCGCCATTTCGCCACCGTAGTAAATCTTTTTAACGCCAGCCTTGGCAAAGACCTGAGCCACAGCCTTGCAGAATTCATCACCGAGAAGACGGTTATCGTGACCGAGCACAATGCCGCGTTCCTGGAGTTCTTCAAAATTTGCAACACCCAGAGCTTCGAGAAGGGCGGCATCCGCTTCCTTGTACATGCGGATGATTGCCGTAGCGATCACTTCAACGGTGCGGAGGGTGAATTCTGTACCGATTTCACCGCGGAAGCCGGACGTGCCAAAGCTTACCTTGCACGGTTCGACGCTCGCGAGGGCGATTTTCTTCACGTCTTCCACGAGGTGCATATCGGTTGCAGGGTTGAATTCAGAGGACTGGATCTTTTTCCAAAGTTGTGCAGCTGTTTCCATCAGTATTCCTATTGGATGAATTTGACGCCCATAATCTAATAAATTTCAAAAGATTTAGACAGAGAAATGTCTTTTGGAAAATACCCGTCGCCCCTTCGCTTAATTTTTATTTACAAAGTCCTGATTCTTGAAGGATTCTCCAAGATGAACCTGCATAAATTTCTATTTTTAGAGCATGATTAAACTGAAAATTGCAAAGCATGTCGCCGATAACACCGATGCGCATGCATTATTCTTTGTGAAAAAGGCCGTTCAATTCTCTTCCGTTCTCACCGAACATGGAGAAGTCCAAGCAGCGAACGTCCTTGAAGAAATCGAAAAAGGCATCTCTGAAGATCTGGAAATCGTCGAAATCGACGGGCACAAGACGATTTTTGTGAACGCATCCAAGGAACGCGGACTATCTTCCCTAGACCATCTGCGCATGGCGGGCTACCGCCTTGGAAAGCGCGCCGCCCAAAAGCAGTTCAAAACGGTCAAGCTGCTTCTTGCCGATGCCGCAGACGAACAAGTTAAAGCCATTTTCCACGGTCTTTATTACAGCGCTTACAAATTCAACAAGTACAAAACGAAGCAAACCAAAGACTTCACCGTCACGTTCGACATCGAAGCGGACGTTCGTGCAAAAGATTTTGAACGTATCGCCGCAGAAGTCGCCGTGGAACAGCATTACACAAGCCTTGCCAAGGATCTGGTGAACACCGTGGGTTCGGACCTTTACCCGGAAGAATTCGCCCACATCGCCATTCGCGAAGCCCACAAGGTTTCGGGCGTTGCCATTTCCATTATGAATTCGAAAATCCTTGCCAAGGAAGGCTTCAACGGGCTTTTGACCGTAGGTGCAGGTAGCCGTTTTGAACCTTGTATGGTAAAGCTCACCTACAGCCCGAAGCACGCTCCCAAAGACAAGCATTTGGCCATCGTAGGAAAGGGCATCACATTCGACACCGGTGGAATTTCTTTAAAGCCCGCCAAGGGCATGAAGGAAATGCAGAGCGACATGTCTGGCGCAGCAGCAGCCCTCGCCGCCATTTGCGCAGCCGCTGAACTCAAGCTCCCGCTCAAGATTTCCGCCTATCTCTGCCTTGCCGAAAACCGCATCGGTTCCGGAGCGGTCCTCCCGGGCGATATTTTTAAAGCAAAGAATGGGAAAACCGTCATGGTAGACAACACCGACGCCGAAGGGCGCCTGGTACTTTCGGACGGTATCTGCGCCGCAGCAGAAAACGGAGCAACCCACATCGTGGATTTAGCGACCCTCACCGGCGCCATGGTCCGCGCACTTGGCCCTGCGATCACCGGTTACTTTGCAAACGACGAAGAACTTTCCCAAAAAATCAAGGCCGCTGGCGAAGCGACCTGCGAAAAGTTCTGGCAGATGCCCCTCGAAGACGAATATGCAAACGAACTGGTGGACCATTACGCCGACCTTTCAAACATCGGTAAAAGCGCAGGCGCGATCCTTGCTGCACTCTTCCTCCGGGAATTCGTTCCAGAAGGCATCAAATGGGCCCACTGGGATATCGCAGGCACAGCCTATGTGGAACATGCCTGGAAATATACGGCATACGGTGCAACGGGCATCGGTGTCCAGTCTTTGATTGAACTCTCACGTGAACTTGGAGACAAAGCGTGAAAAACGTAGATACGATCGCCGTTCTTGACTTCGGCGGACAATATGCGCACCTGATTGCAAACCGCGTGCGTCGTCTTGGTGTTTTTACTGAGATCCACTCCCCCAACGCTCCGGTTTCGGAACTGGAAGGCGTAAAAGGGATCATTTACAGCGGTGGACCTTCTAGCGTGTACGCTGCGGACGCGCCGGAATACAATCCAGAAATTCTTTCCCTTCCGGTGCCAAAGCTCGGCATTTGCTATGGTCACCAGCTGATCGCGCAACAGTTGGGCGGTCACGTGGAACCGGGTAAAGTCAAAGAATATGGCATCGCCGACTTGGAAGTCCGCGACGAAAATTGTCCGCTTTTGAAGGGACTCCCGAAAGCCTCCCCCATGTGGATGAGCCACGGTGACCAGGTGACAAAGCTCCCTGACGGTTACAAGATCGTGGCAAGCACCAAGGATTGCGAAATCGCCGCTGTCGCCTTTGAAAGCAAAAAAATTTACGGCATCCAGTTCCACCCCGAAGTCACCCACAGCCAGTTCGGCATGAAGCTTCTCGAAAACTTCGTGGACATCACCGGTGCACAAAAAACGTGGAACATGAAGAGCTACCTGCCGCTGATTACGGAACGCATCAAGGCCCAGGTCAAAGACCGCAAAGTGTTCTTGCTCGTGTCTGGCGGTGTAGACTCCACCGTGGCATTTGTGCTTTTGAACCGCGTCCTCGGCCCGGAAAAAGTTCTCGGCCTGCATGTGGACAACGGCATGATGCGCCTCGGTGAATCTCAAAAAATCATAGACTTCCTCACCAAGGAAGGCATGAACAATTTGAAGGTCCGCGATGCTAGCGAACACTTCCTCGAAAAACTTAAAGGCGTTACCGCTCCCGAAACCAAGCGCGGCATTATCGGCAAGGAATTCTTGACGGTAAAAGACGAGGAAATGGCAAAGCTCAACCTGGATCCGAACCAGTGGATGATGGCTCAGGGCACAATCTACCCCGACACCATCGAAAGCGGTGGCACAAAAAACGCCGACAAAATCAAGACCCACCACAACCGCGTCCAAGAAGTTTTGGACCTCATGGAAAAAGGCCTTGTGCTTGAACCTCTCGCGGACCTGTACAAAGACGAAGTCCGAGCTTTAGGCGAAGAACTGGGAATTCCCCACAGCTTGGTATGGCGTCACCCGTTCCCGGGCCCGGGCCTTGGCGTGCGCCTTCTCTGCAGCGACGGCAAACTCACCGACGACATGGTGAAATTTGCAGACGTGAAAGATAACGAAGGCAAATCCCTTGCCGAATATTTGGCGGCAAACGGCATTGACGGTTACTTGCTCCCCATCAAGAGCGTAGGCGTGCAAGGCGACGGTCGTACTTATGCGCAACCGTTCCTCATTACCACACCGGGTTTAAGCTGGAAGCAGTGCGAAAAGTTCTCCACCGAACTCGCCAACCGTTTTAAAGCGATCAACCGCGTCATTTACCAGATCGGTAGCATTGCAAATGAAGCTCCGGAACTTGTACCGCAATACGCCACCCGTGAAAACTTCGACACGCTCCGCAAATTCGACAACATTTGCACTGAATTTTTGCAAGCAAACGACCTGTACGAAAAAATCTGGCAGATGCCGGTGGTTTCTGTTCCGCTCCACGTTCAAGGAAAGCCTTGCATTGTGATGCGCCCGGTAAATTCTACCGAAGCCATGACAGCAAACTTCGCAGAAATCGATCAAGGTCTTCTAGGAGGACTTTGGCGCAAATTCGAATCCAACGACGCCGGAAGCCTGTGGTACGACGTGACCCACAAGCCCCCTGGCACCATCGAATGGGAGTAGGTGTTGTTGTTTCTGAACTAGGCTGCAACCCCGTTTGCAAGCCCCTGTTCCAACCCCTTTAGCAAAGGCCTCTGAGTTTTTCTCAGAGGCTTTTTTCACATGTCATTGAGAGGATTAATGTCCACTGTTATTGCGAGGGTCACTTCCTCTGTCATTGCTTCACTGCGTTCGCAATGGCATGCGTAGCGACGATGCAATACGTCCCAATAAGCCTCTTGCGCGCATATATACCCGTTTAAGGCGCGAAGGATATGGACAATACATCTTTATCAATTTATCAAGAGTGTATTTATCCAAATTGGCAAGGAATTCTGTGCGTTTTGAGTGTGGCTTGCTGGAGCTAACAATGCAGGGATTGCCGGCAATGGCGAGCTCAACGGAAGATTCACACAAAACAGTGTGTGCTGCCACAGATTCAAACAGAACTTTACCTTGATCCGTATTCAAAAGGACTACAGACGTTCCCTTGTCGTCATCCATTTGCGGATGAACTTTCGCAATATTCCAATAGTCACCAAGCGTAATGTCCGCAATACGAGGCACTTTACCATAATGGCAGTCAGCACAACTTGCGTTCAAGCAAATGTTCTGCAAAAACACTCGCATAAATTTATCTTCACGAAGAGTCTTAGAAAATTGAAAAAAGTCTCCAGAGATTGTATTCAAAGACGAAGTCAGTGAAAACAATCTCCAGCCATTCCGCTTATCGCGAAAACGGCTAGACAACACATGGGCAGACTTTTCCTTTTCCAATTCAGCAACATATTTTTCAAACACCTTCACACTAGGTGATCCATGGCATACGATATCCACCGTGATTAAGTCGGCAGAGGCCGCAGATTTGCCAAGAACCGCATAAAGGCCAGCCACTTGGCAAGGCGTTCCCGAGAACAGAACCTTTTTCCCAGCCCGCAACAAAGAGCGGACATCGCGATAAATCAACCCGACATCGGCCTGCACGTATTTGGAACCGCGCAACTTTGCAAGATCAGTCTTATTCTCGACAACCACATGTCCAAACCGTGTAGGTTCTATCTGGGCCACGCCGACAACTAC
>JAGDBD010000089.1 GCA_017959225.1 Fibrobacter sp. | reverse complement strand
TTTTCGTTGATCGTGAAATCGTAAGAAGATTCACTGAATTCCGGCGGAAGGTTGCTGTCGGCATCCTTGATGTAAAGCGTAAACGAGCCTGCGCGTTTGTTACCCGTCAACACGGCACCGCTCATATTGTACACGTACATCTTAAAGCTTTCATCGCCTTCCACGCGTTTATCCGTGACCGGAGTGATATATGTAGCGGAAGTCGGAAGCATGCTGCCGGCGTTAAACGTAATCGTCGCCGAATCACCCGTAATCGTTCCATCGGAATTCACCGTGCAAAGTGGCATGCCTGTTGTATTGAAGTCCGCCGCATTGGCGAGCTTCATGGAGTTATTGTCAGCTTCATCGCTCAAGACAAAGCAGTAGTTGAACGAAACCACAGTCGTTGGTGTCTTGGAAAGATGAATCGGGATCTCCTGAGCCAGATCATTTTCGAGGAACTTTCCGCTTGCAAGAGCCGTCGGGTCCAAGTCCACGACAGGTGGATCGAACGGCACATAGCGGAAGTTACCCGTATACGGAGCTCGTACACGCAGATACTTGGCAAGGATCTGTCCCGCCACAGAGAAATCGTTACCGATATACATCGAGTCCGTCGTCATGAACGTACCCTGATATTCCGGATTGTCCGTCGAAGCCCAGTTCACCACCTTCGTCGTGTAAAACATCAGGTTGCCCGCATAGGTTTCACTTGTGATGTAGGTAAACTTCGAAGAATCCGTAAAGCCCGTAGTATCCCAGGCAAATTTTCTGCGGTCAAACTTCGCACCTTCCGGAGCGTAAACAACCTGAATGCGAGGACTGTGTGCCGAGTTGTCAATATCAAAACCGTCACGCACAAAGATACGCGTCAAACGGCCTTCCGGCGGCATCAACACATAGAGTTTGAAATTGGTCTGAGCAGAAACCTTCAACGAATCAATGTACTTGTCGTATGTTCCATATTCATTCGTGTACACGGAATCAGGCGGCACATGAATGAACTGCACCTGGGGGTGCAAGTAGCTCGTAATGACAACGCCCTTTTCCCAAGTGACACCCGAATAATCCACCGTCGGAATCGAAAGCAGCGGATCGACTTCCGGAACCGTTTCCGGGCACTGGGAATAATCGTCTCCCTGGTAAACGCCATTCGAAATTTTTGCTTTCCAAAGATTGACTGTATTATCGCCCTCAGCGGTCGGTCCCGTAATATCGCCCTTGATGCAATACGGGCCGTCAAAGCGTGCAGTTGCGCCATCTCCATTTAACGCATTGTATTGCCATGCAGGAAGTTCTACTCCGCCCAGCGTATGGAACGGCCCGCCCAAAAGTTGCACATCGGAAAGAGCCGTAAATTTCACATCACCGCCAATCGTGAATGGACCTCCGATATGGTGGCTGTTCGCCAGGTCCAAATTTCCCGTCGCCGTACCATTATAGCCGGTCGTATCTTCGATGGAAATTGCACCTTCGTTCGTAAAGTACATGCCATAGGTTCCCCAAAGCTTGTACTTCATCAATTTTTCCCATTCTTCCTGCTGAATGGAGGCATCCGCAGTCACATTTTCAAAATAGAACGGGCGAACATCGGCAGCATGCAAAACGCCACTGCCTATCAAAACCAGCAGAACACTCGCCCAAAAACTTACTTTTCCCGTACGAACCATGACACTCATCCTTCCCATTGTTGTACATCCATATACCCTACTTTCAAACATATAAATTTCTTTAACATTTTTTCATTTTGTTTACTTACAAATGGGCGTTTACGCATATATTTTGCGCATCCACACGCTCTTTTGCACTTTTTTTCCAAACTTTGGGGACGCTTTCCAAAATTTCAGATTTTTTCTATATTGGAAAATCCCTAGACCCCTTTCAATGATTGTTTGCGGGCAACCCGCCAGAGCGAAAGCAGCAACGGACTTGTGAATTTTTATGTGAATGGGTAGTCTAGGGATTTTTTTGCTCATGATTCTTTGGACTCTTCGCCATACTAAGCCCTTTAATCCCAACGAAGTCTGTTACGGTCAAACGGATTTTGATGTTTCACCTTCGTTTGCGGAAGAATTCCCCCCGGCAATCCAAGTTTTAAAAGAAAAATGCAGAGCGACGGAACTTTATGCAAGTCCGCTCAAGCGTTGTTACAAGCTTGCCGAAAAGGCTTCCGAAGCGCTGAATCTTCCAGCTGTAAAGCAAAATGCTTTGAAAGAAATCCATTACGGCGCATGGGAAAACGTCAAGCTTTCTGACGTTCCCAAGGACCAGATGGACGCATGGAAAGCGGACCTTCGCGGATTCCGTTTTCCTGGCGGCGGAGAATCCTTCCACGACGTCGACAAGCGCATTGGGGAATTCATCAAGAGCATCTACGGTCCAAAGGAAGTGCTCTTTGTTTCGCACGCAGGCGTAATCGCTGCTATCGAGCATTCTATTTGCGGGCTTCCGGATTCCCAATTTGTGGAAGCGGAATTTCCTTATGCAATGGTGACCCGTTTTGAAATTCACATGGATGAAAGCGGAAACTTGAAAGGCTCGTTCGAAACCATGTACGGTGGAATGCAGCAACCTTCGCTTATCGAATACATCCAAAGCCTTTAATCATTTTTTTTCAGTAGTCCCGTGAAAAGAGGACGGCGAATGAGCGAAGCGAATGAAAGCCGGCTGCTGATTGTTTTTTACCGCTGAGCGAGCAACGCGAGCCGAGTGGAGAAGCGGACGGCGATCACGGCTTACGCGGTAAAGTTCCGTTACAAGCAAAAGCCTTTTTGCCGGGGGCGGCTTAAAAATCGAGCGTAATTGAAGCTTCTATGCCGCCGCGAAAATCCGGCCCAAGAACAAAATGAGCCGGACTATCGAAATCGCTCATCATCGCATCCACAACCGCATCGCCAATCGAATACAGATAAATGATCACAAGTCCCCAAATGTACTGGTTGCGATTCTTGCGGTAGTAAAGAATCTGTTCGTTGATCCGGTCAAGGCTTTCATTTGAAGGATCTTCCTTTTCAAGTGCATGCTTGCGATCCAAATAATATTCAATCACATCCTGACGCGAAAACATACTGACCGACGCCCCGAGAAGTCCCATGTACAAAAGACCTGCCTTGCCATATTCCCGGTTGTAAATCTGTCCCCAGCCCGGAACAAAGGAACGGAGAAGAGTCCCGAGCACCGGTCGATATTCCACACTATGCCCTTGATTGTTCGCCCAGATACCATAAGCGTCAAATATGCTGTAAATATGCACACCGATCAACCAAGTAAGTTCCGATTTTCGCAGATCTTCTTCTTCAATTTTGTGATCGCTAAATGTGCGAATCTTTTCCGCATATTCGTTGCGCTTGGACTGATAATACGTAAGACTGTCGCGGTTGCGAAGCATTCGACGGGAATAAGTGTAAACGGAATCCTGGAATTCTCGCGCTTGGTCAAATCGACGTTTCTTTTGGTCACGCTTATTGATAAAGACTTCATAGGCAAGACCGAGTTCCACAGCCGTAATGAAACCGCCCCGAATATAATGCCCCGTATAATACTGACCTCCGCCCGGGAAAAGGCTAAAGAGAAGGGTCAACGGAAGAGAATTGTGTTCCGTTTCCACGTCCCATTCATAAGTCTGCAACGAATCGATACCCGGCACCCCCGTTTTCCCCGATTCCGCAATCTTTGCAGGCTCTTCGAGTTCTATACCTGCAGGGTCATCGTCGTCATCATCGTCGACTTCCTCCGTCCGAGGATCATTTTCAACGGCCTTTTGCACAACCGTCGAATCCGGTATCCCCTTTGCATCGGCAGCGCACACTACACCCATACAGGCAAGCACCACCACGCAAAAAATCAAAAATGAGGAAGCAGAAAATCGCATTGGACCAAATTATAACAAAAAGCATTTTTGCAAAATCTATCTTTTCAGCGCCAAAGAGAAAAAAATCCACTTTTTCCATTTTTGACATTTTTTGTCACATTTTATAGCTATCTTAGTTATCAAGGAAAACGAAACCATGCAAAACAACATCGATAACAAAGTCGCGATTGTAAACCTGGGAACAGAACTCACCCAAGGATTTACGCTGAATACGAACGCCCATTGGATGGCCGGACGTCTCCGTGACCTCGGTTTTGAAGTTTCGTACGAAATAACTCTTCCGGACGATGCAAACGTTTGGAGCGCTACATGGGAAATGATCCGCAACGCCCACGTGCAAACGGTGATCCTCGGAGGCGGTCTCGGTCCAACGGAAGACGACAAAACCCGTAGCCTTGTGGCAGAAACCTTCGGTGAACCTTTAGAATTCCACGAAGAATGCATTCCGCAGATCAAAGCTTTCATTGAAAAAAGAGGCTGGAAATATTCCGATGCGAACAAAATCCAAGCCTATTTTCCGCATGGTGCAAAGGTTTTGGAAAATCCGGTGGGAACCGCTCCGGGCTTTAGCATTACAAAAGACGGCGTTACCCTTTTCGCAGTTCCGGGAGTTCCCTTCGAAGCCCGCGACATGTTTGACCGTCACATCGTGCCCTTCCTCCAAACGAAAGGTGTCAAGCCTTTCTTCAGCAGAGAGCTGCGCCTTGCCGGCATTTTTGAATCGAACATGGCGGAGATGTTCCAAAAAGTTCAGTTTCCGCAAAGCGTTTCGTGGTCGAGCCTCCCTGTTGACGACGCGATCATCTTCCGCACTTATACAAAGGAATCTGCCGAAGTCTTGCAAGACGTGGAACGTAAACTGGTCGAAGCCTTGGATGACAAGCTTTGCGTTGTTTCAACGGACGGAAAAACTTTGACAGAAACGGTAATGGACCTGCTCAAGTCCCGTGGGGAAACCCTTTCGACTGCGGAATCTTGTACAGGCGGCATGATTGCAAGCGAAATGGTGAACCTTGCCGGTGTAAGCGAAGTATTCAAAGGCGGTGCCTGCACCTATTGGAACGAAGCCAAAGAAAATATAGTCCAAGTTCCGCGCACCGTTCTCGAAAAACACGGCGCGGTCAGCGAAGAAACGGTCCTTGCAATGGCAGAAGGCGCACAAAAAGCGTTCCATTCCGACTGGGCTGTGGCCACTTCTGGCGTCGCAGGACCGGACGGAGGAACGGCAGAAAAGCCCGTCGGACTCGTCTGGATGGCTGTCGCATCCAAAAACAAAAAGTTTGCATTTTGCAAAAAATTTTCGGGAGACCGTGGACAAATCCGTCGCAAAAGCGTTTTTAAAGTACTGGACGCCTTGCGCCGCGCAATTCTCGAAGAAAATGAACAGAAAAGCACTTGCACAAAAGTTCAGTAATTTGTATATTCAGAAAGAACAAAAATCCATCGGAGAATAAAAACATGGCAAAGAAATCTGCAGCAGCAACCCTCAATACCCCGCTTTCTGGCGAAAAAGCAAAGGCCGTCGAAGCCGCAATCGCCCAGATCGAAAAGAACTTCGGAAAGGGTTCCATCATGACGTTGGGTGGCCAGCCGGAACAGAACATTCCGGTAATCCCATCGGGCTGCATCCAGCTGGATATGGCACTCGGAGTTGGAGGATTCCCCCGCGGTCGTATCATCGAAATCTACGGACCGGAATCTTCGGGTAAAACAACCCTTTCCCTCCACGCCATTGCCGAAGCCCAAAAACAGGGTGGCGTCGCCGCCTTTATCGATGCTGAACACGCATTTGACCCGGTTTACGCCCGCCACCTCGGCATTAACATTGACCAGCTTCTCGTTTCCCAGCCGGATACGGGTGAACAGGCTCTCGACATTGCCGAAACCCTTGTCCGTTCCGGAGCTATCGACATTATCGTCATCGACTCTGTCGCAGCTCTCGTTCCGCAGGCCGAAATCAACGGTGAAATGGGAGACAACCACGTAGGACTCCAGGCTCGTCTCATGTCCCAGGCTCTCCGTAAGCTGACCGGCATTCTTTCCAAGTCCAATACCTGCATGATCTTTATTAACCAGCTCCGTATGAAGATCGGTGTCATGTTCGGCAATCCGGAAACCACTACCGGCGGTAACGCTTTGAAGTTCTACGCTTCCCAGCGTATCGACATTCGCCGCATCGCTCAAATCAAGAACGGCGAAGAAGTCATCGGAAACCGCACCCGCGTAAAAATCGTTAAAAACAAGGTTGCAGCTCCCTTCACCCAGTGCGAATTCGACATTCTTTACGGTCAGGGCATTTCCCGCGAAGCGAGCATTCTTGACCTCGGCGTCGAACTGGATGTCGTGGAAAAGAGCGGATCCTGGTTCTCTTATAACGGCGAACGCATTGGACAGGGCCGCGAAAGCACCCGCCTTTTCCTGAAGAGCAACCCGGAAATCTGCGCAGAAATCGACGCAAAGATTCGTGAAAAGATGAAGGATGTGAAAATGTTCGACATCTCCGAAGACGAAGCTTTAGCGATCAGCGACGACGCAGACGAAGCCGCTGCCGAAGAAGCATAAATAAGACTCCGTAGATAAGTTCTTTTCCTACTCCAACCTGGTTTCGGTTTCGCCATATTCCGAAAGCCTCGCGAATAGGAAAAGAACTTTTTTTGTCCAATCCTTCAAAGAACTTATTTGTAAGCATTTCGGACCTTGATATAGAGTACGCTCTAACGTATATTGAAAGAAACGAGAGGTGCGTCATGTCTTACTCTATCGGTCAAGTCGCTGAAAAAACGGGTCTTTCCGCTTACACGCTCCGTTATTATGAAAAAGAAGGCCTTTTGCCATATGTGCAAAAGAATGCTTCCGGCCTTCGCATTTACAACGAAGACGATATCAGTTGGCTTTCCATGATCGAATGTCTCAAAGCCACCGGTATGCCTATCAAGGAAATTCGTCAGTATATTGAATGGTACAAAGAAGGCGACGCCACCCTCTCCAAGCGGCTCGAACTTTTCCGCAAACGCCGTTTAACAGTAGAACAGGAACTTTCCAAGCTCAAAAAAATCTTGGGCAAAGTCGAATTCAAGATCCGTCTTTACGAAAAAGCGGTTGCAGCGGGCAGCCTTGAAGCAGCCAACAATTCCGAAGAAATCAATCAACTGCGGGAAGAACTCTTTGGCGACCCGAATTACTTCCCCGAAGTGGAAGAGAAAAAAGCGGTGTAGATTCAAATAATCTATCTTTACGGATGTCATGAACGCATCCGTTTTTCGTTTTTTCATTTTTCTTTGTTTTTGGAGCACCTTTGCCTTGGGTGAAGAGTGTCCAAAACCTCTTGTAAACGAAAATGCGGTTATTTCTTTAGAAGGGCGGTTCATTAACCGGGAATTCAAGCGCGTCCATGTGGATATCATCTGGTTGCACCGTCCAAATTCTGCGGACACTTTTGATATTTCCATCACCGGGAAAGAATCTTACCGTTACATTTCGGCAAAAGAATTCCGCTATATGGAATTTAAGCAGGACGGTGTTCGGCGTTTAATGGCCATGCACCATCTTAAAGAAAATGTCGGAGAAAGCCCCCTCAAATGGGATGATTTTGAACTTCTTGCCCAAGGGAATTATCTCTGCTACGACAGCCTGCACAACGATTCCACGGTTCTGTATACGTCCCGTTCGCAGGCTTGGTACACCATCAGCAAAAGTTTGACTTCGGAACCGGATTTTCTGCAAATGAAAGGTCCTCGGGGCGAATCCCGCAAACTGTACATCCACGCATGGAAAAAATACGACGGTCTAAACGTTCCCACCATTATCGATTTTGAAGGGGACGATTACTCCGGGAGCCTTTGGACAAGAGCCGCATTCCGCTTTTTCGAACCCGCCAAAGAAGTAAAAAAGCCCATTCAAGAAGCCAGATATCAGCTCCCCACAGGGCTCACCGAGGCAAAAAAATCAATGTTTGGGAACGGGCTTGATAGCGAAGTTAAAATTCCGCTGATACTGCAAGTGCACTAGAAACTGTTGAGCAACGCTTCCTTTATAGAAGCGTTCCTTTTCTCGCAGCCAATATCCACCCAAAAGGGTCATCTTGTTTTCTTCCCTTTCGCCCCAGCGCAAGGAAGGCCCTAAAAGCCCTATGGTATAACCTAAAGGTTCCTTGAGGTAGGTATTCTTGGAAGAGCGGGAATTCCCCGTATTGTATTGGTTCAAATACCCCGCCACAGCCCAATTTTCAGAAATCGGTACGTAAGCATAGGCGATGAAATCAAAAATGTAATCGCGGCTAAAGACCGGAATGTTTCGGCGGTAGTCGTAACTTTTGCCTTCGAAATCCGTACTGATATCGACCATGGTAAAGTGCACGCCTATACCCAAAAGAGCATCCAATCCAAACGAATATTCAAGATCGAAGTAAAAAGCAAAATTCTGGATGAAATCCACAGCGGCGTCTTCGGTATAGGCACGGTCCGTAATCCAATCCGCAGTCCAGGAATCCGCAATGTCACCATTTTCCGCATTGCTTGTCAAAGTCATTTCCACATTGGAATTGAAGTACGTGTAATGTTCGTAAAGAAAACGGGCTTCGATCTGCGGATTCATTTCGAGAGGACGACCGCCGATACCCACACGGAATCCCCCGTAAAACGGAGAAATTTCTACGTCTGCCGAAAGGCGGAGAAACGCAGCATCCGCATCAAGGGGATTGCCATACGGCAAATCGTAAAACGGTTCGATCCAGTTAAACGACAGGGTTCCCGTACCCTGGCACAGCCACTGTCCCCACACAAAAGGCGTATTTCCCGCCACCGTATAAGACAGGTTCGGGCCATATTGCAAACGGTAAAGTCCATTCATGTCAAAAATGTCGGCAAAAACGTAGCTCGCAAACAGCAAAGCACCCAGTCCGACCTTTTTGAACAAATGAGAGAATTTCATGCCACAAAAAGTAAAAATATTTTGATCCTTTTTAAAACAATTCATCCATAAACAGAGCATCCTGTCATAATTCAGCACAATTTCATCTGAAACCTTCGAATTCTTTTCTAAATTGCGGCTCAATGGATAATTTTACGACAGTATCGCTCCCGAGGGAAATCAGACCGAGAGACATCGCAATCATCCAAAAGCGGTGCCTGCACGTGCTGCGCCATGGAGATCTCCGTGTAGATGGATCGGCTGTCGAATCCTTGGATTTTTTTGGGGAAACCTTTCTTGCCGACATCACCACCGCTGCGGAAAAAGAAAAACGTCGTTGCGTGCTCAAAGGATTTTCCCCTTCCATCCGCGAAAGCCTTTCAAAGCTCACCATCAATATTGTCCCTCAAAAGGATGACAGCGATAAAATGGGCTTCGTGGAAAAGCTGGGCGACCGCGGATTCAAAGTTTTGCAAGGTTTTCGGGATTTCGCCTACCTGTTAAGCGAATGCGCCTATTGGACCATCTTTAAGCCTTTCGACAAGAACCACATTCCGTTCCACGGAACCGCTTTGCAGCTTTTCCGTTTGGGCAGCAACGCCTGCGGCATTGTCTTTTTGCTCGTGTTTTTGATCGCCTTTTCTCTTGCCTTCCAAAGTTCGAGCATGTTGAACGCGGTGGGCGGAGGATCTTACCTCGCCGGCGGTCTCGGATTTTTGATGTTTGCAGAAATCGGCCCCCTGCTGAGTTCCATCATTCTAGCCGGGCGTTCTGGCAGTTCGATCACCGCAGAAATTGCGAGCATGACCGTCGCCGAAGAAATCAAGGCTCTGCGGACCATGGGCATTCCCCCGATCCAATTTTTGGTACTTCCCCGCTTCAAGGCTTTGAGCGTGGCAGTTCCGATCCTTTCTTTCTGCTCATCGATTTTTGGATGCCTTGCGGGAATGATCGTCGCCGATCTCGTCTGCGAAATTTCCCCTTACAATTACATTCTTTCGTTAAAAGACGGCATCAATCTCATTTTGATTGTAAAGAGCCTTATCAAGTCGCTGGTTTTCGGTTGGATTATTGCCCTAGTCGCCGCTCAAAAGGGTTTAAACGTCCGTGGGGGTGCAGATGCTGTGGGCAAAGCGACCACATCTTGCGTGGTGACATCCATATCGGGCATCATCATCGCAGACGCCCTGTTCTCGTTCATCTACTACTAAAGGTCCTATGTTCAATCTCGAGGTCAAACATCTGCGCGCCGGTTACGGACAAAAGATTATCCTGAAGGATATTTCGTTTAGCGTGCAACCTCGTGAAATCCGCATGATCCTCGGGGCATCGGGCTGCGGCAAGTCCACGCTTCTGAACAACATTTTAAAACTCGAACATGCGATATCGGGAACGCTTTCCTTCTTTGGCGAAGAAATCCCCACCAAGGAACCGATCCCGGACCGAATCCGTCGAAGAACCGGCGTTCTTTTCCAAGGCGGAGCTCTGCTCACGAATTTGACAGTGGCCGAAAACGTTGCCCTTCCGCTGCGTCGCAGCTACCCGAAGCTCGCCCAGACGACTTTGGACGAAATCGTCGCCGACCGTTTGGAAAAAGTCCACCTGTTGAACGCTTTTTATAAGTTTCCTGCCGAACTTTCGGGCGGTATGCGCAAACGTGCGGCACTGGCCAGAGCAATCGCCTTTGAACCGGAACTTCTTTTTTGCGACGAACCGTCGGCAGGCCTCGACCCGGTCACTTCGCGGTCCTTGGACGAACTTCTGCTTGAGCTTCGCGACACTCTCGGCATTTCGGTAGTCATCGTTTCACACGAGCTCGAAAGCATTAAAACTATTACGGATAAATTCATTTATTTGCAAGACGGCAACATTTTAATGGACGGCACTCTGGATGAAGGCCTTCATTCCGACATTCCCGCAATCCATGACTTCTTTGCCCGCGAGCACCAGAAGCCCGTTTTGAACAGACGGTTTATCCATTTCGAATTTGAGGATTAACGGCTTTTATGGATACAACAAGAACAGAGCGCATCCGACTCGGCATTTTCCTGCTCCTTTGTTTGGGAGCGGTCATCGGATTTACGATTTTCATTGCACAGCAGCAGCTGTCTAACCGCAAAAATGAATTTTACACGGTCTTTTCGGAATCGGTCATCGGACTTTCCATCGACGCCAAAGTGAAATTGAACGGGATTGAAGTGGGTAACGTCACCGCAATCCATATTGACAGCACAGACCTGAACAACGTCGTCGTCCGGTTTGACGTCAAAGAAGGGACGCCTGTGAAACAAGGGACCCGCGCCCAAATGACCCACGGCATTTCGTTAACGGGCCAAAAGGATCTTGTGCTTTCGGGCGGACAGGTGGACGAACCGGACATTCCGGTCGGCGGGCTTGTGCTCGCAGCCCCGAATACCATCACGGAAGTTCTTGGGAAAGCGGGAAACACGGTGGAACGCATCGAGCAAATGCTCGAACAATTGAACAAGATTCTTTCCGAAGAAAACGCTCAGGCCATATCCAATACGCTTAAAAACTTGGAAAAAGTTAGCGCAAATACAGACAAATTAACCCGCGACGCCCAAAAGCCCATGCACGAAATCGAAGCCGCTGCTGCTTCCCTGCACAAAACTCTCGATGATGTTCAGCAAGCAGAAATCGCCCAAAAACTGGAAAACGATCTGGTGCTCATCCAGGAAAAGATCCAGAGCATCGACACGCGCGCCTTGAACGACAACATGGTTTCCGCATTGGAATCCGTCAACCATCTTTCTAAACGTGCGGACCTTGCCCTGTACAACAATCAGGGCCGTTTGTCCGAAGTTCTGGATCAACTGAACACGGTCCTTTCGAACCTGAGCACATTCTCGCAAAAGATCAAGCAGAATCCGTCCGCCCTTATCCGTACCGAAACTCCGGCCGGCCGTTAATCCGAGGTATTTTCCATGAAAAAATCTTTGATTCTTTTTTCCATCGCACTTTCGGCACTTCTCGTTTCTGCCTGTTCAAGTACGGGAACGCTTACCCGTTATTACACTCTCGCGGCGGATTCTTCCGTCCAAGCTTCCAAAACATACCCGTACAAGCTCGCCGTCAAAAAATTCACCGTGGATCCGGCGTACAATTCTTCGAACATCGTTTACCGGGAATCCCCTTACGATTTTATGTCGTACAATCACGATCTTTGGGCTACAGCTCCGGACCACCAGATTGCAAACATCTTCACAGAAGACTTAAAACAGAGCGGTCTTTTTAAAAAAGTGGAACAGCGTGCGTCGGAAATGCCGGATTATGAAATCGCCGGTCACCTGATCGCCATCGAAGAAGTGGACGAAGGTTCTAGCCGTTTTGCCCGCGTCGCCGTGGAAATTTCTTTCCGGGATGTGAAAAAGGATTCGACATTGTGGAAAAAAGCTTTTGACGAAAAGGAAAGCCTTGGTGGAACGGAACCCCGGGAAATTGCGAAATCCGCATCTAAACTCGTGAACCGTTACGCCCAAACCGTCATTTCCGAAATAGAAAACGTCCTTTCGCGCAGTTCCCTGCCCGAAAACAATATGCAGTAAAAATTTACTATCGGCTTTTCAAAAATTTTTTTATCTTACGAAAGGCTAAAAACGCAAATTTTTAGGAGCGATTATGAAGTTCAATAAGTTCATCGCACTCGGACTGGCGGTTCTCGCCCTTTCCGCGTGCAATAGCCGCTATTCTTC
This sequence comes from Fibrobacter sp., assembly GCA_017959225.1. GTDB lineage: Bacteria > Fibrobacterota > Fibrobacteria > Fibrobacterales > Fibrobacteraceae > Hallerella. The sequence goes on along the minus strand of JAGDBD010000089.1, from coordinate 828 downwards.
GTCGATCCTCGTCGAACGTGGCGTGGAGCAGTACGAACGCGAATACTTCGCAACGAAGGAAAGCATGGGTATCGAAAAGCGCTTGAAGGACATCTTCCTCCAGGGCTATATTGAAGAAGGCATGACACAGGAAATGGTGAACCTTCTCTGGGGACCTCCTGACCGCGAACAGCAAGACGGTTACGTGTGGGAATACCTCACCCGCGAAGGCAACCTGATCACCCGCCTCAAATGGAAGGATCCGGAACAGGCCCGTTTGAAAGGTTATGAACACGAACTGGTTCTTGAAAAAATCGAAGGCGACCGTTACGGCGGATCCCAGCCTCCGAAGAAGAGCCTTGAAAACGTTTACTAATCGATTCTCGAGACTTTTGAAAAAAGCGCTTTCCCAAGATGGCGCTTTTTTTCTACATTTGACACCGAATTATTCAAACATAACCCTATTTAAGGAGTTAACAAATGAGTCAGTATATTATTGCTGGTAACTGGAAGATGAACAAGACCGTTAGCGAAAGCGTTCAGCTCGCTAAGGATATCGTTGAAGCTGTTAAGGACGTGAAGAAGACCGAAGTGGTCATCGCTCCGACCTATCTCGCTGCCGCTAAGGTTGCAGACGTGATCAAGGGCTCCAACGTGAAGCTCGCTATCCAGGACATCCACTGGAAGGACCAGGGCGCATACACGGGTAAGGTTTCTATTGACATGGTCAAGGAAATCGGTGCAGAATATGTGATCATCGGTCACTCCGAACAGCGTCAGTACTTCCACGAAACGGAAGAAACCGTGAACCTCAAGGTCAAGAAGACTCTCGAAGCTGGCCTCAAGCCG
>JAGDBD010000088.1 GCA_017959225.1 Fibrobacter sp. | reverse complement strand
GATCATTGCAAAGGAAATGGGAGTCGGAATCCACATTACCAGCGGGCCCGTTCTCGAAAAAGCCAGCGACCTTGCCGGGCTTCTCACAAGCCTTGGCGAAAACGACATCCTTTTTATTGACGAAATTCACCGTTTAGGGCGTGTCATCGAAGAATATCTTTACCCTGCCATGGAAGATTTCCGGTTAGACATTATGCTCGATTCCGGGCCAGCAGCAAGAACGGTGAACCTGCCTCTGAAGCGTTTTACTCTCGTCGGCGCCACGACCCGAACAGGACTTCTCACAGGTCCTCTTCGCGACCGTTTCGGTTTGCAATACCGTTTGGATCTTTACCCGGCAAAAGATTTGCAAAAAATTCTTGTGCGCAGTGCAAAAATTTTAAACGTCGGCATCACCGATGAAGCCGCTCAAATTTTAAGTTCCAAGTGCCGAGGCACGCCGCGTATTGCAAACCGTGTGTTGCGACGGGCCCGCGACGTGGCAGAAGTTCGTGGAGAAGGCGTCATCGACAAGGAAGTTGCAGAACGAACCCTGAAAATGCTCGGCATCGACGAAAAGGGCCTCGATCCGATGGACCGAAAAATCCTTTCGACGCTTGCAACGCACTTTGCCGGAGGCCCTGTGGGCCTTGGGACCATCGGAGCGTCTTTGGGCGAAGAACCGGATACCCTTGAAGAAGTTTACGAGCCATATTTGATTCAGCAAGGAATGCTCTCCCGAACGCCCCGAGGGCACGTTTTAACGCCCGCCGCTTACCAGGCGTTGCACTTGCCCATTCCCAAGGGAAGCCAAGCCGAGCTGGATTTATAATCAAATCCCTTTCTAAATCGCTTACAAGCGCTAAAATTCAGCGTTGATTTACTAAATTGTTCCCCAACGTCTATGAGGTACTTTTATGCTTTTTAACTTGGACATGATCAAGGAACGTTACGCACGCATCCCAGAACGTGTGGACAAAGCGCGTAAGCTGCTCGGTCGCCCGTTGACCCTGGCAGAAAAAATCCTTTATTCTCACCTGATCGATGGTGCAGAAAACCAGGTCTATGAACGTGGCAAGTCCTTTGCGGAATTCCACCCGGACCGTGTTGCCATGCAGGATGCAACGGCTCAGATGGCCTTGCTCCAGTTCACCACCGCAGGCAAGTCCAAGGTGGCCCTTCCGTCTTCCGTTCACTGCGACCATTTGATTACAGCTCGAAACGGTAAGGAAGAAGACCTTCCGAAAGCCCTCGACGAAAACAAAGAAGTTTACGGATTCCTCAGTTCTGTCGCAGCCAAATACGGCATCGATTTCTGGAAACCGGGTGCAGGCATCATTCACCAGGTCGTCCTTGAAAACTACGCCTTCCCGGGCGGCATGATGATCGGAACGGACTCCCATACGGTGAACGCAGGCGGTCTCGGTATGCTCGCCATCGGTGTGGGCGGTGCAGACGCTGTGGACGCTATGGTCGGACTTCCGTGGGAACTTAAATACCCGAAGCTCATCGGCATTCATTTGAAGGGTAAGCTCACCGGTTTTGCAAGTCCGAAGGATGTCATTTTGAAAGTCGCTCGACTGCTCACGGTGAAGGGCGGAACCAACGCCATTTGCGAATACTTTGGCGAAGGCGCTCGCGAACTTTCTGCTACAGGCAAAGCAAGCATTGCTAACATGGGTGCCGAAGTCGGTGCCACTTGCAGCACGTTCAGCTACGACGCCACCATGGAACGTTACCTCCGCGCAACGGGCCGTGAAGCCGTCGCAGACGAAGCGAACAAGATCGCTGACTATCTCCGTGCAGACCCGGAAGTCGAAGCCGAACCGGAAAAGTACTTTGACAAGGTCATTGAAATCGACCTTTCCACGCTGAAGCCGTATTACAACGGTCCGTTCAGCCCGGATCGCGGATTCCCCATCGACGAAATGCAGGAATCCCTTAAGGAATTCGATTCGACGCACGTTGTAAGCGCAGCCCTTATCGGCAGCTGCACGAACTCGAGTTATGAAGACCTTTCCCAAGTGGCTTCCCTCATTAAGCAGGCTTTGGAAAAGGGCCTTTCGCCGAAGGCTCCGTTGATTATCAACCCGGGTTCCGAACAGGTCCGTTACACCGCCGAACGCGACGGTTTCATCGACCTTTTCAAGCAGTTCGGTGCAACCATCATGACGAACGCCTGCGGTCCGTGCATCGGCATGTGGGCACGTCTCGGTGCAGAAAAGAAAGAAAAGAATTCCATTGTTCACAGTTTCAACCGCAACTTTGCCAAGCGTGCAGACGGCAACCCGAACACGCACGCATTTGTCGCTAGCCCTTTGATGGCCGTTGTAGCAGCCCTTTCCGGCTCCCTTCTCTTCAATCCGGAAAAGGATTTTCTCGTCAACGACAAGGGCGAACAGGTGAAGCTTGTTCCGCCCAAAAAGGACGAACTTCCGGCAAACGGTTTTGCTGTCGAAGATCCGGGCTATGTGGCTCCGGCTGAAGACGGTTCGAACATCCAGATTTCTGTCAGTCCGGATTCCAAACGCTTGCAGTTGCTTTCTCCGTTCAAAGCCTGGGACGGCAAGAACATTTCCGGTGCTCCGCTCCTGATCAAAGCCAAGGGCAAGTGCACCACCGACCATATTTCGATGGCCGGTCCGTGGCTCAAGTTCCGCGGCCACTTGGAAAATATTTCGAACAACATGCTGATTGGAGCAGTCAACGCTTTCAACGGCCAGACGAACCAAGTGAAAGGAAACGATGGACAGTTCTACGAAGTTCCGGCACTTGCTCGCAAGTACCGTGATGCTGGAATCGGTTCTATCGTCGTCGGCGACGAAAACTACGGCGAAGGTTCTAGCCGCGAACACGCAGCCATGGAACCGCGCTATCTCGGAGTCAAAGCCGTGATCGTCCGCAGCTTCGCCCGTATCCACGAAACCAACTTGAAAAAGCAGGGAATGCTCGCTCTGACGTTCACAAACCCGGCCGATTACGAAAAGGTCCGCGAAGGCGACTACTTCGATATCAACGGGCTTACAAACTTCACCCCGGGCTGCCACTTCACCCTGGTCATTCACCACGCAGACGGAACCGAAGACTCCGCCGAACTGAGTCAGACCTACAACCAACAGCAGTGGGAATGGTTCAAAGCAGGTAGCGCTCTGAACAAGATCCGTTCGGGAAACAAGTAATCCCACCGAGCTTCCATAAAAAGCTTATACAAAAGCTCGCCGGTATACCGGCGAGCTTTTTTTGAATCTTTGTAAATAAAACGGGTAAACGTCTAGAAATTTCGATTAAAGCTTTCCGATGAACTTTTTCAAGTCTTCGAAAAGAGCTTGGGTTTCCGCGTAACCTTCTTCATAAAGGACGTTCAACTTCTTCACATCCTTTTCCAAACGCCCGACTTCCACCGTTTTTTGCGGTCGAATGACAAAGACTTCACCACGGGCTTCCGCTTCTTCCAAGTCTTCAAGGGTTTGATTATAAACCCGGTAACGATTTGCACAGGCTTCTACAAACTTCGGATATTTGCGGTACTTGAAACGAATAAGCGGCATTAGCGAATTCGGATCCTTGCGGTAACCCTTTGCCCGCGTCAACACGACAATGCACTTTCCATATCCCATCTGCTGAAAAGCCTTGTACGGAATACTGTCCGCGATTCCACCGTCCAAATGCGGAATTCCGTCGATATTCACCAGTTTCGAAACTAACGGCAACGATCCCGAAGCACGGAGCTTGTCCATATCCGCGCCGTTCAAATCTTTAAGCAACAGGTTTTCCGCTTCGCCCGTCATCACGTTCGTCACCGTTGCATAGCATTTGACCGGAGACGCTTCAAAAGATGCATAGTCGAAGGGATCCAGTTCGTTCGGGATCCTATCGTAGCAGAATTCCTTATTGAAAATATCCCCCGTAAGCAACAGGGAGCGTAAACTCATGTAACGTTTGTCGTTGGCATAGGTCGCAATGACGCGAAATCCGCGTTTTGGCTGATTCGCCACATAATTGACCGCTTGGACTGCTCCAGCGCTGACTCCGACTACCCCATCGACCAAAAAATTCTGCTCCAGTAAAAAATCGATGACGCCGGCCGTGTAAACACCACGCATTCCGCCCCCTTCGAGGACAAGACCAAGCTTTTTACTAGGAATTTGCATCTTTAAGCTCCTTTTTCGGTTTTCTAAGGCTGAAATTACTAATTTTTTAGCACTATGAGCGAAATTCCTGAATCCAATGTTTCTGAAAAAGTCAAGGCGATTGCCAGAGCTCCCAAATACCGCGGAGCGATTTTCCAAGTCGAAGCCGACGAACGCGGTCTCGCATTAATCGATGGCAAGGAAGAAAGCCTCAAGATCTATATCACCGTGGATCCAGAAAAGGATCAGATCGTAGAAACCCGTTTCTTCACCTATGGCGGACCGATTTTTACAGCTCTCGCAGACACGCTCTGCGATCGACTTCAGGGAAAAGCCGTGGAATACCTCGGAAAGACCGATGTAAACCAGCTGGAAGCGGAACTGCGAGACACTCCGGAAACCCCGTCGATCCCTGCCACGGCCACCGAACTTGCAAGCCTTGCAAAGCTCATCCAAAAACTTGTGGATTCCTACCCGGAAAAGAAAGCCATTGCCCTTGCTGCACGCGAAACCATGGAAAAGGTCAAATACCGCACCCAGACTGTGGAAGGTCGAAACGAAGCCGATAAGGAATGGGCAGCCCTTTCTACGGAAGAACGTTTAAATCGCATTGCAGAATGCCTGCATTTGAACGTGCGTCAAGCGTTGCAGAACGACGGCGGCGACCTCGAAATTTTGGGAATGCTCGACGACACCCATGTGAAGATCCGTTTCCAAGGCGCATGCAACGGTTGCGCTGCCGCTAGCGGTGGAACGCTGTACTACATCGAAGATCAGCTTCGCGACAACGTTTATTACAACTTAAGCGTAGTCCCGGAAGACGCTTACTCCGCCATTTACGGCAACGGCTACGACAACGTGAACAACGCAGCAGCAAAGACCTCTCCGGAGAACTAGCATGAGCACCGAAGAAGCTTACAGAGAACCATACAAGTACGGATTCGTCACCCCCATCGAAAACGATTCCTTCGAAAAGGGATTAAATGAAGACGTGATCCGCAGAGCTTCTCGTATCCGCAAAGAGCCGGAATTCATGCTCAAGTACCGCTTGGACGCTTATGAAAAGCTCCAGAAAATGAAAGAGCCTCACTGGTGCGAAGCCAAGTATCCGCCCATCAATTTGCAGGATATTGTTTACTATTCCGCACCAAAGACCAAAAAAGCCCACGATTCCATTGAAGATGTGGATCCGGAACTTTTGGAAACTTTCGATAAGCTAGGCATTCCTCTCGATGAACAGAAACGCCTTGCCAACGTGGCCGTAGACGCGGTTTTTGACAGCGTGAGCATTTACACGAGCCACAAAAAGAAGCTCATGGAAATGGGCATCATTTTCTGCTCCATTTCGGACGCGATCCAAGAATACCCGGAACTGATCGAACAGTATATGGGCAGTGTCGTCCCCAGCGGAGACAACTATTTTGCGGCCCTGAACAGCGCAGTCTTCGGAGACGGAAGCTTTGTCTACATTCCGCCTGGAGTCAAGTGCCCCATGGACCTTTCGACCTACTTCCGCATCAACAACACGGAAGCGGGCCAGTTCGAACGGACCTTGATCATTGCCTACGAAAACGCTTCTGTCAGCTACTTGGAAGGCTGCACCGCTCCGGAATTTTCCAGTAACCAGCTTCATTCCGCTGTCGTGGAACTGATCGCCTTGGAAAATGCAAATATCAAATACAGCACCGTGCAAAACTGGTACGCAGGCGACAAGGAAACGGGCAAAGGCGGCGTGTACAACTTCGTAACAAAGCGAGGCAAGTGCGCCGGCAAAAATTCCCACATCAGCTGGACCCAAGTCGAAACGGGTTCCGCCATCACGTGGAAGTATCCGAGCTGCATTCTGCAAGGCGACAACTCCGCCTGCGAATTCTATTCCGTCGCACTGACAAACGGTCATATGCAATCCGATACCGGAACAAAGATGATCCACCTCGGCAAAAATACGAAGAGCACGATCATCAGCAAGGGCATCAGTGCGGACAACAGCGTAAACTGCTACCGCGGCCTTGTGGACATCCACAAAAGCGCCACCGGATCGCGAAATTACACCGAATGCGATAACATGCTCGTCGGTCAAAAAAGCGCAGCCCACACGTTCCCCTACATCAGCGTGGCCAACGCGAGTTCTTCAACAGAACACGAAGCTTCTACAAGCCGCATCAGCGAAGATCAGCTGTATTACTTCGAAAGCCGCGGCATCCGCAGGGAAGACGCCATCCAGGCTCTCGTCGGCGGATTCTGCAAGGACGTTTTCAAAGAACTCCCAGGCGAATTTGCAACGGAAGCTAGGCAGCTTTTGACGCTCAAGCTGGAACACAGTGTCGGTTGATTTTGCTAGATTTTTCGCATGTTTTGCGAATGGATCTATCATCTCACCGATATTGCTCTTTTAGACAGCCGCCTGTTCCGTGCAGGTTTCGCTGCCCTTCTTTCCATCATTCTTGTGCTTACGACAATGCCGTCGTACATCCGTTTTTTGCAAAAGTCGGATGCCACTTCGGACTTTGATCAGAACAGCAAAATCAAAGCGCCTCCCATTATGGGCGGTCTTTTGCTCGTCATCGTCGTGATTGTCGTTTCCCTTCTCACCTGTAAGCTGAATGGTTATACCGTTTCTACACTTCTCGTTCTCGCTTCTTTCAGTGCGGTCGGTGCAGTTGACGACCTTGCCAAAGTCAAGACCAAACGTTTGATCGCCCAGGGGAAAGTAACCGCGGCCTCTTACATGGAAAAAGCGGACGGCATTTCCAGCTCCGTGCGTTTGGGCCTTTACTTCGTTTTTAGCCTTGTCATTGCGATTTTCTGCTACAAGTTCATTCCGGATTTGCGCGGAAACTTGACGGTTCCCTTTGTACCGGCGGACGTGTTCCAAATTCATTTGCCGAACTGGGCGTTCATCGGATTCATGACCTTTGTGATTGCAGCGACGGCTAACGGTACAAACTTTACCGACGGTCTCGATAGCCTTGTTTCCGTGCCTATCCTTTCGAGCATGGTCTTTGTAGGCGTTGTCGCTTACGTCTGCGGAAACTTCATTTTCAGCAATTACTTGAACATGCCCTTCCTTCCGGGATGCGATGAACTGTTCCCCCTTGCAACGGCCATTGCCGGTTCGCTTCTCGCCTACCTTTGGTTCAACAGTCCTCCGGCAGAAATTTACATGGGCGATGCGGGCTCCGTCGGATTCGGCGCAGCGATCGGTATCATGTTCATTTTGGTTCAGGCGGGGCTTTTCCTTCCGCTTGTCTGCATCATCATCATTGCAGAAGCTTGCTCCGTTCTCTTCCAAATAGCTTTCTTCAAAGCCACAAGGAAGATCACCGGTACAGGAAAGAGAATTTTCCTCTGCGCTCCGCTACACCACCATTACCAGAAAAAATGGGAAGGCCAGTTTGCATCTAAACCGCTCATGAATTCAAAAATCGTGTGGAGAATGCATCTGGTAAGCATCTTCGCCTTGATCGTCAGCTTTGTCATTTTCTTCGGGATCCGCTAATGTCGAATATCGATTTTGATTTGGTCAATAAGCTTTACGCTCAATTTTCAAATGCGAAGCCTGCCGAAACTTCCGAAGCGGAAAGTGTTATAAAGCCGATGCCCTTTACCATGTCTGACGAAGACATGCGCAAAGAAATGTGGACGGAAACCGGAAATCTTTTGCTGCAACAGGGCGCAGTCGCGGCTTTTACGCTCGCCGGCGGTCAAGGTTCCCGTCTGGGTTTTGACGGTCCCAAAGGCGCTTACGAATTTGGACTGCCGAGCAAAGCGACACTTTTTCGTTTGCAGGCTCGCCGTTTAATGAACCTCGGGGCAAAAGCCGGAAAGCCGATTCCTTGGGCAATCATGACTTCCCCGCTGAACCACGCCGAAACCGTTCAGCATTTTGAAGATCATTCCTTTTTCGGATACAACCGTGACTACATCCGATTCTTTGACCAGGGAATGCTCTGCGCCTTAAAACCAGACGGCACTCCGTTACAAGATGAAAACGGAAACTATGTGGAAGCTCCGGATGGAAACGGAGGCTGTTTCCGCGCTCTCGCCATGAGCGGAACCCTCGCCTGGTTCGTGGAAAAGGGTGTACGTTTTGTATTCCTTTGCAACGTGGACAACGCTCTTGTTAAAATGTGCGATCCCACATTTATCGGAGCGCTAGCTTCCAGCGGGATTGTCCCTTGCGCCGCAAAAGTCGTTCATAAAAAGAACGCACAAGAAAAGGTCGGCATTTTTGCTTACAAAAACAACAAACCGACCGTTCTCGAATACTCTGACATTTCGGACGAACTCCGCAACAAAACTTTGGAAGACGGCTCTTTGGAATTCGACGGAGGAAACACCGGCATGTATGCGTTCCGCATGGACGCTCTCCGCAAGATTTCAACCAAAGAACTCCCTTGGCACGTCGCACGCAAAACCGTGAACGGTGTGGAAAACTGCTGGAAGTTCGAACAGTTTCTGCTGGACGCATTCCCTTTCCTCGGAAAAATTTTGCCGTATGGCGTTGAACGCGAAGACGAATTCGCACCGGTCAAAAACGCAACCGGCAACGACTCTCCAGAATCCGCATGCAAAATGCTGGGATCGCTCCACCGCTACTGGCTCGAACAGGCTAAGGTAAACGTCAAACCGGGAAAGCTTTACGAAATTTCTCCCCGTTTGACTTATGGCGGAGAAAACCTTTCCCAGGAAGTCTTCGACCGAGAACTCGGTCGCGGCATCTTTGAATTCGACGCTTAAAAGCCTATGCAGATTGCATACAAAATAATTCTCCAAATACTCTTGCACATGCCAAAGCCTTTGGAGGATTTTTTGTTTGTCGTCATTTATCCGATCTATAAAATTTTGCACGTAAAACGCGCCTGGGGACGCGTGCAAACGCATCTGCAAAGCACAGGAATGCAAACGAAGACTTCACCGCGCCAAGTCTTTTTCAGCCTGTACAAAAATTATCTCCAGTCGCTGCGTTACCTTTGCCGCCTTCCAAAAGCCATTCAAAGCGTCCATTTCGAAAATGAAGAAATCATCCAAACGCCCCTTGCCAAAGGAATTCCTATCGTCGCCATGGGCATTCACCAGGGCGCATTCGAAATGATGCACCGTGTACTCACCCGCTACTCGGACCACGTCTACCTTTTTACGCATAGCTTCGCCAACAAAGCTTTGACGGAACTTTTGCACGACATTCGAAAAAACCCGGGCCTTGAAGAACGCGAAATGCAAACGGTCGCCACAACGCTTCGCGAATTTTTAAAGAACCATGGCGTGCTCGCTATGCTTGTAGACCAAGCGACCGAAGGCCGCGGAAACGAAGTCCAAATTTTGGGAAAACCCGCAGAACTTTTTTTAAGGCTCCCGCTCAAAGCCATGGCCATGGGAGCAGGAATCGTCACCTTCCGCACATTCAAAACGGAAGATGGGCACACCATCCGATTTGAAAATTTTTACGCACCCAAGTCAAATCCAGAAGAAGTCACCCGGCAAATTGCCCAAGAAGTTTCTCTCTGGATTTCGGAACATCCGGACCAGTGGACTTGGAATTATCACCGCAACTTCACCATAGGAAACGCATCATGAGCGAAGAATTAACAGAAATCGAAAAGCTCCAACTCGAATGGATGAATCACAATCCGATGCAAGATAAGGACGGCGCAATCGAAGCAGCAAAAGCCGAAGAAGAAAGACAGCGCGCCCAAGTGAAAAAATTCAAGAAGCCGCGTAAAAATCCGGCAGCATGGAATTTCCCAGAACCGGAAGAAGAAATCGACTTGCACGGCTACGTGGCCGAAGAAGCCGCAGCTGCCGTTGAAAACCTGATGGAAGGCATGAAGCGCGCTGGCCTTTCCGTTTTGCGGATCATCCACGGTGGCGGAAATCCGGAATACGGCAACGTCAAACACATCATTGATAAAAAGGTGGCTACCGTTTGGCGTCATAAAGTTGTCTTTTACAAAACGGAACCGAACAATTCCGGATCGAGCATCATGAAGATCGGTCAGAACAATACATTCAACGTAATCCCCCGCGACAGAAGACGAAAATAATTCACTTTTTTCGCATTCACCCCTTGCAGAACATTCAAAAAAATTCTAAAATAGGGGCGTCTTCGGAATATAGCTCAGTCTGGTAGAGCGCTTGCTTCGGGAGCAAGAGGTCGTGGGTCCGAATCCCGCTATTCCGACTAACACAATAGGTCGCCGTTTAGGCGACCTTTTTCTTTTTATGTTCAGAACTGTGCGGGATGAGGAGCCACGAGGAAGTGGGTCCGACTCGGAGCCGGTGAACGAAGTGAACGCAAAGGCGAAGAGAGATTCGCACCCTGTGCGAACCCGAAGGGCGGGAGAGAACGAAGTGAACGACCGTCTTATCCCGCTATTCCGACTAAAAAAAGATCACCAAGCGGTGGTCTTTTTTTGTTTTGGGAAAATGCGGGATGAGACCCACGGAAGTTTCATTCAAAAGGCGTACAATCGTAAAGTCCTATTCATTGAAATACCTTTGACTTTAACAATAAAAACCCCTTTCGAAACTCCATCGCCAAGTTCCAAGGAATGCACACCACTGCCCCGCAAATCCTTTTGCATTAAACGTGTTCCTGCAAGATCATAAAGGGACACCTGCAAATTTTGCCCGGAACCATTAAACACTTGAAGGTTTTTCCCCAGCAATTGAACTTGGACGAAAGGATTTCCACGTTCCAACGCCAAAGAAGGCTCTTCCACATATTCTTCAAGAATCCAGCTTTGATTCGTTGTGCCGTCACACGTCCACTGAATGACCGACGCGTTTTCTTCTTTGGAAGCAGCACCAATGCCTAAGCAGCTTTTGTCTTTGGTATTCTTAGTGGTAATGCTGAAAGAGCCATCTTCGTTTGCAACAAACTTGAAAAGCTGAGCCGGATTCTTGGTATCTTCCCAAATGGCAATATTCGTACCATTTCCAACATTTCCGTTTGCAAGATCCAAAAAATAAGCCGCATTCTGAGCAAGTTTCACATAGTAGTAACCGCTATCAGCAGCCGTTACAAACCAAGGCGTTTGCACAGAACCTTGAACAACATCAAGGCCATTTTCAAGAATTCCGACAGCAAGGCTCAAGTAAAAATCGCTATTCACATTTTTCACCAAGAACTTTTTTGTTGCGTCAATTTCAGCGCCTTCTTTGTAACCGCCAACAGGTTCACTACCAACGTCAATGCTCTTTAAAAACGGCGAAGGATAACGCACTGAAACCCAACTGTCGAATTCGCTGTCCGTAATGTACTTCATATCGCTTGCTGCGGATTGATCGCCCGCATACTTGGAACAAAAATCTTTAGTATCCGTCCCCTTGGAATTGTATGAATCCAAAAGCGAATAGCCGTAATTCGTTTGTTCGGGCTTCCAGCTAGACTTGGATACAGGCGAAAAACTGATCTTGTTCGGCGTTGCGTCCAAGGCTTCGGAAAGGTAAGAATTGTCATCGCGCGAAGGATCACTTCCGCCTCCCATCATCAAAGCCTGAGCCAACGTGTAGCCGTTAAAACGGTTATTCATCGAAAGCATTTCGGAACCGTCGCCACCTATAATGCCCGATGTTCCCGAACCGTTACTCGCATTTCCATATGCGGAATAATAATTGTTGTAAACATGGGCAGAGCCGTTCCCCAGTTGCGGGCAACGTCGAACATTTTTATCCCACCAGTTGTAAAGTAACGTAGTGCGGTCTCGGGTCAGTTCATCGTTCTGCGTACCATACGCCACAGTCCAATATCGATTTTCCAAATGGCAATAAGAAATCGTAACGTAATCGGGACTGCGCAAGCGATCCTTGGCATCCATGTAACTTTCATAAGGTGTATTGATCCAAATGAATTTGCCGACTTCGTCCAAACCGTTACCCGTGCGATCGTAACTCAATTGCGATTCAAAATAGATGTGATCGATCCAAATCTGGCGAGAAGACCAAACATTTATCAATATTCGATTTGGCTGATTCTTGGCAATCAACTTGAAATTGCGAATGACGATATTGTCCGAAGGTTCATCATTGCCATATTCATTATTTGTCCGGAAATACGTGTCGTAAAGAGTATGCTTTGCATAGCTTCCCACCAACGTTTTAAAATCACGAATACGCGTGTGCGCATGAGTTTGCATATCAATATCCGCAGTCACCACGATCGTTTTAGGCTCTTCAGAATCAAGTTCTTTAATCAAATCGGCATCGGTAGAAACATAAACCACTTCGCCTAAAAGACCACCGATAGTCCCAGCCTTTTCGCCATTGGGCGTCATTGCATTCGCCGCATAACCTTCAAGACCGTCCAAATTCAATTTGAATTTTTGGTACTCCCCCTTCGCATAGGCGCTAACCGCAATGGAATTTGAATTCACATCAAAAGTGAAAGCCTGGGTTGTGTCCGCTTGACTAACCACTTTATAATAAAGCGGGTAGCCTTCAAAATCCTTTTCGACAGCAATAATCTTCCAACGCTGATTTGCCCCATCCACATCCTTGCCAATAGTAGCAAGGCCATTTTCATGGGTAACGACCATACCAGTCGCAACGTTTACAATTTCAAACACGCCGGAACTGATAAAGTTGAGAGTCCATTTTTCATAGGCAGTTCCTTGGATTGTCGATGACGAAAGATAATCTCCCGCATTTTTTCCCGAAATGGAAATATTTCGATCGGTATTTCCAATGCCGAAACGAAACTGTTGTTCCGGATAAGCTTCTAAAGCGAAAACCGAAGCGACACTCGCCTCAAGAACTGCAGAAAAAATCACACACTTTAATCCCATAAACACTCCCTTGTTATGCCTATAACATAAACGCGAACAAGGCGAATCCCTAGACTTTGTCGAATAAATGGTTGTCCATAGACTACAGCCCTTTGCGTTCCCAAAGAACAGAAATTATATTTGCTATATGGGAGGTTTGGACCATGATCCGCCATTTTTTACTTGCTGCACTTTGTGCAATCCTTTTCTCCGGATGTCTCGAAGTCGAAACCAGCGAAATCGTGCCTGGCGAAGATTTTGAAATTGTAGACGCTTACTTCAGCAATTCCTACTACTACTCATCTTACGTCACCATTGTCTATCGAAACAACTGGAGCAAAGATCTTCCGTCGCTTTATATCGATTACAATCTGAGCTGCGACAACGGATACAAAAAATACGGTACCACTTACATTTATCTCACATCCCACGAACAAGATTCAAACGAATATTACGTAGGAAGCGACGCCAAGTCTTGTACGTACACTATTACAGCGGTCCGCCCCTATGCCGACGACAATTATGACGATTGGACGGGGAGCATTTCCATTCAAATTCAATAATCCATAATACTTCTTCTCTGTTTTCGTCTGAAAACAGAAATCATAAACATCCACAGTCACCGCTTCAGGGAATGTGTATTTTCGGAGGAAATAGAATGAGGTCCCGGATGTTCAAATTGCGATTCCTTTTCCTTTCCCCAGTCATCGGCGCATCGGTATGCTCTGCCGCGCTTCCTGCAGTAAACCAGCTGGGCTTTTGCCCCAAGGCGCAAAAGCTTGCCGTCATTCCCGGAAACGACGCAAGCCCTCTTGAAATCCGCGAAATGAATTCCGGCAAAAACGTTTTGACTGTCCAAGCGCCCCTTGTTTACGAATGGCAGGCCAGCGGTGAAGAAGTTCAAGCCTTTGATTTTTCGAAACTCGATAAGCCCGGAACGTATCAGCTTGTACGCAACGGAGATATCCTAGGCGCACCCGTCCAAATTTCGGAACGTCCTTACGAAGACGTAGCAAAGGCCGCCCTCAAATGGTTCTACTTCCAGCGTTCAAGCACAGCCCTCGACGCCAAGTATGCAGGCAAATGGGCACGCGCCGCAGGGCATCCCGACACCCATGTACTCGTATACGGCGAAAACCGCACCATCAGCGCTCCCAAAGGCTGGTATGACGCCGGAGACTACGGAAAGTACATTGTGAATTCGGGCATCACCGTTTCGACTCTCCTGGATTTTTACGAAAACTATACCGATTACGCAAATAATCTCGTCTGGGACATTCCCCGCGAAATGCCTAACCTTCCGCTGATCCTGGAAGAAGTCCGCTGGAATCTAGACTGGATGCTCGACATGCAAGACCAGGATGGAAGCGTTTTCCATAAGCTCACCACCCTTCGCTTTAGCTCCACCGTAATGCCGGAAGGAGACAAGGCGGACCGTTACGCCATCGGAAAAGGCATCGCAGCAGCTCTCGACTTTGCAGGCACACTCGCCCAAGCTTCCGTCATTTACAAAAAGTTCGATGCAGCTTATGCGGACAAACTTTTAAAAGCCGCAGAACGAGCCTACGCCTGGGCAAAAAAGAATCCTAAAAATCTTTTTTCCCAACCCGCCGATGTGAACACAGGAAGTTATCAACCGTCAGATGAAAACGGTAAAGATGAATTCCGTTTTGCCGCTGCCGAACTTTACCGCGCCACACAGGCAAAAAAATATCTCGACGAATTAAAAGCGAACCCGGTGAACGGCAACGGACCGTGGTGGGGCGACATGAACTTCCTTGCTGTATACCGGATGGCAAGCGATGCAAAGCTCTTTGGCAAGGATCTTCACGAAAAAGCCAAAAAGATTCTTTTGGATGAAGCCGAAAGCCTGTTAAAAGCTGTCGATTCCGCCGGATATTACCTTGCCATGCACCCTTGGAACTGGACCTGGGGATCCAACAGCGCCGTGGCGAACAACGGAATCATTCTGCTTCATGCGTACAAGGTGACGGGTAACGTCAAATATTTGAATGCCGCTCAGCAGTCCCTCGACTACCTTTTAGGTAAAAATCCACTTCAGATTTCTTACGTCACAGGCTTTGGGCACAGATTCCCGCAGCATCCCCATCACCGTCCCAGTGAAGCGGACAACATCGATGAACCGGTCCCGGGAATGCTTGTAGGCGGCCCTCACTTAGGCAAGCAGGACATCGGCAAAGAAGCGTGGAAGTGCGAAGATTATGCCAAAGCAGACAAACCGGCACTCGCTTATTTGGACGCCCATTGCAGCTATGCGACAAACGAAGTCGCCATCAACTGGAATGCTCCTTTTGCCTATTTAGCAGCAGCGCTTCAGGCAATTTACTTGAAATAATTTTTCTGTCACAGAAACAAAAAGGCCTGGCGTTTGCCAGGTCTTTTGCTTTTTTATAGGGCTAAATTATCGTCTTCACCTATTCAGCCATTGAAAGCCAATCGTGAGCTTCATATTGCAGATTATTCGCTTCGACCGAAATGCCGCAATCATGATTTCAATATCAGATGCTTCAGTCCATTCACAATACTTATAAACATCCTCACCGTTATAGTAATCATGTTGGCAATCGCACTTGTAGTAATTTCTACCTTTTTCGGAATTCAGCTCGAATAATTCTGTTTGAGCATTCATCATAGTTGCATCGCAAACGCCAAAGACATCTTCGGGACCAGCTTCTTCCCAGTATGAAGAAGAACTAGAACTGTTGTATTTGCAAGCATAGATGACACCCTTACCCAACGGGGACTGGATATACACCGGCAACGCCATCCTTGCCATTATACACGGTACCGATCGTGTCGCCGTTGCAAATAATTGCGTAGCCGGAACTATCCTTCAACACCTTGGATTCGCAAGAGAATGTGATATTTTCTTGACCCGCCAAAAGAACCCATTCTTCATCCGAGCAAACATATGTAGCCGCCGATTCCTTGACAAATACCACACGGCCTTCCGCCTTGTCGCTTTTATGAAAAAAGGAACCCGGCGTAAACCGAGTTCCCCATTTTTTTTCTGTTTTTTTCCAAACCCCACCAAAACTATTTCTGTTCGAGCGGCGTATCTTTAACGATTTCCTTCACCATGTTTTCCACGTTTTCTTCCCAGTCGCCCTTCTGCAGAGCAAATCCCAGCGACACACGAGCCTTGAACATACCGGTCGTCACGACCTTCTTGGCATCGACATCGGCAATCGTGTACTGGCCGAGATACTGCAAGTAGCTTTTCGTTTCAAAGCTGCCCGGAACAATCATACGGGTTTCCGACAGACGCGAAACGTCGAGGAATGCAATAGAAATAACATATCCGTTCTGCACACCGATAGCGTCAAACTTCGGATTCGGAACCTTGTATTCTTTTTTGCCGATCTTCGTCACGGTCATGTTGAAAGCGTCATCGCTCTTCTGTGCCACAATGGACGGTGTAATGCCGGTCTGTTCCGCAAATTCCGCCTTGAGCTGTTCACTGAACCAACCCGAGAAGTTATCCGCATATTCCGGAAGATCGTCTTCCACGTCATCCTTGTTCTGCACGGTAGGTTCCGTAAAGAGAACAGAAATCGTCTTCGGAGCTTCCGTCCAGCTGGCGTCTACATTTTTGTGACCCGCTGCACAGCCCATCAAGCTCAAAGACACAAGACATACCGCCATACTAAGCCATTTCTTCATAAGGAATTAACCCCATATTTTACAAAGCAACATCGCTTTGTGGTGCGCAAAAGATAATAAAAAACAAAGTTTACGTAACTATTTGTTACAGATCAAATCGAAATTCTTTTTCCTCATGTTTACAAAACTGTAGAGCAACAATCACATTTTTGTAGAGATTTCATACCCCATTTTTTGTTTTTTCACAAATTTCGCCAAAAATAGAATTGGCACGGCTTTTGCAATATACCAGTGCGAAAGATCAAACCGGTCTTGAAACGACAAACACTGGAGTACAAACAAATGAAAGTCGTAACAGCCTATATCCAACCCGAAAAGCTCGGCAGCGTCAAGGAAAGCCTTTACGAAGCCGGCATTTTCAAGATGAGCGTCACCAACGTCCTCGGATGCGGCCAGCAGAAGGGTTACACCTCGAGCTACCGTGGAACCGAAACCGAAGTCCATCTCTTGAAAAAGGTTCGCCTGCAGATCGCTCTGAATGACGAATATGTACAGCCCTGCATCGACGCGATCATCAAAGGCGCCCGTACAGGCAATATCGGTGACGGAAAAATTTTCGTCCAGAATCTTGAACAATGTGTCCGCATCCGCACTGGCGAAACTGGCCCGGAAGCTATCGGTTAAGGAGAAGAAAAAATGGAAACAGTCACTCCCGATTACGCTCTTTTTGTAAGCGAAAACCTTTGGATTTTAATCAGCGCAATGCTCGTGTTCATTATGGGCCTTGGCTTTGCCTGCGTGGAATCCGGTCTCTGCCGTGCTAAAAGCAGTGCAAACATCTGCTTCAAGAATATCGCGGTCCCAGCCATCGGCGTCACCGTCTACGGACTTCTCGGGTTCGGTCTCATGTATCCGGGAACCTTTAACGGAATCCTCGGTTTTGGAGGATTCGGCATCGGTGAATGGTTCAACAACCCCGCAGCGTTCTCGCCGGAATACAACGGCCACTTTACGCTGTTCGCCGACTTCCTTTTCCAGGCTATGTTCGCTGCTACTGCTGCAACTATCGTCTCGGGTGCAGTCGCTGAACGCATTAAGCTGAGCTCTTTCCTTGTGTTCACGCTCGTCTACGTGGCCTTCGTCTATCCGATCGTCGGTTCCTGGACATGGGGCGGCGGCTGGCTCGGTGCCGATGACGGCTTCCTCGCATCGCATTTCGGCCATGTGTTCCACGACCTCGCCGGTTCTGCACTGGTGCACTCCGTTGGCGGTTGGGCAGCTCTCGCTGGCGTCATCATCCTTGGACCGCGTCTTGGCAAGTATGTGAACGGCAAGTCCCATGCGATTCCGGCCCACAACATTCCCCTTGCAACGGTGGGCGTATTCATGCTCTGGTTCGGTTGGTGGGGATTCAACGGCGGATCTGCTCTCAGCGGTAACCCCTTCGATGTTTCGCTGATCCTTGTGACGACAAACCTCGCAGCTGTCGCTGGTATCGTAACTGCAACGGCTACCTCCTGGATCATTTCGAAGAAGCCGGATGCCACCATGGCTTTGAACGGATGCCTTGCAGGCCTTGTTGCGATTACCGCTGGTGCTGATACGGTTTCGCCGCTCAGCTCCTGGATCATCGGCGCAATCGCCGGCGTGCTGGTAGTTCTTGCGGTGTTCTTCTTCGAAAAGCTCCGTTTGGACGATCCGGTGGGCGCTCTCTCGGTTCACCTGGTGAACGGTATCTGGGGAACTCTCGCTGTGGGTCTCTTTGATTACACCGGACGCTTTGGAGTTCTCACTCAAGCAATCGGCATTGTCGCCTACGCGATCCCGTGCTTCATCGCCGCTAGCGTCATCTTCCTCGCCATCAAGAAGACAATGGGTCTCCGCGTGAGCGAAAAGGAAGAACTCCGCGGTCTCGACTTGAGCGAACACGCACAAGAATCTTACGGTGGATTCCAAATTTTCAGTAACACCTGATACCTCCAAGAGTCAGGTTGTTCTAGCGAAAAGGCGCTCGCGAAAGCGGGCGTCTTTTTTTTCACATGTCATTGCGATTGCTTCACTCTGTTCGCAATGACAGGCGAACCAATCAATGATTATCCAAATATGACTGTAAAATGTGCTGTGCAGCGAGGCGATCCACAAGCCCTTTATCCTGCTGCTTCTTTTTCTTTTTTAAATAACTCGTCTCTTGCAACGCGGCAACGGAAGTATAAGCTTCATCTTCCGTTTTAATGGGAATCTACGGAAAACGTTCCGCCAAGCTTTTCACGAATTCTTCAACCACAACATTTTTACCGTCCTTTCTTCCGTCAGGACGATAGGGCATACCCACTACAAAAATGTCAATTTTGTTCAATTTGACAAGTTCAGCCAGGCGCGTCATCAAATCGGTCTTTTTTTGATCGATGGTTTCACGGGCAAAAGCCCACTTCATTTCGGAATCCGCAAAAGCAATCCCGACGCGATGTTCTCCGTAATCAATCCCTAAATAATTCACGCCCCAAATATAAAAACAATCGCCAAGCACTTGAAATTTTTCTAAATTTTGCGCCAAATTAAGAGTACCGGCAGTACCCAAAATAGGATATCCAAAATGGATCAGAATAAAATCAGAAACATTGCGATTATCGCACACGTTGACCACGGCAAAACGACGCTCGTGGACCAGATTCTTAAACAATGCGGCACGTTCCACGAAGGCGAAGAAGTGAACGAACGCGTGATGGACTCTGGAGCGATCGAACGCGAACGTGGTATTACCATTCTTTCGAAGAACGCCAGTGTGAACTATAAAGGGTACCACATCAACATCGTCGATACACCGGGGCACGCGGACTTTGGCGGCGAGGTGGAACGCGTTCTCGGAACTGTGGACGGCGTGCTTCTCGTGGTAGACGCATTCGAAGGTCCTATGGCCCAGACGCGTTTTGTTACGCAAAAAGCTCTTCAGCTCGGCCTTACCCCCATCGTCGTCATCAACAAAATCGACCGCGACGGCTGCAATCCGCACAATGCATTAGACAAGGTCTTCGACCTGTTCTGCGAACTCGACGCTAACGAATCCCAGCTCGACTTCTCTTGCGTATACGCCAGCGGCCGTAAGGGCATCTGCCGCAAGGAAATCGACGACCCGGATGGCGATCTTCGCATTTTGATGGACCTCGTCATCGACAAGATTCCGGCTCCGAAGGGCGATCCGGCAGCAGCACCGCTTCTCCAGATCAGCACCTTTGAATATTCGAGCTTCCTCGGACGTATGGCTGTGGGCCGCGTCCAACAGGGTACATTCAAAACCGGCATGACCGTTGCCCAGAGCTTCATGACGGACAACGATTCCGACACCCCGAAGGTCAAGAACATCCGCATCCAAAAAATTCTCCACTACGACGGCATCCAGTCTTCTCCTATCGACGAAGCGGGTCCGGGAGAAATCATCCAGATCGCAGGTCTTGAAACTTTCGACATCGGCGACACCCTTTCTGCAGCAGACAAACCGGTAAGCCTTCCGCGTATTCACATCGACCCGCCGACCATTTCCATGCTCTTCACGGTGAACACTTCCCCGCTCGCCGGCAAGGACGGTGGAAAGTTCCTCACGGGTAACAACCTCGCGGAACGTCTGGAACGCGCTCACATGGCCGACCCGGCACTTCTCGTCGAAAAGGCCGACGGTGCATCTACGTTCAAAGTTTCTGGCCGCGGCATTCTCCATTTGACGATTCTCGTGGAAAACATGCGTCGCGAGCTTTATGAATTCACCATCGGATCTCCGCAGGTGATTTTCCAGAAAGACGAAAACGGCAAGCTTCTTGAACCGATGGAAACCTTCAAGGTGGAAGTCCCGTCAGAATACAGCGGCCCGATCATCGAAGAACTTGGCCGTCGCAAGGGCGAAATGGTCGATATGCAGACCGATGAAAACAACCGCGTGAATCTCGAATACAAGATTCCGAGCCGCGGCCTTCTCGGTGTCCGTGCAAAGCTTCTTTCTCTTTCCAAGGGTTACGCCATTTCCCAGTCTCTCTTCCTCGGTTTCGAACCGTACAAGGGCGACATTCCGGCCCGTACAAACGGTGTTCTCATCGCAAAGGAACCGGGTGCCGCAGCAAGCTACGCTCTTGCAAAGCTCGAAGATCGCGGTGCTCTCTTTATTCCGCCAGCAACGGAAGTTTACCCGGGCATGATCATCGGTGAACACAACCGTACCACCGACATCATTGTGAACGCCACCAAGGGTAAGCACCTGACGAACATGCGTTCCAAAGCTTCCGACGACAACATTCAGCTTACGCCGTACCGCCGCATGACTCTCGAAGAATGCGTCACGTTCATCAACGACGACGAATGCGTCGAAGTGACCCCGCAGGCCCTCCGCCTCCGCAAGATCACTCTCGATCCGCACAAGCGCAAGCAGGAATCCAAGTCTCCGGTGGAAGAAGACGAAGATTAATCTTTTCGGATTTCAAACAGAAAATCCCGCGGAACTCCGCGGGATTTTTTTGATGAAAAATTTTACGGCTCGTAAATTTCCATATAGGCGGCGTCCGCACGCATTCCCTGGCGAACCATTTTAAAACGTTTGGCTTCCGGATAATAAGACCAGACCATCCATTCATTAGCCATATCGGTGCGTTTCGCTTTGATCATAATCGGCTTTTCGCCCTTGTAAAAATCCTGCTTATGCGGGATCATGCTTTCCATGGGGCGGTACTTGTGAACTCGTTCACCGCAATGCCGTTCAATCATTCCATGGGAATCTTTGCTCCAGACGATTTCCACGCTGCAACCGTCTTCGTCACGGATCTTTTCGCAGGAGCTCGGGCCTTCCGGACACCAAACGAACTTGCTAAAATTCGCCTTCACTTCTGGGTCGTTAAAGACTTCTGCACGATGGCGGTATTCCGTATAAGTGTCATAATTTCCGGCTAAAGTGTTCCTGGAACTATTGTATTCATCACAACCCTTTTGCGCCACGCGAACTTTGCGTTCAAACAGGTCCACGTCCACGTTGCAATCCGGTTCCGAATAGCTAAAACGGGTATGACCAAACTGCTCCCGAGCCTGCACATTTCCCATCGAAATGGCCGCCCGGAATTTGCCATGGCCATTCTGGATAACAATATTAAAACGATCCGGTGAATTAGGAGACTTGGTAAGTACCACGCTTCCAGTCGGAGACGAATAAATCCCGCTCAAATCCGTAGCGCGTTCCTTCAAACGGGCAAGGTCCGCACGGCGAACATAGCCCGTTTTAGCAACGCGCGTTTTGACAGGAATGTATTCCGGCGGAGGTCCCGGCGGAAGCTCCACATACTGCACAACCCGCTTCTTCTTTTTGGAATCGCGCTGCTTCACGTACTTCACCACTTTCTTCTTTTTCGGCGGAATCGGAAGTTCTTCTACTTTGTCCGAAACCGTCAAATAGCCAAGAATCTGGGAAGTAGGATTGTCAGTCTTATAAACGGGAAGCTTTTCCTCAGCAAAAAGGAATGCGGCTAAACATACCACCAAACAAAGAATTCTATTCATACCTATGAATTAAATAATTCTTGTTCCATGGAATGTAAAAAAACGTAGAATTCTACGTTTTTTTTCAAAGATCCATCTATTTCAAAATGTCGCCCGTCAAAAGCTTCACCTGGATTTCCGCATTCCGAGCAGAAACCCGGGCAGAAAGCAGAGCTTCACGGGTCGTTCGCCACTGGCTTTGAGTTTCACGGAATTCAAAGTTCGTGATATTTCCCGCTTTTAAGCGTTCTTCACCAAGTTTCAACATTTCGGAAGCGAGATTTGCATTCCCTTCTGCGACTTCCAAGGATTCCAGTGCACGCAAATGGGTGTCCACGGCATTTGCCACGTTCGTTTCCACGTTCAAGCGCACATTTTCCACCTTCAATTCCGCAGAACGTTCCGCAATCTTTGCCGATTCCGCTGTAGCATTGTCCGCAAAACCGTTAAAGAGGTTCCACGTTAAAGCCGCGCCAACCTTAAAATATTGGCTGTTCGATTCGGCAGGGTTCGACTTGTCCGATTCGCTAGCGGAAGCGTTCCAGGATCCGTGCAAATTGAGCTTCGGATAAAGTCCGGAATTGGATCCTTTGCGGTTCACCTGGGCATAATTCATCTGCGCCTTTGCAGCGGCAAGTTCAGCGTTATTGTCCAATGCTCTGGACTTCGCCTGCGCAAGCCCTTCGGCAGACATCCAAAAAGGATCTCTGTCCACATCGATGGAATCCGGAAGATCGTCTCCGCTCTGGATAACGCCACCGCCCAAGAGTTCGTCCAAGTTTCGAATGGCTGTCGAAAGGTTCGATGCCAGCGAAAGGTTCGATGCGCTGTCGCTAGAAAAATCCATATGCGCAGAAAGGTAATCCAGCCGCGTCATCGCTCCTGCTTCATACTTGTTCCTCGCCAGTTCACGGCGTTCTCTCGAAACCGAAAGGTTCGAATCCGAAAGTACCAGCGAAGACTTTGCATTCACCGCGTTGAAATAAGCGGTCAGCACGTTAGCAGCCAAAGATTCCCGTTCGGCACGGAGCGTGGCCTTGGAGCTTTCCACTTGCGCCTTGCTCGCCTTATACGAAGAAATGTCGCTGAAGCCGTCAAAAACGGAGTAGTTCACAGCAATCTGGAACGCATCGCTATGTCCCAAATCGTCATCGATATCCGTTTTGACACCCGCCTGGGTTTTAGAATAATCATCGCCATAGGTGTAATAACGTGAAAGCGAAAGGTCCACCGTCGGCAAGAGCCCTTTACGAGCGCTTTTCACGTTCGCTTCGGCACTCTTCACATTTTCTTCGTACATCAAAGCTGAAGTATTCTTTTCCATAGCGGTCCGCACCGCTTCTTCTGGCGTAAGCACGGCGGCTTCCACCGTTTGCGGAACAAACAGCGCTCCGGCCAAAACAGCAGTCAAAACAAGGGACGCAATTTTCGTTCCGGTATTCGGATCGGCATTTGCTTCCGGGTCGATACGAACATTCTTGTTCGGTTTTCCGGCAAAGAAGGAATACGCAGCAGGCACAACGAAGAGCGTCAAAAGCGTTGCAAACGACAGGCCGCACACAATCGTAATACCCATAGCGATACGGCTAGGCGTTCCCGTCAAAATCAGCGGCACAGCGCCAAGAACCGTCGAAAGGCTCGTCATTAGAATCGGACGGAAGCGCAAACGGGCAGCCTTCTTTGCAGCGGCGAGTCTAGAGCAACCTGTACGTTCCGCAATCTGGTTTGCAAATTCCACGATCAAAATACCGTTCTTTGTCACAAGGCCAAGCAAAAGGATCAAAGCGATTTCACTAAAGATGTTCAGCGTCTGACCAAAGAAGTAGAGCGCAATCACCGCACCCGCAAGTGCAAGCGGCACCGTAAAGAAGGTCACAAACGGAGAACGGTAACTTTCGAACTGTCCAGCCAGCACAAGGAAGATGCAAGCCAGAGCCAGCAAGAACACGATATAAAGACCCGAAGAGCTTTCTTCGAATTCCTTTGACGTTCCGGTAAGTTCCGTTTGGATGTTCAAAGAATCCGGAATGATTTCTTTAGCGATTCGGCGCATTTCCGCAACACCGTCACCCACAGTTTTTCCGGGCATAAGGCCTGCAGAAACCGTCGCAGAACTAAAGCGGTTATAACGCGGAAGCGAAGGCGAAGCGGACTTTTCCGTATAGGTGATAAAGTTCGAAACGGAAACCATTTCACCCGAGCCGTTGCGAACGCTCAACTCGTCCAAATTCGTCGGCGAGAAGCGGTACTGATACGGCACTGCTCCAATAATATCGTACTGGCGACCGTCCTTGTAATATTCACCGTAAGTCTGGTCACCCATGGTGAGTGCGATCGTCGTTGCAATGTCATCCACGGAAACGCCCTGGTCATGAGCCTTTTCACGGTTGATTTCCACGTGAAGCTCCGGTTTTGTGAATTTCAAGTCCGCATTGACCACGCTAAAGACGCCACTCTTTTCCGCTTCGGCGGTGAACTTCGGCAAAAGCGTTCTCAAAACTTCGATGTCGCTCGCCTGCAACACAAACTGCACAGGCAAACCGCCCATAGTCGTACTAATACTTTGCGGTTCAAAGACCATCACGCGCAAATCGGGGTAGCTTGCGCCCAAAACCTGCACCTGTCGAGCGATTTCGCTCTGGGAGCGACGCTTGGATTTGTCGCTATTCAACATTACACGGATCATGGAGCTTCCGCCAGAACGCGCACCGGCCTGAACTTCTTCATATTCCGTCGAATCCATCAAAGCGGTCATTTCTTCCACAAAGGCTTCGGTCATCTTTTTCGTCTGGCCAAGACCCGTTCCTTCCGGAGCAGAAATGTTCACCATGAACACGTTACTATCTTCCTGCGGAGCCATTTCACTGGAAAGGCTCGTAAAGCAGTAGTACGCGGCCACCAGCAAAGCGCCAATGATCACAAAGATCAATCCGCGAACACGAAGGAAGGCGTTCAACAGCTTGTTATAGATTTCGTTCAGCCAATCAAAGAAAGGTTCGGTCGCATTGTACAAAGCGCCTTTCTTCTGAGCGCGTAAAATCTTCGAACAAAGCATCGGAGTAAGAGTCAATGCGCAGAATGTCGAAATCACGACTGTACCGATCATCACCGCCACGAATTCACGGAACAAAAGGCCCGTCGTTCCGCCAAGGGCAAGCATCGGCACAAACACGGCCATAAGCACCACGGACGTCGCAATGACCGCAAAAAAGATTTCCTGAATGCCCGCAACCGCAGCCGCTTTCGGCGTCATATTGCGTTCAATTTTCTGGTAAATATTTTCCACAATCACAATGGCATCGTCCACCACAAGGCCGATCGCAAGCACCATGGCAAGTAGCGTCAGCACGTTGATAGAGAACCCGAAAATGTAAAGCACAAAAAAGCTTCCCACAATCGAAACCGGAATAACAACCATCGGTATCAAAGTCGTGCGCACTTCTCGCAAGAAGAGGAAAATCACAACAATCACGAGCAGGAACGAAAAGAAGATCGTTTCAATCACTTCGCGAATAGACGAACGAATATTCACCGATTTATCGAGACCGCTCAGAATCTGGATATCGGAAGGCAAGTCACGACGGAGGTCTTCCACTCGCTTATAAAATTCATCCGCAATGGACACGTGGTTAGAACCCGGCTGAGCAATCACAGCGAGAGCAATCACGTTTTTACCGTTACGCTTAAAACCGGTACGCGTATCTTTCGGTTCGTAATGGATTGT
Source organism: Fibrobacter sp. (assembly GCA_017959225.1). Classification (GTDB taxonomy): domain Bacteria; phylum Fibrobacterota; class Fibrobacteria; order Fibrobacterales; family Fibrobacteraceae; genus Hallerella. The sequence continues at coordinate 15,543 of JAGDBD010000088.1, read as the reverse complement.
TGCCACGTCCGAAAGCTTTACAATGGAGCCGTCTGCAGCCGTTTTAACCGGGATCGCATTGAAATCCGCAGGGTTTTCCAAACGTCCAAGGGTACGAATGGAAAGGTCCATCGCCTGGCCTTCGATTTTACCCGAAGGCAGTTCTTCGTTTTCTACAGCAAGAGCTGCCGAAACATCCGAAGCGGTGACGCCCAAAGCCTTCATACGCAACGGATCGAGCCAAACGCGAAGCACTGGCGTTTTAGAACCCCAAAGATTCACTTCCGAAACGCCCGAAATCGTCTGCAAACGTTCCTTCACCACGTTCGTCGCAAGTTCCGAAAGTTCCATAGCATCACGGGTATCCGAAAGAAGGCTCGCAATCAAAATCGGATCGGAATCCGAATCGGACTTGTAAACCACAGGAGCATCGGCGCCATCGGGAAGTTTTCCTTCCACACGGGAAACGCGGTCACGAATATCGTTTGCAGCCGCTTCCAAATCCGTTCCCACTTCAAACTCCGCACGGATCGTGGAACTACCGTCAGAGCTTGTGGAAGTCAGGGATTTAATACCCGAAGCACTGTTCACCGAAGCTTCAATGATTTCGGTCACTTCGGTTTCAACCACCGCTGCGTTTGCACCCGTATAAGTCGTACGCACCGTAATAATCGGCGAGTCAACGTTCGGGTATTCACGAATGCCTAGGTTTGATGCGCCAAATGCGCCTATCAACACAATGCCCAAAGAAAGCACTGTGACAAGCACAGGGCGTCGAATAGAAAGTGTCGAAAAACTCATTCATTCACCCCGTAGCTCATGTTATTTGCCAATTCCTTGATTTCGACGCCCATTCCATCACGTATGTTCATAAGGCCAGAAACAATGACTGTATCGCCTGTGGAAAGTCCGTCCAAGACATCTACCGTGATCGGCGTTCTTAAACCGGTCTTGATATAAACTTTGTTCGCCTTTCCTTCTTTAGCCACAAAGATATAGGCGCCTTTTTCATCGAGAGTCACCGCTTCCGAAGGAATCGGCATGCCCACATTATTTCCCTGTCCAAAGTCCAGCTGGACTCGCACATAAGTACCCGGCAAATACTTACCATTTTTATTATTCACAACGGCACGGGCTTTGCGGGTACGGCTCGAATTCGAAAGCGTTGCATCCATAAAGGAAATTTTAGCTTCAGCACGAACTTCCTGTTCTGTATCGATCAGAAGGACCTTGTCGCCCACTTTCACACTGCGGGAGAAGCGCTGCGGAAGTTCAAATTCCACTTTCAATTCACTTGTATTGGTAAGGGTTGCAATCTGCGATCCGGAATTCATCCAAGCGCCTTCCGAAACTTCGACAACACCCAAAGTTCCAGAAAACGGTGCGCGAACTTCCACCTTTTTCAACTGGGCTTCAATCAGTTCTTTGGAAGCCTTTGCCGATTCCACGCTGCTTTCGGCAGATTCCAGTTCTTCGGCTGTCGCACCGTCCTTTTCAAAGAGGGTTTTGGTTCTTGCCGCTTTTTTCTCGGCAAGTTCAAGAGTCGTCACAGCGCTTTTCAAATTCGCTTGGAGTTCCCCGTCATCGAGCTTTGCAAGGAGAGTTCCCTTGGAAACCTTCTGGCCATCTTTTGCGTAGAGCTTCACCAACTTTCCGGAGGTTTCCGTTTTCAAATCGACCTGTGCATCGGCAAGGAGTTCGCCGTCTGCCGTATAAGTTCCCGTGGTCGAATCCGGAACTGCGATATAGCCGGTAACACGCAACGTCCGATTCATTGCGGCTCCCGGAGGCGCACCGTTTTTGCCAGGCATTTTACCGGGCATTCCATTTGCCGCGGAGTCCGAAGAGCAAGCTACCATCCAAAAGCAGCCAAAGAGAATAGCGATCAATAAAACGAAACGTGTTTTCATGTTATACCTACTTTGAATCTCCCCATTTAGATGATATAACAACATCAGAAGTTGCAACTTAGGGAAAAATAGTTACGATTTTACAAAATCATGACAAAGAAACGCTCCCCCCCCCGTTTTTTGCCACGAAAATTAGTTGGAAACGGCAATTTCCGGGAAAGCAAGCGCTGGAACTTGGCGACTTGTGTAAGATTCCGGATATTCTTTACCGATCGCCACGAGAGTTTCGAGCAAATCGATAAAGTTTGCACTTAACGTTGCTCCTTCCACCGGATGCAGAATATGACCGTTTTCCGCATACATTCCCTGCACACCGATACTCATTTCGCCGCTGATCGCACTGCAACCGGAATTGCCTTCTAAACGCACTACCAGCAAGCACTTCGGGAAAAGCTTCAAAAGTTCCGCAGTGGTATATTCTCCCGGCAAAACCACCAGGTTCGAAAATCCGGTTCCCACTTTACCTTCGTAAGAGCGCAAAGCGCAACCGTTGCTTTTTCTGCCTTCCACGTGGGCCGTTTCTAAGTTGTAAAGGAATTCCGAAAGAACGCCTTCGTTCACCACGGTCACCTTGTCTGCGTAAGTCCCTTCGGAGTCGTAAGTTTTGACTCCCGGAAGATCTTCGCGGGTCGGGTCCGAAAGAAGCGAAAGCTTTGCCCCGGCGATTTTTTGACCGAGCCTTCCCTGCAAACGCGACTGTCCTTTTTGTACCATTTCAGCAACACAGGATGAAGCGTACATGCCAAGGATTTGGCCAGCCACTCGTTCCGAAAGGACAACCGGCATTTTCCCCGTTTCAATTTTTTTCGGTTCCAAAAGTTCAAGGGCCCGCTCCACGGATTTTTTGGCAATGGTCTCGGCAGAAAGTTCTTCAAGGCTCATTTTATCTTGATCAAAGCCGCCGAGCTTTTTAGAACCACCGCGTTCCGCGACAACACCCGCACCTGCACCGATGCCGTTGTCACGACGTTCAAAGTAAATCCCGTTGGAATTTGCAAACACGGTCAAGGATTCTTCTTTTTGGCAACCGAGATACGGCACATTCTTGACATCTTTCGAAAGAGCAAAGCAGCGCTTTTCAATATCAATAGAAAGCTCCGCCATTTGCGCAAGCGTCACATTTTTTAAATCCGGATTGTATTCGATTTTTCGAAGGGGATGAGATTCCGGATGCGGAAGTTCAATGGGAAGATCCTTAGTAAACTGAGTATGAAGCAAAGCGTCTTTTACAGTTTGGCGAAGAGCTTCTTCAGTTAGACGTTCCGTATAAGCGTAGCCGGGTTTAACGCCATTAAAGGCGCGAATGCCGACCCCCACGGATTCCGAAATTTCCGTATTCTGGACCTTCCCTTGAAAAACGGAAACGCCTTCGGATTTGGAATGCCCGCCGATGATGTCAAATGCAGTGGCCGTTTTTTTGGCTTCTTCTGCAAGGAACTGGACCGCTTCGGAAATATTCATTACTTCACCTTTTCAAATGCGTTTTTCGCTGCAGCGATAGTCTTTTCCAAAATTTCTTTCGAATGGCAAGCGCCGATGAATGTGGTTTCGAACTGGGAAGGCGGAAAGAAGATTCCCTGTCGGAGCATTTCGTGGAAAAAGGTCGCAAAGCGTTTGGTGTCTGCGGAAAGAGCCGTTTCCGTGTCCACGACTGGCGCATTCGAAAAGAACACTGTAAACATGGACCCTACACGGTTAATTTGTACAGAAGCACCGGCTTCCGCGGCAGCAGAACGGAGTCCCGTTTCGAGAATTTGACCTTTTTGTTCCAAAGCTTCCCACGGATTTAATTTGTACAAAAGCTGAAGTTGAGCAAGGCCAGCTGTTACCGCCATCGGGTTTCCAGAAAGTGTTCCCGCCTGGTAAACCTTACCCAGAGGGCTTACGTTCCGCATCAGCGATTCCTTTCCCGAATATGCGGCAAGAGGCATTCCACCGCCCACGATTTTTCCGAGGGTGATCATATCCGGTTGAACGCCAAACCGCTTAGCGGCACCGCCGTCCGAAACGCGAAAGCCTGTCATCACTTCATCAAAAATCAGCACGGAACCATTTTGCGTACAAACTTTCCGAAGGCCTTCAAGGAAGCCTGCTTTCGGCGGAACGCAACCCATGTTACCAGCGATCGGTTCCACGATTACAGCTGCGATTTCATTCGGGTGAGCGTCAAACAGAGCTTCCACCTGTTCCAAGTGGTTGTAATCGGCAATCAAAGTATCCTGTGCAACTCCGGGAGTTACACCGAGGGAACTAGGCGCACCATGAGTCAGTGCTCCAGAACCTGCCTGAATCAAAAAAGAATCTCCGTGACCATGATAACAACCGCGGAACTTGATAATCTTATTTCGACCAGTTGCACCACGGGCCACGCGGATTGCGCTCATCGTCGCTTCTGTTCCGGAATTCACCAGGCGGATTTTTTCCATGCCCGGAATTTTGGAAAGGATCAATTCCGCAAGTTCCACTTCGATATCCGTTCCCATGCCAAAGCTTAACCCACGGCTCAGCTGATCGCGCAACGCTTCCGTCACTTCCGGAGGATTGTGCCCTAAAATCATGGGCCCCCAAGATCCGATATAATCCACGTACTGCGTTCCGTCATCGGCAAAAAGGTAAGGGCCTTCCGCGCGTTTTACAAACACCGGTTCGCCGCCAACGCCGCCAAATGCGCGCACCGGGGAATCCACTCCACCCGGGAGAACTTTCAAAGCACGGTCCCACCAAGAATTTTTAACCATCAGTCAAGCCTCACTTTTTTCCAGCCTTCCGCACCAAAGCGCAAATCCCGTTCAACGAATTCCCAAATCACAAGTTTCATGTTTTTGAGAACACCGGAACGGCGGGCAAGCTTTTCACGGACAAGCGTACTGGAGCCTCCATCCGAAACAATGCTCGCAACGGGGGTCTGCATTTCTTCTGCAAATTGCGAAATCCAACCTGCGGACATGGGAGCGTCCGTTTCATAAATGCGGGAATAGCTGTCGCCTAAAATCAAAACCTTTGACTTGCGGAAATCACTGCGCAAAAGCGCTCCCGTCTGCGCATTCTTCACCTGGTGCGCTTCCACCGTCTGATCGGGGAAAGCGTATTCAAGATCCGCCATTGTCGCCACATCGCCCGTGCGAACGGCGGTCACCAAGGAATCCGTCAAATCCAGCTTCGGAAATTCCTTCGAAACTTTCATTTTCTTCACCTGTTCCGCTATCGCTTGTGCAGCAATACGAGCGCCTCGGGGAGTCCAATGGGTATCGGTATTCAGGTAAAGCAAGTCCCCAGCCCGATCGTCTAATTTGGCGTTATGCAAAACCGGGTAAAGGTTTACCGTTTCGACTCCCAAGGTTTGCAAAGTATCCACAAAGCGAAGTCCAAGGGAAAAATCTTTTCGTTTGAACATTCCATACATGGACGAATTCAAAAATTCCGGATAAATAGAAGGCTTTCCCGGTACGACGACCACCAGCAGTTCCACGCCCCGTTTTTCCAGTTCCTTTTTAAAATCCAAAACGGCTTCGATGGGATTATCCAAACTGTCGATTATCCAAGGGGCAGGCTTTACCAAAAAGTCCACATCCTGACGGTAAAAAAGGAAACTCGAATCCCCACGTACAGCCTTTTCTCCGGGATCTTTCAAAACTCTCCAGGCAAAGCTCTGGTAAACCGGTCGCGTCTTTTTGACAAAGGAATTCTCTTTTTCCATACGAGCTTCATAGGCTCTCAAATATTTTCCGCTTAAAAATCCCTGTTTCCACCAGACTTTCGCCACACGATCCATCGAAAAATTTGCGTACGAGTTCTGAATTCCCTTCGCCATTTTCAAAAGGCTATCGCCCAAGGTCGTATCGGATTCCAGATTCGCAAGGGTCTTTTGGAATTTCGCAACTTGAACCACGGCGGTATCGGTGGAATCCATAGGCATGTACGAATTCACTTCCACCAGGCTGCGCTTTAAATTTTCGGTAACGCCGTCCAAATCCAAAAGTTTTTCTGCAAGGGTGGAATCTCCCTTTTGGGCAAGGGCAAGTACCCGTTCCAATCCGGCGACCAAAGAATCCGATTCCCGCTTTAAAATGGACTCCCGATCAATCGGGCGCTTTATATCCCGAAAAATATCGAGCGGTGCAAAGGACTCCCCGTTCCGATAAGAATGAGCCAATTCCCACGACACCGGCAAAAGCAGCATCACAAGGAATATCGCGGTGTATAAAACGGTTAGGCGTTTCATAGGCCTCTTAAAAAAAGTACCCCCACTGCGAATCGAACGTAGATCTCACCCTTAGGAGGGGCGTGCTCTATCCATTTGAGCTATGAGGGCAACTTGGGCTTAAAATATAGAAAAAACACCCCCGACTTTTATGACCGAAGGTGATTTATTTCGAGTTTAAGAACCTTCTCCCCGCAAAAGAGATCATTAATAGCCAAGTGCTTCACTCAAGATAACACCGGAAGAGTCTCTTCCCAATCCTCTCGATTACACACTTACGCTCTTTTAAAACTCGGGTCCTTCGCCATAGGGAGGAAAAGTCTGTTAAAGGAATTGAAGAAATACGGCCTTTCTTGTTTAGTCCTTAATGCAGCAGACTGAAAGCGCTGAACGAAGAGGACGAAGCAATCGCAAGGTTGCCGCGCTTGTCTTTGCGAACGAAGTGAAGCAATCGCAATGACGTGTGAAGGAATGTTCATTTTTCAAAAGTTAATCCTTAGAAGTCTATTTTGCATTTTTGCAGCACGTTCCGCGGCACGTTCAGAGCCTAGTTCTTAAAAAGATGTATATTCCCCCAAGCTATGGAATACGGTAAAATCGTAAAAGCGACATTCATTTCACGACCAAACCGCTTTATAGCCCACGTAAACGTCGATGGGCAAAAGACCGTTGTCCACGTAAAAAATACAGGCCGCTGCCGAGAACTTTTGTTACCCGGTGCAGCCGTTTACCTTGAACAATCCACCAATCCTGCCCGTAAAACTCCTTACGACCTGATTGCCGTGGAAAAAGTTACGTCCCGGGGTACAATCCTTGTAAACATGGACAGCCAAGCTCCAAACAAAGTCGCGGCGGAATGGATTCGCGCAAACAAGCGGCGTTTTCCCAAATTGCAGCTAGTGCGTCCAGAATTCACCTTCGGAAATTCACGCTTTGATTTTTACATCGAATTTTCTAACCGCAAAATGTTTTTGGAAGTGAAAGGCGTCACCCTGGAGCACGACGGCTTTGCAACCTTTCCCGATGCCCCTACGGAAAGGGGAATCAAACACTTGACCGAACTCACCCGCATAAAATCGGAACAGATGACTGCCGAAGACGGAACACCTTACGAATGTGGCGTTCTATTCCTCATTCAAATGAAAGGCTGCAAACGTTTTGGCCCCGACGATCAAATCCATCCGGAATTCGGAAACGCCCTTCGAATGGCCCAAAAGGCAGGTGTCGAAATTTTCGCCGTGGACTGTAAAGTCACACCCAACAGTCTCATCGCCGACAAGCCCGTTGCTGTATTCTACTAGAATACACTTATTTTTGGGATTCTTGCAAAAACATTGAAATCGGAATCAATGAATGATAATTTTTTCCGCGGATTGAATTTGGGGATGTTTTATTTCACTCGAGCATCCGAAAAGCGATAAAAAATTTCAATCCGAGGAGGAGTACGCAAGTACTCCTCTTTCTTTTGCACTATCGCTTGCCTTCCGCAAGCCTGCGAATGGCAACGACACCTTTGCGCCACTTGTCAATCGGTTCCGAAGGAAATCCTGCATACACCGCTCCGGCAGGGACACTCTTTGTAACACCGGCCTTCGCTGCGATCACAGCACCTTTGCCAATCGTCAAATGCCCCGCGATCTGCGCACCCCCAGCAAATTCGCAATCGTCTTCCACAACAGTCGTTCCGCCAAGGCCCGACTGCGAAGCCATATACACCCGATTTCCCACCGTACAATTGTGACCGATCTGTACAAAGGAATCAAAATGGCAATCGTCTCCGATCGTCGTCGGAGCCAAAAAACCAGCTGCCACCACGCAATTCGCACCGAATTCGCAACGGTCTCCAATACGGACTCCGCTCACATGGGGTACCATTTTCCGCACACCGGCATCGTCGAAATAAAAACCGAAACCGCGAGAACCCACAACGGAACCCGCTTGAAACAGGCAACCCTTGCCCACTTCCACATTCGAATAAACCGTCACGTTCGCTTCTAAAACGCAACCGTCTCCGATTTTAGAACCTTGCATCACCACGCAGTTCGGGCCGATGACCGCATTTTCCCCGACAGAACCTTCTACCACTGCGGACGGGTGAATTTTTGCCGACTGCGCCACAAAATTTTCTTTTACATCTAACGTAAAAAATTCTTGGACGATTTTTACCATCGAAGCGTAAGGATTTTTGACACGCAAAAGCGCACCGACTTCAGGCGATCCTAAAAAGTCTTGCGGTACAAGAACAAGTCCCGCATGGGACGTGCGAAGCTCCCCCATTAAAGTTTTGCCGGTGAAAAAAGAGACCTGATCTTTTTTTGCGGAATGCACCGGTGCAAATCCCGAAATTTCAAAATTTTCTTTTGCCTGGACATATTCCACGGAGCCGTTCAAAAGACCGGCTAAAAATTCAACTGTTGTCTTTTTCATTTTCAATTGCTGTCTGGAAAAATCAAGCCTTGTTCAAGCGTAAGCATTTGAACGCGGCAGCCGTATTCGATATGAATTTCCGAACCTGCGCGGTGCGTCAAATCGTCACCGTCCAACTGGTGAAATTCCTCTTCCGGTGTTTGGAGAATCACTTCTTTTGCATGGATCGTTTTAAGGAAAAAGCTCTTGTAAATTTTACCGATCAAAGGAATTGTTCCAAGCGCTAACGCTCCAAAAAAAGATGCCATATTTGGAACCGGGACGACTTCCAAAAGGCCGTCCGCCATGTCGCCGCCGTTGAAAGGATTTGCGCCCGAAGCAAAGCTCGGAATGTTACCGACAATCACCGTGCGATAATGGGAAACATCTTCTTCGATCCAGGTTCCATTCTGATCGAGAACTTTAAGCTTAGCGTTTCCCAAGCAGTGTTTTCGGTCTGCAAAAAAACGGTTCACGTAATGCAGTTTATTTGCAACCACGGAACAGCTCGAAATTTTTCCCGATGCACGGTCCGCGTTAAAATCATGAGCGATACGAGCATCGATTCCGCTAGAAAAGTAATTCGCCAAAACGAATTTTCCGTTCACTTTCCAAATATCAAAGGGCCGGTGCTTTGCCTGAACCAGGCGACGTACCAAAAAAAGAAGGCCCTTGTTGACAAAAGTTTCATAAAGGTTCAGGACGCGGGCAAGATCGTTACCCGTTCCAAGCGGAATCAGACCGATGCGAACCTTGTCGGCAAGTCCCGATTCGAGCATCACCGAAAGCATGGTGGACATGGTTCCGTCACCGCCAACGGCAATCAAGGTTTCCGTTTTTTCGGCGGTTTCGCGAATCTGTTCCCTTAAACGTTGTCCGCTTGTGAGTTCAGCGGTCCATTCGGAGTCTTCAAACCCCATGGACTTCATGATTTCCGGTACAAAGTTTAGGATGACCTTGCCTTGGCCACCTCCACTGATCGGATTTACAAGAAAGCTGAACTTGAACATATACCCACAATCTATAATTATTCTTCGCCAAAAGCGTAAGATGCAAGATCTAAATAAAGTATCGGGTTCACGGTGCTGGAGGTCAAAATGTAAAGATCATCTTGGATCACGTCGATATCCACCGCATTCCGCGCACCGATTTCTGCCAAATCCATGCGATATTGCAGACCACCCGACAAATTAAACACTCCAAGATAGCTGCATTTGGTATCGAGCAATGCAAAAAAAGTGGATCCCAAGCGTACCCGAGTGGCCGAGCAGAAATGTAAAGAATTATTTGTATCGCTTGCTGCCAAAGCTGCCCGGGCCTTGACCGCTCCATCTTCATCGTAAATGGAAACCCGCTGAGGCGCATCCGTCAAAGCTCCCGAAGTTTCCACCGCCACGATCCAATCCGACTTGGCGTCCAAGGCCATGACACGGGTCGCAGAATAGGAAGTTCCCGTTTTAGCGCATCCCGTAGACTGGATTTTCAATTTTCCAAGACCGGACGACGGCGCATAATAAATGTACGAAGTCGTCAAAGCCATCGCATTCAGCGAAACGTCGCATGCCCAATCTTCATCGTCGTAACGCATAACGGAAATCCCGTCGTAATAATACAGCCAAGATCCCACTTTTTCAATTTCTTGGGCCATGCTGACAGGGATTCTTCCGTCGGAATTTTCCGGTGTGCGGGAAAGTTCGAAAGCGCAAACCCGAGCACCGTTCCGATTGTAAGCGTAAACCTTATTGTATCGGTCAAGAATGTATAGGGATTCCCCGTCTGCGGAAAGGGAAAGCCTTTCTGCTGAAGAAAACGGAACTTCTGAAAGGTCACACTTCACTTCCACAGAATCCCCCGCTGTCCATTCCCCACCGCAGGAAATGAAGATCAAACAAAGTAAAATAGGTTTCAATAGGCGAAATTTCACAATACAAGTATAACAATCTTTATTATTTTTAACTTTTACACAGGGTTCAGGATTTTTAGAAAATGACTTTAGAGCAGCGCATCGATCTTTTGACACATAACTGGCCAATTCCACTTCGTGTGCTGATCATTTCGACCAAAGCATTTCTTTTCCACCATGGAACGATCCGTGCCGCCGCTATGACGTACACATCGTTCCTCGCCGTAATTCCTTTTTTGATTCTTTTGACGGCGATTTCCCTTTCCCTCGGTCTCGGTTCCTTCTTCAACGCGTACCTGCCGATTCTTGACCAGTTCTTCTCTTTGGGGCTTCCCCTCGAAGACATTATGCCGCTCCTTGAAAATACGGAGCACATTCACTTGAGAACTCTCGGTTTGATCGGATCTATTTCGCTTTTCATTACTTACATCTTTGCCATTGGGAACCTGGAAATCAATATGAACGTGGTCTGGGAAAATCAGACATCCCGTTCCTTTTTAAAGCAGTTCGTCGCCTATACGCCGCTCCTTTTGCTGGCGGCTCTCGGGCTTGCCTTCTTTGCCATGTTTGTGAACCATGTGAAGCTCGGTCTCATGGACATTGCGCAGAACGTGACGTTCTTTACAACGGATACCGTTCCGCAGATCATGAGCGCTTTCTGGGTGATCATGGTTGACGTCATCTTCATTGCGCTCATCTTTTTTGCCATTTTTTTACTGCCCTACCGCAAAGGGCACTATTCCTATAAGAAACTTTTTTGGCCGTCCCTTCTCGTAAGCATCGGCATCTGGGTCTGCACCTGCATTTACCTGGCCATTCTCATTATGCTGCAACAGAACATTGTGGGCCGCATGTCGCTTTTTTACGGGTCGTTAGCGTTTATTCCACTGGTTCTGCTTTTCGCGTTCGGATTCTGGGCGATTATGCTTTACGGGAACTGCGTCGTTTGGACCATCTATTCCTGGCCAAGGTCCGGTGTCAAAAAATGGAACTGGGTACAACCGGAGGGTTACCTATGAAAAAATTCGCAAAGATCTTTGCAATTCTTGCTCTCATCGCATCCCCTGCTCTTGCAGAAATCAGCACGCTGACCGATACGGATGCGGTCGCATCTTCCGAAAATTCACTCAAAGCTTTTGTCGGTTTTGAAGCGAACAACATTCTGCTTATCGAAGACGGATCGATTTACTTTTCGCTCCACGGCGGTGTCGCTTTAAATCCGAACTTTCGGTTGGGAATTTATGCGGCAACAGTCGCAAGCGATGTAAACACCCGTGAAAAAGGGAAAAACATTTCGGTGGATTACAACGCCCTTGGACTCTTAGCGGAACTCAAACCGATTTCCTTTGGAAAGTTCTCCCTGTCGATTCCCGTTTCCGCAGGCGCAGGTTTTAGCAACATTCAAACCCAAGGCACTGAAAATTCCAAAGCAAAAGACGGATTCTTTGTGGCGGATGCAGCTTTGCACTTCAACTACCAGATTACCCCGGCATTAGAATTCGGCATCGGTGGCGGATACCGGTTCTTCTTAGGCATTTCGGAAGACGGCTTTGACAACGGCGATTTCAACACGCCTTTCGGCGCCATCTTCATCAACTGGGGTGAAAACTGAGGTCTTCCATGGACCAGAACATTTCACTCCGCGGAGCCCACCTTCGAAACCTCCGCCATTTGAATGCCGACTTTCCCCTTGGGAAAATCACCGTGGTCTGCGGGCCATCGGGCTGCGGCAAGTCCACACTTGTCATGGACGTTCTGCATGGAGAAAGCCGCAGGCGTTATCTCGAAACCTTAAGCCCCTTTGCCCTTAAAATTCTAGGCGGCAGAACAAGCATTCCTCTCGACAACGCAGAAGGACTGCGCCCAAGCATTGCCATAGCCGCTTCCCGCGGAGACGCCCCTTCCAAGTCAAGCCCTCTTTCCCTTTCGGAATGCGAATTTCCGTTGCGCATTTTATGGGCGGCACTGGCCCGCCCCGCATGCCCGGTCTGCGGAAAGCCGATGCAGAGCGATTCGCGGGAAAGCATTATTGTAAAGATCTGCGAGCTTCCGGAAGGTAGCCGTCTGCAATTTTTGGCTAATATCGACGTTCAAGATTTAACGTTAGATGCGCTGTCGGCAACGCTCCTTTCCCAAGGCTATGCACGTATCATTGCTGATGGGAAGAGCCTTTCCCTCGGAGACTTGACCCCAGCAGAACGGAAGTCAAAGCCCAAAGAACTATTTGTCGTTTTAGACCGCATCATTATCCGCGAAGGCGTTCGCACGCGCATTGCCGAAGCGGTTGACGCCACGCTCCGTTTTTCGCACACCAAAGTCATTTTGGATAACGGTGGCGTGCGCACCACGTTCAGCACGGTCCCGTTCTGCCCAGAACATAATACAACCGCAGCCTCCCTTGAACCGGGCGACCTAACGCCCCATTCCCCCAAGCACCGCTGCACGTGCTGCAACGGCGACGGCGAAATCTACAGCGAAACGGAAGACCGCGACCCGGATGTTTGCCCCGAATGCCACGGGCTTCGGCTCCAAAAAGAAATTCTTTCTTCGACGGTCAAAGAAACTTCTTGGCAAGAAATTCTCGAAGCTTCTTTTGCAAAGCTCGACGGTCTTTTGCCAAAACTTTTTGAAGGAATCCTGCCGGAACACTTAAAAAGCACAGCCGACATGCTGTACGCCCGCATCCATGCTGTCAATAAAGTCGGGCTCGGGTACTTGGGAGCAGGCCGTATCGGCAGCACTCTTTCCGGAGGTGAACTCGGACGTTTGCGCCTTTCGCCCCTAGCCACCGGGCACCTGGACGGCATGTGCATCTGCCTAGACGAACCTGCCAGCGGTCTTTACAAAACCGATGTCCAAAAACTCTGGGAAATTTTTGAAGAAATCCGAGACCGAGGAAACACGCTGGTTTTGATCGAACATAACCCATACTTGATCGAAAAAGCGGACAAAGTCATTGAAATGGGACCGGGCGCCGGTGAACTGGGCGGCGAAATCCTATTTCAAGGCACTCCCCAAGAACTGATTGAAAAAAAAGATTCTCCTACCGGGGCCTGGCTCCGCGATATTCTTCAAAAAAAGAATCCAGAAAAAAAGACTGCCATTAAAGACGCCGAACACATTACCGTGCAAAAATTTGCCAAGTACGACATGCAGCCGGTGAATGCGAAATTCCCCATTGGGCATTTTAGCGTTGTTTCGGGAGAAAGCGGCAGCGGAAAAAGCACTCTGCTTTTTGAAAACATCCAGCCGCGTTTTGCCAAAGGCGATTTCAAAAAACTCGGCATTCAAAACATTTCGCTGCTCAGTACTCGGGGTTTCTTCCGCAACCGCCGCAGTTCCATTGCAAGCGCAATCGGGCTTTCGCCCCTGTTACGCGATCTATTTGCAAGCCTTCCCGAAAGCAAAATCAAAGGTTTTAATGCGTCCAAGTTCAGCACGGCAACGCCAGGTGGCCGCTGCGAAACGTGCAAAGGCGAAGGCGTTCTGCGGGACCCTTCCGGATACGAAGAATCCGAATGCCCCGTTTGCCAGGGAAAAAGATTCCGCGACGAAATTTTGGAAGTGCGTTTTAAAACGCTCTCTTATGCAGACGTTCTGGATTTAACGGTGGAACGCGCCGCAACTATTTTTGGTTTTGCGCACAAATTCGCAGATAAATTGAATCCTCTTGTGCGCACGGGCCTCGGTTACCTAAGGCTCGGTCAGCCGACAACGCACCTTTCCGGCGGCGAAGCGGCCCGCTTAAAACTTTCCCTTGCGCTTTCCCGCGCCAAATTCCCGAATACGTTATTCTTATTCGACGAACCGGCGCGAGGTCTGCACAAAAACGACATTGACCGCATGATCGCCCTGATCCAAGAACTTTGCAAAAACGGTCACACCGTCATTGCCATCGAGCATCAGGAAGATTTTATCCGCGCAGCGGATTACACATGCCTACTCGAGCGGAAATCGAAATAGTCGAAAACCGAAAGCATCATATTTTAAATTTCTGTCATGCATATTAGACAATACAATGAAGCCGACCTTGCGGCAATGATCCGCATCTGGAACGAAATCGTCGAAGAAGGCATCGCCTTTCCGCAAGAGGAGCTGCTCACGCCCGAAACAGGCAAGCCATTCTTTGCGGCACAGACCTACTGCGCCGTTGCCGAAGAAAAAGACAAAGTTTTCGGCCTGTACATTCTGCACCCGAACAACGTGGGCCGTTGCGGTCACATTTCTAATGCAAGCTATGCAGTTTCTTCAGAATCCAGAGGCAAGCATATCGGCGAAATGCTCGTGAAGGACTGCCTTGAACAGGCTAAAAAGCACGGATTTGAAGTCTTGCAGTTCAACGCCGTTGTCGAAAGCAACACTCATGCGCGCCACCTGTACGAACGTCTCGGATTTGTCCAGCTCGGCACCATCCCTAAAGGGTTTCGAATGAAAGACGGCCATTACGAAAACATCTGCCCGTACTACCACGAATTGTAAGGCTAGGACTACTCTAATTCAATCATTCAAAAAGCCCATTTCAAAGCGCAAACGGTCAAAAGCTTGCGATTTTAGCCGGAAAAATGTATCTTACATAAAGAAAACGGAGGTAAATTATGATTGTTACCTTAAGAAATGTAGATGCGCCTTTTTTGAACGTTATAGAAAGTTTGTTGCAGCTTCGCAAGGATGTCTATATGGAAACATCCGAAGAAGAACCAAACGATCTTACCGCCAAGGTTATGGCAGAAAGCGAGGCCGGGAAAAATCTCAGCCCCGTTTACAAGAGTACCAGCGACTTCATGGCGGCATTGAATGCTTGATTTACGGTTTACGAACCAGTTCAAGAAAGATTACAAACTTGCCCAGAAGCGAGGCTACGATTTGTCCGAATTCGAAGCAATCGTAAACAAACTTCGCAATAGAGAAGAACTTGATCCGAAATACAAGGATCACCAGTTATCCAACAACTGGAAAAACCATCGGGATTTCCATCTGCATCCTGATTTGGTAATCATCTACCGCATTCAAGAAAACGAACTAATCCTGGAAATGGTCCGCATGGGAACTCATTCGGACTTGTTTAAGAAGTAACTTTTGCGTTAGGGATAGCGAGCCTGCGAAGCGTGCCCCCCCCTGGGGCCGACCCGCACGGGCAGTGCGGG
>JAGDBD010000087.1 GCA_017959225.1 Fibrobacter sp. | reverse complement strand
TTGCTTCCGCTTCTTTTTCACGAAGCTTTTTGATTTCTGCGTAATCGGAATATCCGCCGACATTTTCGTGGATGTTGCCGACGCCTTCAAAACCTAAAATTTCTGTGGCGACATTGTCGAGAAAGTCTCGGTCGTGACTGACGGTGATGACCGTGCCTTTGTATTCGGCAAGAAGGTCCGCTAAAAGATCGAGAGTTTCCATGTCGAGATCGTTCGTCGGTTCGTCGAGAACAAGAATGTTCGACGGATGTGAAAATAAGCATGCGAGAAGCAAGCGGTTTCGTTCACCGCCGGAGAGCGCGCTGATGGGGCCGCGGGCACGTTCGGCTGTAAAAAGAAAGTCTTGCAAGTAGCTCAGCACGTGACGCTTTTGACCGTTCAACACCACGTATTCCTGTCCGTCGCCAATGTTTTCAATTAAGGATTTGTCTTCGCGAAGGCGGGTGCGCATTTGGTCAAAATAGGCGATCTGCAAATTCGTTCCCAAGCGAACGGATCCGCTTTGAGGTTCGAGTTCTCCTAAAAGGATTTTGAGCAGGGTCGTTTTGCCGCATCCGTTTGGACCGACAATTCCGACTCTGTCTCCACGGGAAATCTCAGTGGAAAAGTTTTGAATTAAAGGTTTTCCTTCGTAGGAATAGGAAATGTTTTCGGCGCGGACGACGAGCCTTCCGGAACGTTCCGCTTCGGTGATTTGCATTTTGACGTTGCCGGTGCGATTTCTGCGGTCGGCGCGTTCCTTTCGCATGCGGATGAGGGCGCGGACGCGGCCTTCGTTGCGCGTTCTGCGGGCTTGGATGCCTTTGCGAATCCAGACTTCTTCTTCGGCAAGACGTTTGTCAAACAATTTATTCGCTTTTTCTTCTTCGGCAAGGGCAGCGTCTCGGTGACGTACAAATTCATCGTAGGGGAAGTCCCAAGAACGGACGCGTCCACGGTCGAGTTCCAAAATGCGCGTGGCGAGCCTGCGCACAAAGGCTCTGTCGTGGCTAATGAAAAGTACAGTGCACGGGGTGCGGGCCAAAACGCTTTCAAGCCATTGAATGCTTGGAATGTCCAAGTGGTTTGTAGGTTCGTCAAGGAGCAGTAAATCCGGCTCTTGCGCAATGGCTTTGGCAAAAAGGACTCGGCGTTTTTGGCCTCCCGAAAGGGAATCGTAAAGGGCATCCGGATCGATTCCCGTTTTGCCTAGAATGTCTTCGCCGGTCGTGTGCCGTTCAGCGGTGTTTCCAATGACAATGTCGCGGACGGAACCTTCTATGTGTGCGGGAATTTCTTGGATCAATCGGGCGACTCGCAAACCGTTCTTTCGGATGATTTCTCCGGAATTTGCTTCCATTTCGCCAGAAATGATTTTGAGAAGCGTACTTTTCCCTTCTCCATTTCGGCCCATAAGGCAAACGCGTTCGCTTTCGTTTATATCAAACGATACGGAATCGAGAAGTGGTGGGTCGCTAAAACGGAGAGTCAGATTTTTTACGGAAAGTAAAGCCATACGCAAAAAATAGAAACTTACGGATGAATAGAATTTTGTAACTTTAACGGGAAGATATTTGGAAGGAATACTATGTCCGTTTTAATGCGTTCTGTTTCAGGGATTCGCGGTATCGTTGGCGATACGCTGACCCCGACCGTTTTGACGAATCACGTGAAAGCTTTTTTGGAAGTGACCGGTGCACGTAAAGTCGTGATCGGGCGCGACAGCCGCCCGACCGGCGAGGCTATCGTCTCGTACGTTTCCGGTCTTTGCCGCCTCGCCGGCGCCGACGTCATTGACGTCGGCCTCGCGACTACTCCGAGCGTTGAACTCTACGTTACACGTCTTCGTGCGGACGCGGGCATCATCATTACGGCAAGCCATAATCCGCTTGAATGGAATGCGCTCAAATTCTTAGACCAGAAGGGCATTTTCCTTGGACCGGACGAAGTCAAGGAACTCTTTGCCATTGCCGATTCCGGAAAATTCATTTACCCGGATTACCGCCAAATGGGTACTGCCGAAGTTTTAAAGGATGCGGATGCTTTCCACATTGACGACACTCTCGCGATTCCTTTTATTGACGTGGAAGCGATCCGTGCAAAGCATTTTAAGGTGGCTGTCGATGCGGTAAACGGCGCAGGCTCTTACATTGTTCCGCGCCTTCTTGAAAAGCTCGGTTGCGAAGTCGTGCGCATTAACTGCACTCCGGACGGAACGTTCCCGCGTGGACCGGAACCGATTCCGTCGAACCTTGTCGATTTGGGCAAGGCGGTGCGTGAAAATCATTGCGCTGTCGGTTTTGCGGTGGACCCGGATGCGGACCGTTGTGCGCTTGTCGACGGTAACGGCGAAGCGATCGGTGAAGAATATACGCTTGCCATTGCGACGGAAGGAGTCCTTTCGAAGAAGAAAGGCCCGGTTTGCGTGAACCTTTCTACGTCCCGCATGAGTGCGGATGTTGCCGAAAAATTTGGTGTCGGATTCTCCCGAGCCAAGGTTGGCGACGTGAATGTGAGCCTTCAGATGATGCAGGAAGGCTGCGTCGTCGGTGGTGAAGGTAACGGCGGCGTGATTTTGCCGGCGCTCCACTACGGTCGTGACTCTCTCGTTTCCGCAGCTCTCGTCCTCGCATGGATGGCCGAAAATAACGGCGGTCCGGAAAAGTTCAAGGCGGAACATCCGAGCTATGCGATGCCGAAGAAGAAGTTCCCGCTGGGCGACAAGCCGGTGAAATCCATTTTTGACGAAGTTGCAAAAGAATTTTCTGACTGGACTGCGGACACGCGTGACGGACTTTGGCTTGGAAAAGACAAATGCTTTGTCCATGTCCGTGCTTCGAATACAGAACCCGTCATTCGCGTGATTTCGGAAGCTCCTACCGAAGCGGAAGCAGAAGAGCTCTGCGCTAAAGTGGAAGCAAAAATCAAATAAGGGTATGAATTTATGTGCGGTATCGTAGGCTACATCGGAAGTCGGGACGCGGTGAGTGTCCTTTTAAGCGGATTAAAACGATTGGAATATCGCGGTTACGATTCTTCGGGAGTTGCTGTGGCACACCCGAACAAAACCCTTGAACTGGAAAAGGCGACGGGTAAAATCGTTGAACTGGAAAAGAAACTGAAAGATCATCCGCTTTTTGCAAACATCGGCATTGCTCATACCCGTTGGGCAACGCACGGAGTTCCTTCCGAAGCGAACGCTCACCCGCAGACAAGCTTTGACGGAAAAATCATGGTGGTGCACAACGGCATCATCGAAAATTACATCCAGATCAAGAAAAAGCTCGAATCGGAAGGCGTCGTATTCCAGTCCGAAACGGATACGGAAGTCGTTGCCCATTTAATTGCAAAGCTTTACAAAGGCGATTTGAAGTCGGCAGTTCTTGCTGCGTTGAACAGGCTCGAAGGCACGTTCGGACTTGCGGTTCTTTGTGCCGATGAACCGGACGTTTTGATCGGCGCTCGCCGTGGAAGTCCTCTCGTTCTTGGCCTTGGAGGCGAGGGCGAATATTTTCTGGCAAGTGATGTGACTGCAATTGTCGATTACACGCAGAAAGTTGTTTACTTGAACGATGACGACGTTGTTGTTGCCAAACGTTCCGGCTATGAAATCATGACTGTTTCCAGTCACACGGTGAACCGTTGTGTAGAAGAAGTGGAATTCGATGCTGATGCGGCGAGCAAGGGCGGCTTTGAACATTACATGCTCAAAGAAATCTTTGAACAGCCGGAAGCCTTGCGCAACACGATGCGCGGTCGGTTGCTTTTTGCCGACTGGTCGGCAAAACTCGCCGGTCTCGACGCGAACCGTTTGGAACTTCGCAATTTGAACCGCATCATTATTACAGCTTGCGGTACAAGTTATTACGCAGGGATGGTGGGAGAATATCTGATCGAAGATCTTGCCGGAGTTCCTGTCGAAGTGGAATATGCTTCGGAATTCCGTTACCGCAATCCGATCATTAAACCGGGAACTCTCGTCTTTGTCATTTCCCAGTCCGGTGAAACGGCAGATACGCTTGCGGCTCTCCGGGAAGCGCAAACAAAGGGCGCTACCGTGCTCGGCATTTGCAATGCGGTGGGTTCAACGATTGCCCGCGAAAGCAACGGAGGCGTTTATCTGCATGCAGGCCCAGAAATCGGTGTGGCAAGTACCAAGGCCTTTTCTTCGCAGGTGACAGTCCTTGCCATGATTGCGCTTTTGCTCGGACGCGAACGTCGTGTTTCTGCGGAACAGGGCATTGAATTTGCGCAGGCCATTGCAAAAATCCCGGAACAGGTGGAAGAAACGCTCAAGCTTTCGGACAAAATCCGCGACATTGCAAAGAAGTACGTGGATGCTCGCAACTTCCTTTACCTCGGACGCCATTACAACTATCCCGTCGCCATGGAAGGCGCTTTAAAACTCAAGGAAATCAGTTACATCCATGCAGAAGGTTATCCGGCTGCAGAAATGAAGCATGGTCCGATTGCGCTGATCGATGAAAATATGCCGGTTGTGGTGATCGCTCCGAAGGACAGCCTTTTTGACAAAGTGCTTTCGAACGTCCGTGAAATCAAGGCTCGCGGTGGTCGCATCATTGCAGTGACGACTGAAGATTGCACGGAACTTTCCGAATATGCAGACGATGTAATTTTTGTGCCGAAGGTGAATTCGATGCTCATGCCGCTTATCACCTGCGTGCCTCTTCAACTTTTGGCTTACCATATTGCCGTACTCCGCGGAAATGACGTTGATCAGCCGCGTAATTTGGCAAAAAGCGTAACGGTAGAATAATTTGAATCACGAAGTTCCAGAATCTTACGAGGTGCACATCGGGGCTTTTGAAGGCCCGATGGACCTTTTGCTGTACCTTGTGCAGCAGAGTGAAGTGAAACCCGCAGACATTTCCATTGCGGAAATCACCGACCAGTATCTGGAATGGATGAAGGATATCACCAAGGCCGATCTGTCGCAGGCCGGAGATTTCTTGCTTATGGCGAGCCGTCTCATGGCAATGAAAGTGCGTGAACTTTTGCCCAAAGATCAACGCACCGCCGAAGATGAAGCGGAAATCGATCTTTCCCGCGATGAACTCATTAAACAGATGCTCGAATACCAGCGTTACAAACAAGTGGCGAAGGAATTGCAGAGCATGGAAAATGACAACTTCGGATCTTGCTACCGAGGCCGCATGGAAAAGACGGAAAGCGAAGACGATACTCTTGCCGATGCAAACATCTGGCAGCTTTTCCGCGCTTACCAAAAAATGCTCAAAACGCGTAACAGCGAAAATGTGCATCATATCGAGCTGGACGACGTCACCATCGAAGACCGCCAACAGTTCATTTCGAACACTCTTCACCGGGAAGGGCGTGTGCTCTTTGAAGATCTGCTGGGCCGCGATCCGCTTCCGATTGTGACCGTGGTGACTTTCATGGCTTTGATGGAAATGATCAAAACCGATGAAGTCGTGTTCCGCCAGAGCGAACTGTTCGGAGCGATTTGGCTTTACCGCAAAAAAGACAATGCGGAATTCGCAGAAGAAATGGCGAACGAAACTCGCATTTACGAACCGGAGCATGAATATAAACCGGGCATCCTTGAAAAATTGCGCGAAAGGGAACTTGTCCGCAATGATAATCAGCAGGCAACTCTTGACCAGGTGATGCGTACGGCTTCTCTCCTGGCTTCTCAAGGCAAAGCCATCAAGGATGAAGACATCATGGCGATGTTAAATGGGGAACTCGATATTGCAGCCATTGAAGCGGAACTGAACGCCGGTGCGGAAAATTCCGAAATACCCACTGAAAATTCTGAAGCTCAACCGGTAGCCGAAAATCCGTCGGAAGCAAATCCTGCTGAAGCTGAAAATTCCAAGCCGGCAGAAACGGTGGATGCTTCGGAAGCCGTACAAACAGAAAACGCGGATGAAGAGATCCGCGTAGAAGATGAAGCTTTGGATGCAGCTGCCGCTCAGGTGGAAGAATCCGAAATTGCGGCAAGCCTTGCCGAAAATGTAGAACCGCCAGTCCCTGAAGAGCTCCTCGAAGACGTGGAAGGGGACGAAGCGGATTCTAATCCCACTGAATCGTAGGCGGCGGATCCTTTAAATTCGGATTATTTTTTGCCGCTTCAAATTTCTTTTCGATTTCGGAAAGTCGATTTTTTTCTCGTTCCCGCGCTTCGGCAAATTTTTTGTCCAAATCGGAAGTCCGTGTTTTTTCTTTGGCAAGGAAGTCTTCTAAAGACTGCTTTTCTTTTTTGAATTCCTTATGTTCTAAAACTTTCCCTGTGTCACGATCGACAACGATCGTCCCGTGGCACATGGGGCATTCGATTTCAAGGATGGAGCTTGGCATTAGTCGTCGCTCCTTCCACCGAGAAGTCCTGCGCGGAGCGCCCAGTACAAAAGTTGCAAAATCGAAGAAACGGCTGCGGCGACATAGGTAAGCCCTGCAGCGAACAGAACGCCCGAAACGACTTCCCGTTCACGGCCCGGCGCAAGAATGTTCAAGCGGGCAAGGCACTTTTTAGCTCGGGAAGAAGCGTCGAATTCCACAGGCACGGTCACTAGTGTAAAAAGGGTGGCAATGCCGAACAGCAGAACGCCAATGATCGCCACGTTCTGTCCAATAACGAGCTTCCCGGCAGACGTCAAGATGATGCCTAAAATCACAAGCCACGGTCCAAAATTCGAACCGATATTTGCCGCCGGGACAATGGCGGAACGGAGCCACATCGGAAAATAATTTTGGGCATGTTGAATGGCATGACCTACTTCGTGGGCGGCAACTCCTGCGGAACTTGCGCTTCGCCCGTGGTAAACTTCGCTGGAAAGGTTCAAAGTCTTGTCCATGGGGTTGTAAAAGTCCGAAAGGAAGCCTCGGGTTTCCTGAATGCGAACGTCAAAAATTCCAGCATCGGCAAGGATGGCAGATGCGACTTCGGCACCGGTAAGGCCGCTTTGAATACGAACTTTCTGGCCGGCGTTGAACCGGGATTTCACCATCATGGAGACGATGCCGGAAAGGGCCAGTGTAAAGAGCAAAATGCCCATGTAAATAGGGTCAAACATCATAGGTCCAAATCTCCTTTATGACCCCCTCAAATTACACAAAATGTTTCAAAAAAAGGCGGAACGGATGCGATATTTGCCTATTTTTCGCTCCATTTGGGGCCCTTTGGTTCGGCTGCCTGGCGGATTTCGGCGTTTTTGTCCAGGTTCGAGAGGCTTTGTTCCATCAGAGCGCCGAATTTTGCCCAAGAGGTTTTTGTGCCGGAGAGAATTTTTTGAATAGTTTCAAGAGTCGTGGATTCGTTGCAAGTCTCTAGCCGCGAAATGTGGGTCCTGGAAATGTCGCAAATCCGGGCCAAAGCTTCTTGGCTCAAATGCGATTCGTTCCGCAGTTGAAGCAGAACGTTTCGGAATGCGCGGTTGATGAGAGGATGATCGTCCATTGACACCTAATGGTATCAAAATGGCGCGTTGAATCCTGCAACCGATAGGTTGCAAAAGAAAAAGACCGGATTTTGACAGAAATCGGACGATTCTGTGGAATTTCTTTGTCGTGAATATTTTATTTTATGAACACTTAATTTTGATTTTGCAAAAGGATATGAAAATGAAAAAATTGATCGCTCTTGGCCTTTGTGCCGCTTTCCTCGCTGGCTGCAACGGAATCGGTGGTTCTGGCAAAACCGCATTGGTAACGGAAAAGGATAATTACAGCTATGCTATCGGTGCGAACTTCGGTATGCAGGCTCATGGCCAGCTCGTCGCTCGTGATTCCATCGATCTCGACCTCGATGCGTTCTTCCAGGGCTTCAAGGACCGTTACTTCCAGGACAGCACCAAGTATCTGTTGAACGATTCCGCAGTGCTCGCCGTTTTGAACGACTTCTCCAAGCAGCTTCAGCAGAAGAAAATTTCGAAGGATAGCGCGATTGCTGCCCAGAACTTGGCCGACCAGGAAGCTTTCCTCGCCAAGAACAAGACCGCAGAAGGTGTCATTACGACAGAAAGCGGCCTTCAGTACAAGGTGATTACCGAAGGAAAGGGTGAAACTCCTACCGATTCTTCCATTGTGACCGTGCATTATGCAGGCAAGCTTTTGAACGGTAACGAATTCGACAGCTCCATCAAGCTCGGCCAGCCGGTAGAATTCCCGGTCAAGGCTGTAATTCCGGGCTGGACCGAACTTCTCAAGACAATGAAGGTCGGCAGCAAGGTGGAAGCTTGGATTCCGAGCAGCCTTGGTTATGGTCCTAACGGTCGTCAGCCGATGATTCCGGGCAACAGCCTCCTCGTTTTCGAAGTGGAACTGCTCGGTGTGAAGGCTCCGAACGCTCCGGCGAAGTAAATCTTACAAGTTTCAAAAGTCCCGCTGATCCAGCGGGCTTTTTTATTTTTGAAAATCATGAAGAAAAGTTTTTTGTTTTGGTTGGGAGTGGCAACGCTCTTTTGCTCAGCGTGTTTTGAATCGGGAAAAATCGAGGCACTAGATGAAAAGATCGTTTCACTGAACAAGGAATTGGCTTTGGCGGAAAACGCCCTTGCCGAATATGAAAAAAATCGTCCGCAGCCTTTGACCGTTTTAATGGATACGGTCCAAAAGAATGAAGGCTATTACCAGGTGCTTGAACGCCTAGGTGTAAAAAACAACGACCGCGGAGCGATTGTCCTTGCCATTCAAGACAGCGTGGAACTTTCCAATTTAAAAGTGGGGCAAAAATTCCACGTGGGCAAAGACGCTAACGGAGATGTTCAAGTTTTTCGTTTTTCTCCGAACCCGTCCATTGTGCATTTGCTTTTTAAAAATCCCCAAACGAACCGGTTTGAATACAAGCTCGTTCAAAAGCCTTTAACGGTAAAGCAGTCCATTTTTGAAGGCCATATTGTGCAAGGGGGAACTTTACACGGTACGCTGATTTCTGTCGGAATTCCGGCTCGCATGTCGGGGGTCGTCGCAGGTGTTTTGCAGTGCAAAATCCCATTTTCCAGCGTTCAACCGGGAGACCGTTTCCGCATTATGCTCGAAGAATCTTTTTACGAAGACAGCATCTGGATTTCGGGCAAGGTCATTTATGCAGAATTCGAAGGCCGTGTTGTAGGTCACCACGAAGCGTTCCTTTATAACGATCCGGATCCGAAGAGCACTTACAACGCCCATTATACGGAAACGGGAGAAGCTCTGATCTTTGACGGCCTCCGTTATCCGCTAGACCGTTTGCACATTACAAGCCCGTTCGGCGTTCGCATTCACCCGGTCACAGGCGCTCGTAAAATGCATAGCGGTATTGATTATGGAAGCCCTAAAGGTTCTCCGGTTTACGCTGTGGCCAAGGGTAAAGTGGTGGTTTCCGATTTTGACCAGTACAGCGGAAATAAAATCGCCATTCGCCATGCGGATAATTCTACCAGTTACTACATGCATCTAAGTTCCCGCGGAGTGGGCGTTGGCGCCCAGGTTACGGGCGGTCAGGTTATCGGGCGCGTGGGAAGCACCGGACGCAGCACGGGACCCCATTTGCACTTGGGCTTTAAAAATGCCCAGGGACAATGGATCAATCCAAAGTCCAAAACCATGATTGCAACCCCGAAGCTCCAAGGGGAACGCATGGCCCGTTTAACGAAGCAAATCGCAGGCATTCGCGAAAATTTAAAGCAGCTGGAATCGGCAGAGCCTCAACCCATTGAAGGTTCTACCGTTAAAGTCAAACAGAAGGTGATTTCCCGAAAGTAATTATTCGAATTGAGTAATCGCAAGGCCTTTCAGAGATTCTCTGAAATCCTCTTCCGGGTTAATGGTAATGCCTTTTTTATACAGGCTCTTGGACTTTGTCCAGTACGGTTGGGTCTCGGTTCCGTAGCCCGCAGATCTTTTTGCGGTACCTTCTTTGGCAAGTTCTACCGCTTTGTCGATGGCTTCTAGGCTGTCTGGAATGTAATAGTCCGGAACAAAGCCTAAAGTGTGGTAGGTCTGCTTGTTTTTATCAAAGTACAAGGAATGGGTGATTCCGCAAATGCCTTTCTTGTCGGTTGTCTTGTAAATTTGCCCAATGGCTTTTCCAAAACTGTTGGTTCCGACAATGGGGGAGTTTAAGTTTGCGGTGACTGCGGCAGCAAAAAGTTCGGTGCAGCTCGCACTGCTTGAATCAAGCATTAGAACGTAGTAGCGTCCTTTGCCAATGCCGTCTTTGGACGTGTACAGCTGGGTGACTTTGGGGTTTGTGGAATTTGCGGGACTCCATTCTTCGGAGTAAACCAAAATGTCGTCTTGCGAAAGCAGCTGTGAAGCCATGTATGTGCAGATGTTCACAAAACCGCCCGTGTTACCGCGTAAATCGAGAATGGTGGATTTGGCGCCTTGAGTGGCTTCCAGTGCATCGTCGAATTCGTAAGCGGTTCCGTTATCTTCAAAACCGTTTGTCACATTGGTAAAATCGGTGATGCGGATCAGGGGAATGCCTTGGACCGTATCCACGTAGACTGTGGGCAGGTTCAGCGTTGTCCGCGTCATGGAAACGTCCATGGTGGATTTACCATGTCGAACCGTAAATTCAAAAGTGTCTGTGGAATCGACAGAACTCAAGTAAGCGTTGAAATCTTTTAGGCTTTGGAATGTATTGCCGTTTACCGTGGCAACTGTGTCGCGTCGGTTAATGCCTGCAGAATTTGCCGGACCTTCTCTGTACACATATTTGACGACCAAGTTCGAATCCAACTCCATTCCGAAGGACTTGTTTTCATGATCGGATTCGTTTAATGCGGTGTAGACAGTGTTGTACAGGGAACTGGGATAGTAACGGGTCAGCTTGTCGCTCATCACGTAGAACATGCCCAAAACGTCGGCATCGTCTGCAAATTTATCGGGAATGTACACTTTGTACGGAGTGTCTACGTAGGAACTCAAAGTGGAAAGCTCTTTGTCTGCCAGGTAGTAATAACCTTCGAGCAGGGAATAGGTCTGTTTTAATTCGTCGCTTGCACCGTCACTACTATCGTCTGCGGAAGAAAGGGTGTCCGAAGAGCATGCTAAAAAATACGCCGCGGTGGCGGCGCAAAAAATAAGGGATGGAATTTTTTGAATCATGACTTTGAACTTACGAATCGATTTGAAGGTCTTCTTTTGTCACCAAAGCTTTGGGGAGCGAACCGGAAAGCGGGTTGTTGACAAGGGAAAGGGATTTCAGGGACTTGCAATCGGCGAGATCTTCGGGGATGGAATCCAGTTCGTTTTCGTCGAGAACAAGCTCGTGGAGCTTTTTCAAATTGCCAAGAGCGGTAGGAATCGACACCAGATTGTTGCCGGAGACCATCAACACTTCGAGATTTTCCAAATTGCCAAGGCTTGCCGGGAGCGTCGAAAGTTCGTTGTTATCGAGGTAAAGCTTTTCTAGGCCCTTCATGTTGCCGATGGATTCCGGAATCTTGGAAAGCATGTTATCGTGGAGGGAAAGCTTTTCGACTTCTACCCAGTTCCCGATGGTTTCCGGAAGGTCCAAAAGCTGATTCCTAGCGATATTCACCTTTTTTAAGTGGGTAAGCTTGCCCAGAGCCTTCGGAATTTCGGAAAGGCTGTTGTAACCCAGGTACAGATTTTCCAGGTTCGAAAGCTCGGCGACAGTTTCCGGGAGTTCCATGAGGTCGTTTTCGCTCACGGAAAGGCTCTTTAAATTTTTGAGATTGCCAATTTCGTCGGGAAGTTCTACGAGCAAGTTCTGATCGAGGACGAGTTCTTCCAAGTCTTCGAGCTCGAACAATTGCTGCGGGAGCAGACGCAGGTGCATGTCTGACAAGTCCAATTTCTTCGCCTTTTCAGCTTTCGCTTTTGCAATTACTTCGAGTATGTTCATAAATTCGACTCCATTTTTTAAGAATGATAGCATTTTTGCAAAAATTCACAGGCTAAAATGCCCAAAAGTGTGATGAAGGGCTTTGAAATGTTAGTCCAATTTGGAATGAAATCGAAAAAATCGGGATTTTTTGGGACAAAAATCGGTCTTTTGAAAAGCTTTTTATTTTGTTATCTTTAAAGAGGAATGTTTAGAGCAAACTCTAAGAAAGAAGATGCTTCTTGTGGGATTCTCGTTAGACCCTGTGGAATTCCCTGTTTCTTTGTAAATATTTTGAAACAAAGTTTTTGGTGGAAAATCTCGAAAAGAAGTAATATTTTAATTATCTATGTATATGGATGTCAGAAACTCCATATCAGGAGCTATTAGAGGAATAAAATGGAATTAACGAAAGCGCAAGAACGTAGACTTTCATTTGTAGCCAGCTTGCTTAGCTTGAACCCGAACGATCCGACGGATCGCTTCAAGGCGCTGAGACACCTCAACTTAGATGAAGAAGGCTGTTTCCACGGATTCCAGTATTCCCAAGGATTCCTTGAAATCTTCGTCTTTATCGACGAAACGACGCCGCTTGAAAAGGTGATGCACAACCTGTCCCACGACCTGAAGCAGCTCCAGATTGCCGTGTTCCGCACAAGCGATCCGGATAATCCGTTCTTCATGTCCCTCCGCGAAGAAGCGGACCCGTGGGATGTAATCAAAATGGACGCAACGGATGAAGACGACGATCTTCCGGCCAGCCGTCCGTACATGGAAACGTTGGAAATCACCGTTCTCCGTACACTTTCGAGCCGTTATGTGACCGATGCTGAAATGGAACGCACCTTGAAGGATATGCGTCGCAAACTCAACATCTGGAAGTCTGATATCCATGCGAAGCTCGAAATCCGCGCCGAACACGACGACCTTGCAAAGGATTTCCGCAATAACGACGACAAGCTCGACATTGTGATGCAGGACGAACCGCTCCACATGACAAGCCAGAGCGGTGAACTCTTTGTCGGATTCTGCCCGATCCGCACGATTTTTGATTATCACCAGGCCCTCGGTAAGCGCCTTAAAACGAAGCACAACATGGCTATCGTTTCGAGCAACATCCGTACTTACCTCGGTAATTTGACCCATACGAACGCCGCTTTGATCGATGCCTTCCAGGAAATGGAAAAAGCAAACGATGCAAGCGACTTCCCGTTCCTCCACAACGGTATGACCCTTACTGGTGACGACCTGCGTTTGAAGGATCGCGACGGCAAGAAGGTTTTGCAGATTGAACGCCCGAAGATTATCAACGGTGCTCAGTCCCTCTTTACAGACGCACAGTACTTTAAGAAGAGCAAGAATCCGGTGAACCCGTTCGTGCTCGTAAAGGTCGTTGTGCCGTATCCGGAAGCGGATTCCTTCCTGCGCCAGGTGACGATGGCGAACAACCGCCAGAACCCGGTGTTCAGCTACCATCTTCGCGCTGCAGACGATTTGCAGTTCTTCATTTGGCAGCGTTACCAGGAAGAAGGCTTCACCTACGTTTACAAGGACGGAGTGCGTTTGAAAGCCCGTACCCGTAAGCTCGAAGTCCGCATGCGTCCGGAACTTGCCAAGACCCTCTTTATGATGGATGGCAAAATTTCGGAAAGCCGTTCCAGCGATTGCATTTTCGATAAGGAAAGCTTGTACCAGCATTGCTTTGGTGCATTCCTCCGCGTTGCACCGGACAAGGAACGGGATTTCGTCCGCAAAACCATCGCCTTTACCAAGGCTTGGCAGCTTTTGACCCGTCTCCCCATCAAGATCCGCAACGTGGTTCCGGGCAAGGGCGTTTCGATTGAAGCGAATGACGGTAACCCGTTAACGAAGATCACTTGGAATGGCCGCTTGGAAGACAAGTTCCTGTTCCGCAGTGCTGTCCGTGACGTGGTGGTTGCCATTGCGCTTCGCCACTGGCTTGTTTACGGCAATCCGATTCAGGACTTTGAATATCTCGTGGCAAACGAACTGGACTTTAACGATTCGCTTCTCAAGTACGCATCCCGTATTTACAGCGATTATCTCAAGTCGATTCTCGTTGGCGAATTCAAGGATAACAAGGATTACTACGACACGATCACCACCATCGATAAGGATTCGGGTGAAAATGTGGAACGTCGTCTGTGGAAAGGCTTTGGCACTACGGCAACCTACGACAAGATCATGCAGATGCTTGTTGCGAAGGATAAGTCTTGGGAAAAGTGCTTGGGCGACATCGACGTGTTCCTCAAGTAATCTTTGCTGTAAAGATTTTCGAAAGGCCCGAAGCGATTCGGGCCTTTCTTTTTGCGGTAAATCAGGAAGCTTTGTCCATTGAACGCTTGAAAATTTTATTACTTTCTACCGACATTGTATGGGTTATTTTTGTGCGTTTCTGTATTTTGATGGCGCTTTGGCCCATGCGAAAAAATGATGTCGGATATGGTTTAGGATGAAAAGGCTTTTAGCCGTTTTGATGCTTTTGGTGGCGCTGACTCCTGCTCAGGAATCGGCGGATTCCGCTGTGTCCGCAAATTCTTCCAATAGCCCTGTCCAGTACATTCCGCTTCCGCCGAATGCGACGCCTCTTTCGGATCTTGCTCCCAAAAGCGGTGTAGGCCAAAAATCTTCGCTGATGAAGCCGCCTCGTAACGAACATTACGAGCACAATATCGATTTTGAAAATCGTGAAATGGAAGTGCGAAAAACATACGTGAACCCGCTCAGCCGGGACACCACGGAGCTTTGGTCTTCGAACTATCCGGAAATCGCGACTTATGTTTCGGACATGTACGATATTGGATTTAACCGTTTGTGGTTGAATTCCTTTGCGGGGCAAAGCAACGGTGGATATTCCGAACCGGAAAGCGGAACTCTTTACGATATCGACATTCCGATTAACATGCCGTCCTGGATGAAAGATTTTGGTTTTGACAAACCGAAACTTTTGCTCCAGGGTACAATGGACATTCGCCTTTCCGGACGTGGGGAAAAGGATGACGCTCCGGGCAGTACCAAGGACAATCTGTTCCCGAGCCCTTCCCTCTCCTATGACCCGAGCTTTATGGTGAAGGGAAAGATCGGTCCCTACATTACGGTAGAAGTGAACAACGTGGAAAGCGGTCTCGGTGCAAAGAACCAGATCCGCGTGGTTTACGAAGAATCTTACAAGGGTGAATTTGAAGATTACATTTTGCAGCGCATTGAAGCAGGTACGACATCCCTTGCGCTTCCGGGTACGGAACTGACCGGTTATTCGGAAAATCACAAGGGACTTTTTGGTATCAAGGCGGAATGGAAACTGGGTGACTGGTGGTTAACGACAATCGCTTCCCAGGACGGTGGAAGTCAGGAAACGTACACCATCAACGCAAGTTCGAGCACGACGGAATTCCAGATCCAAGATAAGCAGTTTGTCGCTTACCGTTATTACTTCTTGGATCATACTGCGCGTAACAATTACATTAGCGCAGGACTTGCCGGTCGCAGCACTTCGAATTACACCGCTACGGGATTAAAGCTTTATAAGCGCGCCCCTTCGAATACGACGACGGACGTGGTGGAAAAGGTAACTGCGGTTTACAAGACTCCGGACGGTGCGTCGGTGGAAAAGGTAATCGACCGTATGGTCCCGATGTCTTCGAGCGATTATTCTTACGACAGCAAAACGGGCATTGTGAAGGTCCTTGGGGCTTCCAAGAATACTTTGATTGCGGCGAGCTGGTCCGATGACGGAACGGGTCGTGTGGGAACCACCGTGAACCACGGCTCCCGCGTGGTTCTGATCCAATGGGATGCGACCCTTTCGGAACTGACGGACGTTGACAAGTTGATGCTTCGCAACGTTTACTCGGTCGGCATTTCGGATGAAAGCGCTTCGAGCTTTGTGCTCCGTGCAAAGAACAAAAGCGGAATTTCCGGGACGTATTTGAAAACCCTCGGCCTTGTGGATACGACGACGAACACGATTCTCACGGGCGATGCGACGATCTTTAAGAAGGATGCTTCCGGTTCTTATACAGGTGAAATGTGGCTGCCTTGCCGTCCGCTGTCTTGGTATACGGGGGCGAACTCTTCGGCGCGTGCCCGCGAAAACTGCCTTGAACCTTTCCGCAACGTGGACTCTTCGGCGGCCATGGCAAAGCTCTACACGCTTCCGGTGTCGAACCTCGGATCGAAGTACACGAACCGTTTTTACTTTGAAAGTGTCGGTAAAAGAAGAAATTCTGTGATCAGCGTTCGCGATCCGAGTTCAAGCTATTCGGTGAACGCCGGTAGCTGTATGGATATTTCGGAAGGTTCCGAAAAGCTGAAAGCCGGTTCTACCGTTTTGACCCGTGGTGTAGACTATGACGTGAACTACGAATTAGGTCAGATTGAACTTTTGAGCGAAACGGCTCTCGATCCCAACAAGGAAATTTCGGTTGAATTTGAATGCGAACCTTTGTTTGAAATCGACAACAAGGTTTTGCTTGGCGCTCGTGCAGAACTTCCCCTTACGCGGTATGGTTTTGGCGAAGGTCCTCTCTTTGGCATTACAGCTCTTTATAAGAGTCAGAGTACGACGGCGAGCACGCCGACTCTTGGAAGTGAACCTTATTCCAGCTTCCTTTGGGGAATGAACTTGCGTTTGCAAGATACGACCCAGTGGATGACGGACCTTGTGAACATGATTCCGGGCATCGATACGAAGGCTACTTCGAATTGGCGCTTTGAAGCGGAATTCGCCAGCAGTTATCATAATGCGAACACGAGCAGCGGGCAAACCGCACTCCTTGAAGATTTTGAATCCAGTGAATCGGGCCTTGTGTATCCGCTGACGCGCCTTTCCTGGTACCAAGCTTCGCCGCCGGGAGGTGTGGATACCGATGCAAGAACTTATATCGAAAATTTGGATTACAAGCATAAAGGTGAATTTATTTGGCACAGCAATAATTCGGTGCTGTACAAGAATATTTACCCGACTGTTGGCAACAGCGATGTGGACAATCAACGTTTGACCGTTTTGAAGTTGACGCTCCGTCCGAATGACAATTTGGTGGGAAACAGCTGGGGCGGTATCATGCGTGCAAATTCCAGTTACTACCAAGACTTGAGTGACATGAAGTATGTGGAAGTGGTTGCCCGTGGTAACGTGGGAAGTTTGTATTTGGATTTGGGCCTTGTGAGCGAAGACCTTTCGATTAACGGGGAAGCTCCCAACGAAAAATATGACGGTGAAAATGATTTGGGAACGACGACCGCTCTGCACGATAAAGGCCTTGACGGAGTTTCCGGATCAGAAGAAATTCGAGTGATTTGGGACTGCCGCATGAATGGTTGCGTAAGCACGACTAAGACCAGTGCAAATTCCGATGCGACAAATACCGATATTGCCCGAGATAATTTCGATGACGATTTGGATGATGAAAGCGATCCGCCTGTAACGATCAACGGAACGGAAGGAAACTCCGGAGAACGCGCTTACGATACGGAAGATATCAACAAGAACGGTTCTTTGGATATGGACATTAGCTTTGTGCGCTACCGTATCGATTTGACCGATGAAGATGAAACCCATTATGAAGCTCTTAAAAATGGCTGGCGCAAGTGGAAGATTCCTCTGGATCAGTTCGATACTTTGGTTTCCGCTAACGGTGAAAACTATTTGACGATTCTTGCCCAGGCGCAGTTCTCGAGACTTTGGATGGGTAAAATCAATAACGGTGTAGCCGAAGCGAAAGTGCAGATTGCAAATCTCGGTGTGATGGGAAATTCCTGGGAAGCTTCGGATGTTTCGAGTAAGTTCAAAACGTCTTCTTCTGGCAATGCCCAGACGGCAATTGTAGACGGAAGCGAAGTGGAAATTTCGTCGCAGACGTCCAGCTCCGATACAACGTATTTGAGCGTTTCGACTTTGAACAACCGTGAAAATTCGGGAACGTATTACAAGAGTCCGAATACGGCGACGGAACGTGATGCGGAAACGAATGCCGCGTTGAAAGAAACAGCTCTCGTGTTGAAGTACCAGAATTTGTCTCCGGGGCAGTCCGTGGGAGCGACCCGTGTCTTCGATTCCGACGAAAAGGATTTGACGAAGTACAAAACTCTCAAAATGGAAATCCATTACGAAACGGATGCGACGAAGACACCGGTGCGATTTGCGTTGCAGTTTGGTGAAGGTTCTTTGGACGGCTCGACAGATTATTACGAATGGAGCTTTAGACCGGTAAAAATCACCTGTTCGAGTGCGGAACGTGCCGAAGATTGCCACGAAAGAAACTGGCTTGCGAACGCTTTCTCTGAAAAGCTTTCCGCATTCTCGGATTTGAAGAAGGGCCGTCGTCCGCCGTATCTTGAAGCAGTGGTGGATTCCATTGGCGGTGACCGCGAAGAAGTTTTGAAGCTTGTGGGTAATCCTTCGACGACTTCGGTGGACTGGATTCGTTTTGTGATCATTGCAGACGATGACGCTTCGCCTGCGGATTTGGAAGGTGAATTCTGGATTGACGACTTACGCCTTTCGGACATGGATAACGATTGGGGATACGCTTTTAGAACTTCGGGCCAGGCGACCTTCGCCGACTTCCTCTCGATTTCGGGATCTGCCCGTTATCAAGACGGAAACTTTGCAACTCTTTCGACCAGCGGAAATTCTCCGAAGCCTTCCCTTTCGGAAGCGGAATCCAAACTGGATCTGGCTGCGGATGCAAGTGTGAACCTGAACAAGTTCTTGCCGGATGAAGAAGGCTTCCACATGCCGATGAGCGTGGGCTATAGCAGCACAACGGAACGCCCCTATTTGAAGCCCACTGACGACTTGGAACTTTCTCACGACAACTTGGGAGACTTTGCCAAGGACATCTGGGATCGAAAACTTGTTGTGGAAAATGCGGATGACGAAGAAAAGCTTCGATCTAACGCAGAGTCTCAAGGATACCAGTCCTTTAGCCGCACAAGACGCTTTAGCTTTAGCTACAGTAAAGATTACAAGATGCAGTCGAGCCCGATCAAGGAAGTGCTTTCGCAGATCTTCCTCGAACGTCCGGCTTGGAGTTACAGCTATACGGAAACGGAATCCCGTGCGACGACTTCGGCGGATTCCACCTATTCTTACCATACGATCATCGAATATAGCCTGGGTACGTTTAACCGCTTTAATTACAAGCCTTTCGACTTCTTGAAAAAATCCGCATGGGCAAAGAGTTTGGCGGACGCTTCTTTTGAACCATGGCCGCAGACGGTGGATTTAACCCTCTTTGACTTGAGCTATATCCGCTACGTGAACCAGGAAAGGGATCCGGACTTTTCGGAACCTCAGGTGGATAAGACGACGACTTATACGATCGACTTGACCCATAAGGCAAATGTCCGTTGGAACATCTTCCCCTTCTTAACGACGAGTTACAGCTTGAACATTACCCGTGACATGTACGGCGGCGGTGATCAGCAGGATTTTGCTAAGGAAAACTTCTGGTCTCCGGATCATGGAGGCTTGTTCGCTTCGGATGATATTTTTGACTTTGACCATACCGATCGCAAGATTTACGTTTCTCCGGATAGCGTTGTGATTATTCCGTATGATACGGTGGCGGTGGTGAGCGCGGAAGGCGATACTTCGCTCATTGACATGGACGATCCGAAAACGTATAAGATTTTATACGACAGCACTGTCTATTACAAGGTGGACAGCGTTGGCAAAAGAGAATATGGCCGTTCTTATGGTATTTTGAAAAACGAACGTTCCCGTTCTCAACAGTTCAAAACGACATTCTCTCCGTCGGTCATTCCGTTCCTCCCGATGACGTTTGCGTTTACGTCTTCCTTTAAGCAGCAGAAGACGATTCCGGATGAATATGATCTTTACGATGCGACGACTGTAGACAAGAATTATTGGACGATTTCTCAAACGAACCGTTTTGAATTCTCGCCGTCGTTCCGTTTGGTGGAATTCTTAAAGCTTTTCGGTGACAAGAATGCTGCTCAGAGCTTCTTTGAAAAACTCCGCTGGCGCGATGTGAAGGCGGCTTGGACGGTGAACCTTTCTACGGTTGGTGAAAACTTTACCCTTTCGCAGTTGTATGAAGAACAAGGTGTGACGCCGTTGCAGTATTACTTGTACGGCTTGGGCATTGGCAACGGCTATCGCAACCGTGGGCTTTGGAACATTGTCTCGGGCGATATG
This sequence comes from Fibrobacter sp., assembly GCA_017959225.1. Taxonomy (GTDB): domain Bacteria; phylum Fibrobacterota; class Fibrobacteria; order Fibrobacterales; family Fibrobacteraceae; genus Hallerella. Next base: position 5,775 of record JAGDBD010000087.1, on the reverse strand, counting down.
GGCTTAGATCACCGCGATGATTATACGGGATTTGCGGAATACCGGAACAAGCATGTGGACACTTTGGTTTACCAAGGAAGCTTTACGCATTCTGTTGACCGTACGCTGAACCTTTCCACGGGCTTTACGCTTCCGCTTTGGAGCATTGGCATTGTGGCGGATATGCAGTGGAAGGAAACCTTTAGCCAGTCCCGCGAATATCCCCTTTATACGGATTCGACGATTGTATGGCCTAAGTGGGGCGTTGGCGTCACGGTTCCGAACTTCTCTCAGCGTATTGGATTCTTGAACGGCTTCCGCAGCGTGAGTACGACTCACCGTGTGGATTACACGTATACCCGTTCTGTAAAGCCTTTCCAGAGCGCCGAAGATTCCTGGACGACGACTTGGAACTTTAACCCGCTTATTCGCATTAGCTTCTTAACGCAGAACAACATTCGCATTGAAGACAACACCTTCCTAAAACTCGAATTTACGGATAGACGTCCTAAAATGGAAGTGGTTTCCCAGACGAACTGGCCAAGCGCCGTGGAAGATTTGTCGGATACGACAGAGTACTTCTACACGCCTTGGATTCATACGGCGCTGTACAAAGACTACGGTTACAATGTGGGAAACGACCTGACGATTTCTTACCCGCTGAAGACAAAACGCGGATTCCAGTTCTGGAAATGGTACTTTAAACTTAAAAACGATATCGACTTACGCTTGACCGCCGGATACGAATATACGAAGACGATTCGTGAAACTTATTCACCGGCAAATGATTACAACCCTTGGGATTCCACCGCATCGGATGGCGTTTACAAGCGTTGGAAGATCGATGGGACAGAGCATACCGTTTATAATCCGAAACTCACCAAAACCGATCGGACTGTACCGTCGCGCATTCACGAATGGTATATTCGCCCGAGCGCTGGTTACCAGTTCAACAAAATGGCGAGCATGAGCGCTTATATCGAATATCGTCAGATCCGTGAAAAATTGGATGATGAAACCGCTCATACGGAACAGATTCTTTCCTTTGAAATCGCATTGATGCTGAGGTTCAATTAATTTAGAAGAAAGGCTTAAATGAACAATCTTTACTTAGAAAGTTTTAAGACATTTTTTAAGATAGGACTGTTCACTTTTGGCGGCGGCTATGCGATGATTCCGCTTATCGAAGCGGAAGTGGTTGACAAAAAACGTTGGATTTCCAAAGAAGATTTTATGGACCTGCTTGCGATTGCGCAGAGCTGTCCTGGCGTTTTTGCAATCAACATCAGCATCTTTATCGGCTACCGTTTGCGGGGTGTGAAAGGCGGGATTTCTTGTGCGGTTGGGACAGCGTTACCGTCGTTCCTGATTATTCTTTTGATCGCGATTTTCTTTCACCAATTTAAGGAGAACCCTTATGTGGCGGCGCTTTTCCGCGGCATTCGCCCGGCGGTTGTTGCGCTGATTGCTGTACCGACTTTTAACCTTGCCAAAAAGGCGAAACTCAATCGCTTTACGATTTGGATCCCGGTGGTGAGCGCTCTTTTAATTTGGCTTTGCGGTGTTTCGCCGATATTGATCATTTTGGCGGCGGCTTTTTCCGGATTTTTCGTGGGGAAGGCGAAGCGTAATAAAAAAGAAGGAGGGTGACTTGTGATATTCCTTTCGCTCTTCGTCACTTTTTTTCAAATCGGGCTTTTTGGATTTGGCGGCGGTTATGGAATGATTTCCCTCATTCAGCATGAAGTGGTGATGAATCACCACTGGATGACTTCGGGAGATTTCACAGACATTGTTGCTATTAGCCAAATGACTCCTGGACCTGTTGGAATCAACACGGCGACGTACGCAGGCTATACCGCTTTGCAGAATACCGGTGCAAACCATTTCCTTTGCGTTCTAGGCAGTGCAACGGCAACTTTTGCACTGGTGTTCCCGACGACGATTTTGATGCTTTTGATTAGCCGTTATTTGATGAAATACAAGGACAATGTGACGGTACGCTTTGTTCTTGACAGTTTGCGACCGGCGGTGGTGGGACTTTTGGCCGCAGCGACTCTCCTTTTGATGACTCGTGAAAACTTCGGCTCATACTCGGAAGACGCTGTTGGATTTATCTTTTCGGTAGGGCTGTTTGCGCTGACTTTTGTCTGTACAAAATTCCTGAAAGTGGGACCGATCAAAATGATCGGGGTTTGCGCAATGCTTGGGCTCATTTTCACTTGGGTGACGGGAGGATTTCATGTTTAGCATTCAAGAACAGGTGACGACAAGCCGTACCGATAGGAACGGAAAGCTAAAGCTTTTTTCGGCATTCCAAATGATGCAGGATTGTTCTGAACTTTGGCTCGATACGGCTGTGAAGTACAGAGATTTTTTGAAGGAAAACGGGCTTGCACAACTGCTCGCTTCACGGCAGGTCGAAGTGATCCGCGTTCCGGATTTTAAAGAGAAGCTTACGATTTCTACAAGCATTTATGCGGGCGAGCCTCTGTTTGGATATCGCAACACGTTTATTTATGACGCAGCAGGGAAGCCTTGTTATAAAACGTGGAGCCTTGGCGTCTTTTGCGATTTGAAGACCGGGCGTATGAAAAAGCTTCCGGAAGAAGTTTTAGAGGCGTGCTGTCTTGATTCGAAACTTGAAATGAATTACAAGGACCGCCGAATTGTAGTTCCGGATGGAGAAGCTTTGACGTTTGCACCTGTCCCTGTGCAACGAAATGACATCGATTATAATCAGCATTTGAACAATGCTCATTACGTTCGAATCGCTGCCGAGTATTTGCCGGAAAATTTTAATGTAAAAGGCGTTCGCGTAGAATACAAAGTTCCGGTCAAATTAGGGGAAGAATTGGTTCCGCAGGTATTTGCTATCGGGAGCTTTGTTTACGTCAAGCTTTTGAAAAAAGATTTGCCCTGTGCGATTCTTGAATTCGAACAGGGCTAAACGTTAATCGGTGAGAATTTTTTCGTCTTGCTGCATACGTTTATTTGCACGCTGATCCATTAGCAGGAATATTCCGGCAAGGATCGTTCCGGAAATAGAATGCCACACGCAGGAAATGGCCGCGGCAACGGCTGCTTCCGGATATGCGGGGAAGTGCTGTGAAGCAAGGCCCGTTGCAAGACCCGCATTTTGCATGCCGACTTCAATAGAAATGGTGCGCTTCTTCGCTTTGCTCATACGGGCGATTTTACCGATGGCGTAGCCTGCGACATAGCCTAATGAATTGTGCAGGAAGACGCAAAGGAAAATCATCGCGCCCGAGCTAAAGAACTTGCTTCCAAGAAGGGAAATTACACCGCCGACAATAGCGCCAAGGCCCAGCACGGCAACGCCCGGCATCCAGGAACGCACCCGTTTAAAGGTCTGTTTTTTGCTCAGCAGGTAGTTCAGCAAAAATCCACCGGCAACTGGGAAAATCGTAACGCAAAGAATGGTTTTGAAAAGTCCCCAGGCGTTCACATCTACAATTTCTCCAGCGAGCATCTTCATGAGAATCGGCGTGAGAACCGGGGAAAGGAGTGTGTTGACCGCAGTCATGCCCACGGAAAATGCCACGTCCCCTTTGCAAAGGAACGACATGATGTTCGAAGAAACGCCGCCCGGACACGTGCCCACAAGCAAAAGGCCAATGGCAATCCCTTTGGGGAGTCCCAAGTGTACAAGCGTAAAAGCGATAAGCGGCATAATGGTGAACTGGGCAAGAGTCCCTAGCAGAATATCGGTGGGACGCTTTGCCAAAATGGCGAAGTCCTTGGGAGAAAGGGTAAGCCCCATGGCGAACATAATAATGCCTAAAATAACGGTCTGGGTAGAACCCTTGACCCACGCAAAGGAAGGTGCATAAATAAAAGCCACGATCGCAAAAAGCAAAACGACAGGCGTGGTGTACTTGGAAAGAAATTGAGATATTTTCGTTAACAGCATAATGCCCTCCTTTAAGAGCGCGAAAAAGCTAGACATTATGCGACCGGATGGCTATAAACAAAAAAAGAACTCATCGAGTTGATGAGTTCTTTTTCGTACCCCCAAGCGGGTTTGAACCGCTGTTGCGGGAATGAAAATCCCGAGTCCTAGGCCACTAGACGATAGGGGCATCGTTTAGATGTGCCAAATATAGATATTCCTCCACGCTTGTCAAGGGTGTTTTGTAAAAATTCTATTTTTTATTTGTATGGACCTGTCGAAATGGCTAAAATGCAGTGCAAAGACCGCTCTTTGGCGGCTTTTTCCGCTTGTTTTGCTAGCTAGCCTTGCGGATGCGGCGCTTTTGTTCGCTGTGCGGCGCTTTATGCATATCTTAGAAAAAACGACCCAGATGACGATTTTGGAGTGGCTCGGGGTAACTTTGCTGCTTGTGGCCGTGCGCTGGGTGTTTTCTTACTTGCGGGGAATTTCGGTTGAAAAATCCAGCCGGCATATAGAAGCGGGACTTTTGCTCTGGTATGCAAGGCGCCTTAGAACCCTTTCGCCTCGGTTTTACCATGCAGAAAATAGTGAAGAACGTTTGATGGTGGCTTACGATTCAATTCACACAGTGGGTTCAAGCGTTGAAGCGCTGATGCAGACTTTGCAGGCCGTGCTACAGCTGGCGATCTTTTTGCCGGTTTTGTTTGTGATTTCTCCATGGCTTACCCTGGTTGTTTTGTTGGTTGTGCTTCCGGTGATTTCTTATGTCCAAAAGAAAATGCATGGAATGAAGCCTTCTGTGGAAGTGGAAATGGCAAAGCGAGGGAAGCTCCGGTCCGAAATGGAATCGGCAAAGCGATTCTTTCGCTTGTGGAGTTCGGCGGAAGATCTTTCACGCATTGTGCAAAACCTTTTTTTGAAAGTGCGTTCCGTGTTGAACTCCGGTGTTTCGGTGGGGCGTCGTAAAGTGGCGCTTTCGCAGGGAATGGAATCCCTTTCGGTTTTTGCTGTGGTTTTGATCCTTGGATTTTGTGGCTGGATGATTTTAGAAGGGAAGCTCGATGCAGAAGGTTTAATTCTATATTGCTCCGCGCTGTTTTTGTGTTACAAGCCTGTGAAGGAATGTTCTCGCCTTTTGCCGCAGATGCGCCTTGCGAAAAGCGCGCAAAACGTGCTCATTGAACTTTCCCGCGCGCCTCGTAAAAAAGCTTTGCCCTCCCATGGCGCTAAAACCCTTGAACTTTCGCAAATCGACTTTTCCTATTCCGACGATCTTAATGCTTCGCCTGTGTTCTGCGGCATGGACCTTTCGCTTCAAACGGAAAAGCCCGTTCTGCTGCAAGGACCTAATGGCTGCGGAAAGTCAACTTTTTTCAAATTGGTATCGGGCCTTGAAGAACCGCTTGCCGGGAAGATTTCTTTACCGCGGCATCTGGCATTCAACGGTGTATTCTCTGTTTCGCAAGATTTGGTACTTCCACCACGTGAATTTGTATGCAAAAGAATTGCAAGTATGAGCGAAGATGGAATTTTTGCTGAATGCATGAAAGCTGTAAATGGCAAAAAACTTCTACAAAAGAATGGACTTTCGGGCGGTGAACGCGCCAAAGTGGCGCTTTTGTGGGCGCTTTCGTCGCCGGCAAAAATTTTACTTTTGGATGAACCCTTTGCCTTTATTGCGCAAGAAGAACGTTCCTTGATTTTATCGACGTTTTTGAACGCGGCGGCGTCCCGTGGTAAATGGGTTCTTTTGGCGACCCATGAGCCCATGCCCCAAGATTTAACGGCGCGTTTTGATGTTTTGGATTTTTCGGCTTTGGAAGGTTGCTCATGAATTTTCTTTATCGTTTTCGGGGTGGAATTCTTGGGCTTTTTGCCGT
>JAGDBD010000086.1 GCA_017959225.1 Fibrobacter sp. | reverse complement strand
CCTGACCGATTCTGTTCGGTCCACCGCCGAGAATCATGATTTTCTTCTTGTTGTCAGAAGCCTTGGATTCGTCCTTCGCATTGTAAGTGCTGTAATAGTAGTAGGTGTCTTCCTTGCCGCTGACCGGCACTGCGCACCAGCCTTCGACCATGCCGAGTTCAATGCGCTTTTTGCGGACATCCTTTTCGCGGATGCCAAGAATCTTTGCGATATACTTGTCGCTGAAGCCGTCCTTCTTGGCCTTGATGAGGAGTTCGTCAGCAGGGAGACGGCCCGGAGTTTTGAGCATTTCTTCTTCCAGCTGAACGAGTTCGCGCATCAGCTGAACAAAGTATGCCTTTTCAAAAGTCGCCGCAAAGATTTCTTCGTCGGTTGCGCCCTTACGGATTGCTTCGTACATCTGGAAGTGACGTTCGGAGCTAGCGGTGCGCATCATGTTCAAAAGTTCTTCCTTGGACTTCTTGTTGAAATCCTAGGCAAAGCCCAAGCCTGCACGACCGTATTCAAGACCGCTGATTGCCTTCTGGAATGTTTCCATGTAAGTCTTACCGATACCCATGACTTAGCCCACGGCCTTCATCTGAGTACCGAGAGCATCTTCTACGCCACGGAACTTTTCAAATGCCCAACGAGCGAACTTGAGCACCACATAGTCACCGCTGGGGGTATACTTTTCAAGGCTTCCATCGCGCCAGTACGGAATCTGGTCAAGGGTAAGGCCTGCTGCGAGCTTTGCAGAAACAAGCGCAATGGGGAAACCCGTCGCCTTGGAAGCGAGAGCAGAAGAGCGGGATGTACGCGGGTTGATTTCAATAATCACCACTCGGCCATTCTTCGGGTTGTGAGCAAACTGGACGTTTGTTCCGCCGATGACGCCGATGGATTCCACAATTTTAAAAGCCTTTTCCTTCAAATCTTCTTCGAGCTTCTTATCGATCGTGAGGAAAGGAGCTGCGCAGAAGGAGTCACCGGTGTGAACGCCCACCGGGTCAATGTTTTCGATGAAGCAGACGGTAATCATCTGGTTCTTCGAGTCACGCACCACTTCCACTTCAAGTTCTTCCCAACCGAGAATGGATTCTTCGATAAGGCACTGGTGCGTCATGGAAAGTTCAAGACCGTTGCCGCAGATGTTGCGGAGTTCTTCTACGTTGTAGCAGAAGCCGCCACCTGCACCGCCCATGGTATAAGCCGGGCGAACCACCAGCGGGAAGCCGATTTCAGCGGCGATCTTTTCCGCTTCTTCCACCGTGTGGCAAATGCCGGAACGCGGTGTGTCGATTCCCAGCTTCTGCATGGTTTCTTTGAAGATTTCACGGTCTTCGCCACGTTCGATAGCATCCAGGTTCACACCGATGACCTTCACGCCATACTTGTCAAGAACGCCAGCCTTGTTCAAAGCGCTAGCCAGGTTCAAACCGGTCTGACCGCCGAGGTTCGGGAGAAGCGCATCCGGGCGTTCCTTTGCAATAATCTGTTCCAAACGCTGAAGATTCAGCGGTTCGATATAGGTGGCATCCGCCATCACCGGGTCCGTCATAATCGTTGCCGGATTCGAGTTCACCAGCACGACCTTGTAACCCTGTTCACGCAAAGCCTTGCAAGCCTGAGTGCCGGAATAGTCGAATTCGCAAGCCTGACCGATTACAATCGGACCAGAGCCAATGATAAGAACCTTATCGATACCTTCAATCTTCATATTTCTGTCTCCGTTTATTGCTAATTAAATATTAAGAACATGGATTGCCGCGCCTTCGGCTCGCAATGACAGGGGAACGTATCCCTTGCCACGATAAGGGAACATGGCCTTCGCAATGACAGGGGAACGCGTTCCTCGCCATGACAGGGGCGGGGCAAAAAAAATGTCGAACCCAAAGGCCCGACATTCAAAAAATAACGATCAATAGTTTTGCACATGGAGAAAATAGAGAAGACCGTGGCGGAATGCATGCCACAGATGCACATGTGCATAATCTTCTTCATCACGGTCATCTACTTCTCAAATCTTGCAAAAGCTTAAACTTGGCACAATATAGACAAAAATGTGAAGATTTTAAATGGTAAAACGCCAAACTTTACAGTTTTGGCTGATTCAAAAACAAAAAGCCTTCCGAGAAATTCCCGGAAAGCTTTTTGACTGAATTG
>JAGDBD010000085.1 GCA_017959225.1 Fibrobacter sp. | reverse complement strand
TAAGCAAAGATTCATCTGTAAAATCATATTCAAGCGCAAAAGAACTTTTTGAGGATTGCGAGTAATGGACTGAATTTTAAAGAAGACCTCGCAATTCAAAGCAAGCTTCAAACTTGCAAAAAAGCGCGGTCTGGACATTTCTTTACTCGAAGAAGTTATCGATAAACTCATCAAAGAAGAGAAGCTCGATGAAATGTATCATAATCATCAGCTTGTTGGAACAATCACCACTGCTCAATCCGGTAGCCACGCTTGTCCAAAAGCTTCAAAACGTTGTCGTCCTTACCGACCAAATGAGCCGCTCCCACGACCACAAACACCTTTTTGCCAAGGCTAGCAAGGGAATCGATGCTTTCTGCCATGCGAATATTGCGCTTGGTATAAAGTTCTTCAGCGTAAACGTCATCGCTTGAATCCGATTCCAAAAGATCCCGCATTTTATTTGCATCACCGCATTTCCAAGCGTTTGCGATTTCGTTCACAAAAGAATCGGCAACAGCGATTTCATTCAACGTGTTTTTTAAATACTGAATTCCCAAGGAATCTTCCGCATTCGAAAACACGTTCACCTGTTCTGCAGGGGTTTCAATCGCAAAAATTTCTTTTTGCAAATCATTTGCCTCGGCAAGCAATTGCACGTCAATTCCATATTCTCCCGAAAGGCCCGTCCGTTCAATCGCCATCGCCGACAATGAAACCGCAATCATCCACGGACGAAAAGGTTTAAAGATTTCAAACGGAATTTCCCAATCTTGTAAAAGAGAATCCACCTGAGCATAAAGATTTTTTGGAAGCACTTCTTCCAAAGTCATTCCGCTAGGGAGCCTTCCCTTTTCCGCCATCAGCTGCGCCGTTTCTTGTACCGTGCTTTCTTCATTCAAATCGAGTTCCGCAGCAAGCAACGTCGAAGCGGCAAATGCGGAATCGATCACCGAAGGGAATGGGTAAAAGGAAGAATCCGCCAAATGGATACTCCCCAACAGCCAAACGGCAGGCGCTCCCGACTTTTCCGCTTTCCACAGCAAGTGTTTTTCTCCGCATACAGGCTCCGGAGATTTTTCCACTGGCCGCTTACCGGCGCAAGCGTTCAACAGCAAGCAAAAAATCGCACTAAAAAGAATCGTACCGCAAAATTTATTCCACACAGGCCCACCCCAAAAATCCGGAATCTTCCATTTCTTGCGGAGTCGCTTCACGGACAAGGCCCTTTCTGCCAAAGCCAAAGATCTTATCCGAAAAACGAAGGGCATAATCCACATGTTGCGTAGAAAGCAGTACGGCCAAATTCCGTTCCTTCGCCATTTTCTTTAAAATGCGGAAAAGGTTCAAAATGTTTGGCACATCCAAAAACGCTGTCGGTTCGTCGAATAAAAGAATCTTGGGTTGTGCAGCAATCGCACGGGCAATGAATACACGGGAACGTTCCCCGTCCGAAAGGGCAAGCACGCTTCGATCGACAAAATTTTCCAGTTGGATATTTTGAATGGCATCATCGATAGCAGCTTCATCTTCTGCCGTACGGGAATCAAAAAGTCCCGAATAAGGAATGCGCCCAAGCGACACAAATTCACGTACAGTCATTCCATAAGGAACCCGTTCCTGTGTAAAAACCGATGCAATAATCTGCGCACGCTTTCGCATGGAAAAACTTTCTAGCGGCATTCCGCACAACGTAACATTCCCAGACTGAGGAGCAAGAATCCCTGCAAAGGTTTTTAGCAAAGTGCTCTTCCCTACACCGTTCGGCCCAACGAGCGAAACCAGTTCACCGGCATTCAAGCTCAAATCTACAGGTTCAAAAAGCTTACTCGTATAGCCCGCAGAAAAATTTTTCGCTTCCAAAATCACGTCAGGCACGTTCACCTCCCCGTTTGGAACGAAGGAATATCCACAAGACAATCGGAGCGCCAAAGAAGCTCGTCACACTCGAAAGCGGAATTCCAGGAACAAGTCCCGAAATCAACGCAAGTTCCATCCCCACAAAGGCAGACGCCGGAAGCAAAATCCGGTGATTGGAAGTTTTAAAAATTCCATAGGCGATATGGGGAGAAGCTAGCCCAATAAAACTGATAGGACCGCAACAAACCGTAGCACCCGCAGCCAAAAGGCTCGCCCCGAAAAGGACAGCCATACGGGAAACCCGAACATTAACGCCTAAAGACTGGGCAAAAGAATCCCCCACCTGCGCCGCATTCAAATAGCGCACGCAAAAACCGCACAAAAGAACGCCCACAAGCGTCACCGCAAAAAATGTCGGAACCGTGTCCAACGCCACTCGGGAAAACGAACCTAGCCCCCACGTCATAAATCCGCGAAGCGCTTCCGAAGAACTCGTGGCAATCAAAAAAGAAACGATCGCATCGACAAAATAGCCAAGCATCAATCCGACAATCAAAAGCGAAACGGAATGGGCAACAAACTTGGAAGCAAAAAGCACCAGCAGCACCACGCCAAAAGCGCCGAATGCGGCACAGGGAAAAATTCCCAAAGTTCCGCCGAATCCAGCAAGCAGCACCAACGCCACACCCAGGTTTGCCCCGGAACTCACGCCCAACACAAATGGTCCTGCCAAAGGATTTTTAAAAACGCTTTGCAGCACAAGGCCAGAAATCGCAAGCGAAATTCCCGTGAGAACAGCCGCACAAGCTTTCGGCACACGGATTTGCCACACGATGTCGTTTACAACAACATCACTATTTCCAAAAAAAGCTTGAAAAACGTCGGAAACTCCCACCGAAGACGGGCCAGAAAGAATCACCGCCAAAAAAAGCGCAGCAGCAAGAATTCCTAAAAAGAGAAATCCTCCAAAGGTCCTTGTCCGGGGCTTTATGCTACTTGGCATTGACCTGCAACACAGACTTCGGCTGGTTTGCGTTCTGGCCTTCCACCTTCAAATAGGTTTCCGGATCAACCTTATCAAAGCCCTGCAAAGCGTTCAACCAATTGTCGTTCAAATCGCGGAATTCGATTTTCTTCAAATGGTAGTTGAACTTTTTACCATCGACCTTGAACTGGATAAAGTCCCAACGGACAACGCCTCGGTCTTTAAAGACTTCACGGGTGACGATTGTAGAATCGTCCTGGAAGCGGTAACGGGCACGGTAAGTATATTCACCCGTCATCTGGTAACGACCGGAGTCCGAATAGGTACGGGTAGTACCCACAATCGTATCGTTCATCTGGAACGTGAGTTCTGCGTCGCGGAAAGCATGACCATGGGAAAGAATCGGAGTGCGCCAGTCACCGGCCACTTTTTCCTTCATGGACTTCTGGTAAACCGTATCGATTTTCCAAGAGTCAAAATTGCTTTTGTCGTATTTGGCGCGTTCCACATAGCTGCCCGCTTTCAGCGCGGAACGAACGCTGTCCGCCTTCGCTTTGGCAAGGCTATCTGAATTGTTCTTCGCACCCGCTTCCAAAGCAGCGGAAATGGAATCCATTTTGGCTTCAATCGCTTTGCCCAAATCTTCCGTACCGCGGATTAGACTTGTAGAAGACGAAGAAACTTCTGTTTGAGAAGACGACGTAAGCACTACCGGAGCTTGTGCTTGCGCAAAAAGAAGGCAAGAAGAGCCGATCACAGCAAGAAGAGTACAACAAATTCGATTCAAAAGAAAACCTCTCTTGGAGAGAAATCTAGTAAAAAGTAAATTTGAAACATGATCGATTATTCTCAAGTTCCAAGTCCTTGTTACGTCCTCGAAGAAACCCGCTTAATCCACAACCTTGAAATCCTCAAACGCGTGGAAGACGAAGCGGATGTCAAAATCATCTGTGCCTTGAAAGGCTACAGCATGTGGAGCACTTTTCCTCTAATTGGAAAATATCTTGCAGGAGCCACTGCGTCAAGTTTAAATGAAGCAATTCTTGCAAGAGAAGAACTGAACAAAGAAGTGCACGTTTTTGCACCGGTCTACAGTGATGACGAAATTGGAGAAATCCTTTCCTTGGCAAACCACATCACGTTCAACAGTTTTAGCCAATGGCAGCGCTTTAAAAAGCAGACCCTTGCCGCTGGCGTCAGCGCGGGCATCCGCGTCAACCCGGAATTTTCTACCGTGGATACGGATCTTTACAACCCGTGCGGCAAATATTCACGTCTCGGAGTCACCCGCAAGGAATTCCGCGAAGACCTGTTGGAAGGCATCGAAGGCTTGCATTTTCACGCCCTTTGCGAACAGAATGCAGACGCTCTGGAAGCGGTCCTCAAGAATTTCGAAGAACGCTTTGGCGAGTTCATTCCCAAAATGAAGTGGGTAAACTTCGGCGGCGGTCATCACATTACCCGGGAAGATTATGAAGTCGATCGTTTGATTTCCATTTTGAAAGGCTTCCACAGCCGTTACCCAGGCGTCCAGATTATTCTTGAACCGGGAGAAGCCGTAGGCTGGCAAACCGGAGAACTTGTCGCCACTGTGGAAGATATCGTTCATAACGAAAAGGACATCGCCATTTTGAACGTTTCGGTCAGCGCTCACATGCCGGACTGCCTCGAAATGCCTTACCGCCCGATGATCATCGGATCCGGCATGCCCGGAGAAAAGAAGTTCGACTACCGCTTAGGCGGAAACACTTGTCTCGCAGGCGATGTCGTCGGTGATTACAGCTTTGACGCTCCATTAAAAATCGGAGATAAAATCATTTTCTTCGACATGATCCATTACACCATGGTCAAAACCACCTTCTTCAACGGAGTGAAGCATCCAAGCATCGGCATTTGGACCCGCGATAACCAGTTCAAGCTGGTCCGCCACTTCACCTACCAGCAGTTCAAGGACAACCTATGAGCGAATTCGTAAAAGCCTTGGAAGTCAAAACCCATTCCGAAGAAGAAACATTGCAATGGGCAGAATCTTTTGCAAAAAGTCTTCCCAAGGGATCTGTCCTTGCGCTTTACGGAACTCTCGGTGCAGGCAAAACGGTCATTAGCCGGGGAATTTGCAAAGGTCTTGGATTTTCGGGACAGGTGAATTCTCCGACCTATACGATCGTCCACGAATACCCGAATCCAAACGGAATGCCCCTATTCCACTTGGACCTTTACCGCTTGCCGCCCCATGCGGACCTCGGAGAAATCGGTGTGGACTATTACATGACGCGCGACGGTGTCACGCTCATCGAATGGCCGGAACGCTTAGACGACGAAACGGTGGGCATTACCCACCGTCTGACGATCTCCATTCTCGAAGACGATTCGAGAAACATCCTTGTTGAAACGTCTACTTCGCAGCCGTCGAATCTTTAGATTCAATTAATTTATCTGCAAAGACGCTCTGAAGAGCATTCCATTCCGAAGCGTCGTCTTTGTTCAAAAGAACAGGGCCTTGGAAGCTCTTCATGGCGGAAACCGCTGCTGCGGAATCGTTCTTCTGCAGTGAAGCTTTCACCGTTTCAAGCACGTATTCCTGAGCGTTCTTCATATCTTCGATAGCGCCAAGGCGCACCACGCGAATGCTATCCATTTCTGCCGGAGCATAGCTCAATTCCCAAGTGGCTTCGTAACAATCTTTTGCCGCAGAAAAATCACCGCCATCATACAAAAGAGCACAACGGGCAAAGGTTTCCGCGCTTTCTTTTTTCGTGTACTGGTAATACTTGTAACCACCGATGATGCCGCCGATAATGACCAGCAGAACGAGAGCATCCGACCAGCTCATGAAGCCTTTGACTTCGACCTTCTTTTTGCCTTCGCCTTCGGTCGATTCTTCATCGTCCGGATCATCCAACGGATTTTTTCCGCCCATGATGTTGATAAAACTAAGCATGATCCCTCCTATTGTTTTGACCGTGCTGCCAAAGCTTTAAAAACTTCGGCATACAAATAAATCTGTTTTAAAAGGCTAGCAAAGCCGTTGGCCCGCGTCGGGGAAAGTCCTTGCTGCAAACCGATATTCTGGAAAAAAGCCGGGTCTGCCGAAAGGATTTCTTCGGGAGTACGGGCGTCATAGATTTTAAGCGCCAAAGCTCCCAAGCCACGGCTGATCAGCGGATTCGCTTCGCCCACTTCCGTATCCATGTGCAAATGCAAAATGCCGTCTTTAAATTCCGGAACGAGGAACATCCGGGAAGCGCATCCTTTCACCAAAAATTTTTCCGCTTTCAGGGAAGCGTCCATTCCGGGATGTTCCCTTGCGAGTTTCAAAAGATAAGCCCATTTGTCATCGGGTGAAGAGAACGCGGCAAACGTCGCCCGAATTTCTTCTTCCACTTCTAGAATACTTTTCACAGAGCAAAGACCTGTTTTAAATAAAGAACGATTTCATCTTCCAGAGGATGCTCGGCGAAGAGGAGAGCACCGCCCAGAATATGCGGAAAATGGACCGCTTGTGAACCGGAATCGATGCAAGGCGGTGAGCCGCCTTGTTGAACTGTTCATCGGATACACTGGCGAAGCCGTCTTTTCCACGGTGATAATTCAAATGCGTTTTTCCCTGGATCTTCATCCAGCGGGTATACGCCGAATTTTCGATTTCACGGCGTTCTTCTTCGGAAGAAGCCGAAAGCCATTGGAGAGCGCATTCCGCAGCGATCTTTCCGCTTTTCAACGCTTCCACGATACCGGAACGGCTAATCGGGTTTACCGTGCTTGCCGAATCTCCAGCCTTGAACACTCCATAGGCGGCAGTCGGATGCTCCGACTGGCCACAGGGGATCGCTCCACCGTGGAATGCGAGAATTTTTGCATCCGGATAGGCTTCGCGGATAAACTTTTCAAGAGTCGAACGGGGCGGGTGGGTCTTTAAGAATTTTCGACCGCCCACAAGGCCCACATTGACTGTTTCCCCGTCACGGGGGAACACCCAGCCGTAACCGCCGGCAAAATAACGTTCCCCGAAAAGCAGTTCGATATGGCGTCTGCTGTGGGGAATCCCTGTTGCAATCGCAAAAACCGCCGCTTCCTGGTCAAAATCCCCGGTTTCCAAAGCCTCTAGACCCGGCACATGGCGGGTAATCTTTGCACCCGGACCTGTCGCATCGATCACGACCCGGGTTTCTAGCTCGGATTCTTCTTTACCCGAACGGATTTTAAGCTTCCAATGGCCGTTTTTAGCCCTGGAAAGCTTTTCTACAGTATCTTCAAAATGGCATTCGACACCGAGTTCTGCCGCTTTGTCCGCCATTTCATGGTGGAAAGCGGCCCGATTGAGAATTAAACCGCAATCCGCTTGGAAATATTCCACCCGGGTCATATCCGGAGACGTAAAATAGACACCGTCCAGATGTCCGCGGACCCATTCTTCCTTGGGAGTCCAATAACGGGAGAAAATCTTGCGGGAAACCGCTTCCGCACAGGCGACAGGTTCCTTCCACGGGGACTTTTTATCCACAAGAAGCACAGAAATCGGATCTGCAGAGGCCTTTTGAAGGCAATTGGCCGCATAAAGTCCAGCAGGACCTGCACCGCAGATGATTACATCGTATTTTTCCTTCAAATATCTAGCCATGAACTGCAAAATAGCTTTTTTAAAGAAACATCTTATCTTTTTTTTATCCAAAGTGTGTTTTTTAATTTATTTTAGGTGCAACGTAAATTTTGATTGGACTCTTACAAAGGGATATACAGAATGAATATGCACCTCAATTTGACATCCAAGTTCGGTGTCTTGTTGCTCGCCTCCATGACTGCCGGCGCATTCGCCCAGCAGACCAACTGGAGCGGCAAAGATATCAACGTTTCTTTCCGCAGCAAAAACATCGATGGATTCAACTTTGAAAATGCAAAGGCCGTTAAGAATGTTACGGACTTTACCGGTTCCAATGCAACGCACAAGCCGGTTAGCTTCCGTGGCGCGGACCTCCGCGGTGTGAAGTTCCAAAACTCCGTGATGAACGAACCGGACTTCCGCGAAGCCAATTTGGAAACCGCAATCCTTTCCGGTGCGGACCTCCGTGGTTCCGACTTCAAGGAAGCCAACCTGAAGAACGCAAACCTCTACCGTGCAACCCTTCTCGATTCCCGTTTCCCGAAGGCCAACCTGGAAAGCGCTCGCTTGGACGCTATGAAGGTTTCCGACCAGGCTGATTTCAGCAAGGCAAACCTCAAGAACGCTTCCTTCATCGACGTGGACTTGACCATGGCCGACTTCAGCGACGCGGACTTGACCAACACGAACTTCTCCCGTTCTCTCATGGGTGCAGCAAAACTCGATGACGCAATCATCGTGAAGACGGACTTCACTGCCTGCAACCTGATCAACGCAGACTTCAGCGGTGTGGAACTCCGTGACGTGAACTTCACCAAGGCCGGTCTTTCCAAAGCGGACTTCGGCGGTGCCAAGTTCATCAACGTGAACCTCCAGAGCGCAGACCTTTCCCTCACCGACTTCAATGACGTGGACCTTTCCAAGGCTCAGCTGCAAAAGGCTTCCTTTGCCCAGTCCAACTTGAAGAACATGGACTTCAACGGCCAGGATCTTTCCGGTGTGGTTTTCGATAAGGGCGTCGTTACCAAGAGCTCCTTTGAAAAGACCAAGATGAACAAGGCTTCCTTCTTCGATGGCGAAGCAAGCAAGAGCATCTTCCGCGGTGCCATTATGCAGAAGGCTATCTTCGACGGTACTTACGTCTTTAAGGACATCTTCGACAATGCGGACCTCACCAAGGCCAACTTCTCGAACTCCACGATTAGCCGTACAAGCTATGACCTTGCCAACTTGACCGGTGCAAACTTCTCCGGTGCAAAGCTCGACAACGTTACCTTCCTCAACGCCAACATGCAGAACGTGAAGATCGACGCCGACACCAAGATGGAAAACGTTGACTTCTCCGGTGCAGACCTTACCCACGCTCACATCGAAAAGTTCACCGCCAAGAAGGTGATTTACGATGCAAAGACCAAGTTCCCGGACGGCTTCGAACCGCGCAAGTACGGCTTCTCGAAGCTCGGCGAAAAGGCAGTGGAAGTGAAGGTTGAATCTTCTAGCGACCAGCCGAAAAAGAAGAAGCGTCGCAAGAAGTCCGCTGACGAAGCCGCTGGCATCGAATAAGACTCCAATCAAATTTGTCAAAAACTGTCACTTTTACAAGTGGCAGTTTTTTATTTTTAAACCATGGCAAAAAACGATACCGAATTTTTTTGTAAAGAATGTGGCGAAGTCACTTCGAAATGGGCAGGCAAATGTCCCCATTGCGGAGCGTGGTCGAGCCTTGTCGAACGTCCAGTCGAAAGCAAATCGAGCCGTAGAGGCCTTGGGCATTCAAGCCTTGACGCAAGCGGTCTTTCGGGAATTCCCCGCAAGCTTTCCGATATCGAAACCACAGCCACAAAACGTTTGAGTTCTGCAAGCCCGGAATTCGATCGAACGCTCGGAGGTGGCTTTGCGCCCGGTTCTCTCGTTTTGATCGGTGGCGATCCCGGAATCGGCAAGTCCACATTGGTTCTTCAGACCCTTGCCACCATGGCAAGCGCCGGAGTCAAAGCTTTATACGTCAGCGGTGAAGAAAGCGCCGTTCAGGTAAAACTCCGCAGCGAACGCTTGGGAGTTTCGGGAAGCGAGCTTTTACTCCTTTGCGAAACGAATCTGGACAAAATTTTGGAAAAAGCGAAAGCGATCGAACCCGAAGTCCTCGTTATCGATTCCATTCAAACGGTTTACAATGCCGACTTGCCGGGTACACCGGGAAGCGTTTCCCAATTGCGGGAAAGCACCCTTTCGCTGATGGTTTTTGCCAAAAACACAGGCTGCATCACCATTCTAATTGGCCATGTGACAAAAGACGGCCAAATCGCCGGTCCAAGAATTTTGGAGCACATGGTCGATACGGTGGCCTACTTTGAAGGGGATCGCAACGGACAATACCGCATTTTGCGAACGATCAAAAACCGTTTTGGCGCAACCGATGAAATCGGTGTTTTTGAAATGACGTCCACCGGGCTTGCAAGCGTTACAAATCCCAGTAAAATTTTCTTGGATGCGGCGAATATGAATTCCCCGGGAAGCGTTGTAAGCTGCACCATCGAAGGTTCTAGAGCCATGCTCTTTGAAACCCAAGCCCTTGTCAATCAAACAAATTATGCTGTCGCTCAACGTGTCGCTGCAGGAATCGATCCGAAACGTTTGACGATTATCCTTGCGCTGTTAGACAAGTTCGGCGGAAGTCCCATCGGCAATTCCGATGTTTTTGCAAGCATCGCTGGAGGTTTAAAAATTGCGGATACCGGAACGGACCTTGCTATTGCCCTAGCCATTGTCTGCAACCACTTGGGAATTTCTTTACCTCCGCACACGATCGTCATCGGAGAGCTAGGACTTTCTGGAGAAATCCGCTCAGTGAGCCAAACGGATCTGCGCGTTAAAGAAGCGGAAAGGCTCGGTTTTGAACACATCCTTTTGCCGGCATCAGCCAAAGTTTCGAAATCGGTCAAAATCGACATCATCCGTTTTAAACGTTTGGAAGAAGCGGTGCAATTTGTACAAGAACAAAAAGCGTAACCATGCAACAAAAGAGGCCCGCTTTGCAGCGAGCCTTTTTTGCATTTTGTAAATGCTTAAAGAGAACGTTCCAAAATTTGGAAGGTGGTTTCGAATTCATCCTTTTCGGACTTACCGAAATGCTCTTCCTTCACAAGCTTCCAACCATCTCCGAAAGACGGCATCTTAACGTCCCCGTCAATATTTGCATGGACACGGGTCAAATAAAGCTTCGTGGCCATCGGCATGGCGCATTCATAAACATGAGCGCCTCCGATAATAAAAAGCTCTTCTTCGCCGCTCTTCCGAGCAATTTCAAAAGCCTGTTCTAAGCTTGGAACGACAACGCAGCCCGGTGCTTCAAAATTTGCATTTCGGGAAAGCACTAAGTTCACACGGTTTGGAAGCGGGCGTCCGATGTCTTCATAATTTTTTCGACCGAGCACAATATGATGCCCTGTCGTAATCGCTTTAAAACGCTTCAGGTCCTGGGAAAGGCGCCATGGCAAATGTCCGTCCTTTCCAATGACATCGTTTTCAGAAACAGCAACAATGACTGAAATTTTCATACGGCAATGGGAGCTTTGATCGTTGGCCACGGGTCATAATTTTCAAGGGAAAAATCTTCGAACTTGAAATCGAACAGGTTCTTCACATCCGGATTGATCTTCATCACCGGAAGGGCCCGCGGCGAACGGGAAAGCTGTTCCTTCGCCTGTTCAAAATGATTGCTGTATAAATGCAGATCACCGAAGGTGTGGATGAATTCCGCCGGTTCATAATCCAAAACCTGAGCGATCATCATCGTCAAAAGGGCATATGAAGCAATATTGAACGGCACTCCAAGGAACATGTCCGCACTGCGCTGGTACAACTGGCAGCTGAGTTTCCGTTTACCGCTCGCACCGACACCGCCTACATAAAACTGGAACAGGCAGTGGCAAGGCGGAAGCGCCATTTTATCGACTTCGGCCACATTCCATGCGCAAACAAGATGTCTGCGGGAATCCGGGCTATTCTTTAGGCTGTCCAAAAGGTTTTGGATCTGGTCGATGTGACCGCCATCCGGAGTTGGCCAGCTTCTCCACTGGTGACCGTAAACCGGCCCCAAGTCGCCGTTTTCATCGGCCCATTCGTCCCAAATCGTCACCTTGTTATCGTGAAGGTACTGAATGTTTGTATCGCCCTTCAAAAACCACAGCAGCTCGTGGATGATGCTCCGCAAATGGAGTTTCTTTGTCGTTAAACAGGGGAAACCTTTGGAAAGGTCGTAGCGGGCCTGACGGCCAAAAACAGAGCGAGTGCCTGTACCTGTGCGGTCAGAACGGTCCACCCCATTATCCAGAATGTCGCGGAGTAAATCAAGATATTGCTGCATGCAGTCAAATTAGTATTTTTTAGAGCGTTGAAGATTTTCTTTTTGAGGTTCCTATGGGTATTGCAAAAAAGCCTCTCCCGGCGAGACTCGTCATGGGATTTTTGGCAAAAGATGCGACGCTGATCGACGAAATGCGCCCGCGCCTTTGCAAACTCTATGGTGAAGAGCTCGAAGTTTTGCCTGCGTTCCCGTTCAAATTCACGAACTATTACAAGGATGAAATCGGAGAAGCTCCGGTCCGCGCCTTTGTCACGTACAAGGCTTTAATCCAGCGAGAATCCATTGTGGATATCAAGCTGAAAACCAACGAGCTGGAGCTGGAATTTGCCAAGGAATTTGGCACAGAAGGACTTCGCCCTGTAAACCTCGATCCGGGTTACATGACCCTCGGGCAGTTCTTTTTAGCAACGACTAAAGATCAGCGGCAACGCGTGTACATTCGGGACGGCATTTACGTGGAGCCGACGCTCTACTTCCAAGATGGACACTTCCACGCCTTTTCGTGGACATATAGAGATTACCAGAGTGCGGAGTACATCGAATTTTTGGAAGCGGTCCGCAAACAGCTAAAGAAAACCTTGTAATCTTCAAAAGCCGGTAACAGCTACTTGCTCAAAACGTTCTTTCTAAATTCCGGAGTGAGAGATTCGCAGGCTTCCAAGTTTGGCCGCGACGCATAAGTTTTCAGCTCCTTGCTAAAAAAGCCTGTGACTTCAAACGTCACTTTCCACACGCTGGAATCGGGGCATTCTTCCCATTTTGAAATGTTTTTGGCTCGCCAGGAATATTTGCCCTGTTTTTCAAAGACAAAATTTTCTGACGTAGGCGCTTCATAGCCGATCTGCACCCAAGTTCCTATAGCCTGATGCTTTTGGAAATAAGCCTTTTGCAAAGAATAGTAACGGGATGCTTCTTTTTCGAGTTCCAGAACCTTTGACGGAGTATCCCGACCCGGATCGTTAAAATGGAAAATCAATCCCATCACAAGGCAGATCAAAGCAATGGCACAAACGACAATGGCCAAAATCCGCAGACGTCTGCGGAAACATTCAGGAGCTTCGTTCAAATCCCCCGTTGCCGGTTTCAAAACATGGAGTTTTAAAAGCGCCGTCGCAACGAGCTTTGGAATAGCTTCACAGACGCCGCCGAGAATGGCCATCAAAATTCCAAAAGCAAAAGCCCAAGGCTTTGCCGTCGCAATCAGCGGCAAAAGATCCTTTTTGACCGACTGCACCACGGCCATCAACTGCTGATCTTCCGAAAAGCTGCTAAGGGCAATCTGCCCTGTAAAGCTGTTATACCGTGCAAGCGCAAGATTCACCACATGGGAAGCGTAACCGTAGGC
>JAGDBD010000084.1 GCA_017959225.1 Fibrobacter sp. | reverse complement strand
CCATGTGCATGAGCCTTGCCGCTTTTGGAATTCCAAAAGAAAAATCCATTCGCATTCTAGACCCGCTTTGTGTGAACAAAACATATCCCTATTATTGGATACACTTAAAAAAATTGACCGGCGCAAGCTTTGAAATTCCGGGAGTCAAATGAAAACATTCTGGTCCGCACTTTTGATTTTGGCAACATTGCTGACGGCGCAGGAACCTGTTTCCAAAGATACCGCTGCATTCGTTCCCAAGCCATACATTTCGACAGCCGACTACCAGACGATTGTTGATTCCATGGCGCCAGGTTCTAAGTTCGGACTGTCCATTCGCTCCTTGCACACGGGAAAGCAGATCGCCGCCGTCAATGCGGATTCTTTTTTTACACCGGCAAGTACCATGAAAACCGTCACCACGGCGGCGGCTCTCGATTATTTGCCTCTGAACTTTCAACCGAAAACTTCCGTTCACATGGAAGGCAGTACCGTGGGGAAAAAGTTCAGCGGTGTCATCCGCTTGCGCAGTGAAGGCGATCCGAACATTTCCGCCCGATTTTACACGGACCCCTTTTACGTTCTGAACGGTTTTGCAGATTCCATTCGTCAAAAAAATATCGACACTTTGCAAATCCGCATTGAACTGGACACAAGTTACTTTTCGGGGCCTCGGAAACCGGACCACTGGAGATCCAACTATTTTGATTCCTGGTATGGCGCAGAAATCACCCCGCTAGAATTTAACGACAATTGCGCATTAATCCGCATGACGCCGGGTAAAAAAATCGGCGACACCGCAAGCATCACCGTAGACCCGGACGTGGGATTTGTGAAGGTGGAAAATTCCTTAACCACCGTCAAAGGGGCCAAACGCAAATGGAAGTACGCGCTAGATAAAGATGCTCCCATTGTGCGAATTTCAGGAACGATCGGTGTAAATGTAACCGATGCAGCAATTGTCGTTCCGGTTCGCGATCCCAACCATTATTTCCAAGCAGCATTCATCCAAGCGTTAAAAAATCGCGGGTTCACCGTAATGGAAGATTCTTCGGCGCAAAGTGGCATCGACATTCACACATTCCATTTCGAAGGGACTCCCCTGCTCAGCTATTTGGACGAAATCAATCAGCGGAGCCAGAACCTGCACGCAGAAACTCTCTTCCGCAATTTTGCCGCAGCCAAATTCGGCGTAGGAAATTTGGAAAATGGACGCCAAGGCGTTCACGAATTCATTCAAAAGATGGAACTTTCGCCAAACGACTTTGATCTGTTTGACGGATGCGGACTTTCTCCCAAAAACAAGCTTAAACCTTCTTCCGAAACCGCGCTGCTCGCTAAAATGGCGCGCCACCCCCGCGGTAAATACTACGTGCAAAGTTTTGCAAGTCCGGGAATCGGCAGCGGTTACAAACGCATGAACGGTCTTGAATACGCGTGGCGCATCCGCTTTAAAACGGGATTTATCAATGAAGCTCACGGTTTAGTCGGTTACATGCCAACGATCGACGGCGACACGCTTGTGATTGCGAGCTATTTGAACAAAACCGGTAAAACGCCAGATAACACTTGCCGTGGAGCGTTGGATTCCATCTGGATGAGCCTTTACAGAGCTGTAAACAACGGTTACGCTTCGCTGCTTTCCATGCGGAATCTTTACATTCAAGGGGAATCGGTCAGCGGTACTCAAGAAAGGATTCGGTTCTTCTCCGAAAAGTTCATGGACAGACCTTACCTTTTAGGGCCTACAGGCGAAGGCTATTTAGACACCATTGAACCGAAGCCGATGATTTACACGGATTCCCTGGACTGCGTCACTTATTTGGAACATGTACTTGCACTGGCCAAAAGCCCTGACGAAGATAGCCTTTTTAGCACGCTCCAAAGAATCCGTTATTTGAACGGAGAAATTGCGTACAAATTCAGAAAGCATTACTTTGTACTGGACTGGATCGGCGAAGGAACTTTTGCAAAACAGCTTCCCCTGCCAAACGATACGTTGGTCGTTCGCACCATTCCCAAGAAAAAGTTTTTCCGCTCCAAAAAAATCTCTTACGATCAACCGGATCCTCAGATCTATTTAAAATATCTGCCACTTGAAAAGGCGATTGAATTCGCAAGTTCCACGTGGCAAGGCGAAAATTCCATCCGCGGAATCGGATTCGTTAGCCGCTTAAATGTGATCGATATTTTCCACACCGGATTTTTGATTTTGGAAAAAGGGAAAAAGCCCGTTCTGCGAGACGCTTCTTCCAAATTCGGAAAAGTCCTAGATCACGAACTGCAAGGCTATTTGGAATCTTGGGTAGGAACCGGAAAACTGCCGGGAATTATCCTGTTCGAATTCCTCTAAAATTAAAAGGCGAGAATGGCGGTCAATTCAAACTTGTCACCGCCACTTTTTTCAAAAGCGGTAAAGGAATCCGGTTTCCAACCGTACACATCCATTGTAAGGGAATTCGAAATGATGTTTTCCGCTTTTTCCACATCTTGCCAGAGCATTGCCTTTGGAGACCTGTAATAGCGCAACATTCCCAACGCCCGCGTACATTCCGGGTAATTATCCACCAACGCATATGCGCATTTCATAAAAGAACTTTCGGCGATTTTCACCACTTTGTACAACCGTCGCGGTACTAAAAATTCCCGAAGGTCGTGCAAATCTGGAGCAATCTTCGCTTCGCTGCCAAAATAGGCAAGCAATTCCTGAAACACCACCGAATCTTTTCCTAAAAGCGGTGAACATTCCGAAATCAACTGTTCCATATTCGCAGACATAAAATTCCTCGACAAACGTCTCATTCAATATATCAAGAATTTTGAAGCTTGTCGAGAAAATTTACCCGCCGGCACTAACTGCGAGGAAATTCCTAGCAAAAAAAATCTTTCCAGATTTGATTGCCGAGATGGCTTAAGCGTACCTGCACCTTTTCTATCTGCTCGTGAAGTCCCTGCTCGATGATTTCTTCGATGGTGGCGAATGCCAAATCGGAGCGCAGCTTGCCCAGCAGTCGAATGGATTCCACGTTACTTTTCACGGGGAAAGCGATGTTTTTTAAGCACAGTTCCGCTTTTTCCAGGCAATAGCGCAAGGACCGGGGGAAGTCTTCGGAAAGCAATAGAAATTCGGCCACATTGTGGGGTGTGACGTTGGAATTTCGGCGGTGGAACATCTCGTAAGCGCCTACGCTCTTGAGGACTGCGTTCCATTGCACAATATCCAGCGCCATGCCCACCATGCTGACATCGGGGAGCAAGATGTAATACTTGACATCCAGAATTCGAGAGGTCTGGTCAGCACGTTCTAATAGCGTTCCAAGATGGGTAAAGTTCCAAGCCACGTCATGACTCATGGTGCCCTGAATGATCCCTGCCGTTAGCTGGCTGAATTCCTTGACGCTGCTGTAAAAAGCGTGAGGAGCCACCAGCGCCTGCTTTGAAATTTCAGGGTCGTTCAGCTTCAGGTAGAACTGGTTGATGGCAATCCACAATTCCGAAGATATGCGCTCCCGAACGCAACGGGCGTTTTCACGGGCCATGGCCACGCAAGAGAGGATGCTGTTGGGGTTTTCCTTGTCAAAGGTTAAAAACATCAGCGCATTTTCGATGGAAACGTGGGAATATTTTTTGAAAAAATCTTCGGCATTGCCTGCAATCTGGATCACAGGTTCCCATGGCCGGACTTCGCCTGGCAAATCCAGTTGGAGCTGGAGGTTCACGTCGATTCCACGGGCAACGTTTTCGGCCCGTTCGATATAGCGGGCAAGCCAATAAATTGAATTTGCGACTCTACTTAGCATACTATAGTCCCTACTTCTAACTTTCTACGTCTACTACTGTTGTTGCTGTTGTTCCATCCAAAGTTTTGCCTGCCCAAGTTCAGGGGCCTTCTCGTTTTCAGCGATAACCCAAGTGTCTTTGCAACCTCCGCCTTGGGAGCTGTTAACCACGATGGAACCTTTCCGGAGGGCAACGCGGGTGAGACCTCCGGGGAGGATGTAGGTTTCCCGCCCCTGCACAATGTAAGGGCGCAAATCCACATGGCGACCTTCAAAACCGCCATCCACAATGCATGGCACCCGGCTGAGGGATATCATGGGCTGTGCAATGTAATTTCGCGGATTGGCACGGATTTTGTCTTTGAAGGCTTCGCATTCTTCCTTGGTGGACTTGGGACCTACCAGCATACCGTAACCGCCCGATTCGCTGGCCGCCTTCACCACCATGTTTTCGATGTGGTCGATAACATGCTGCATGTGCTTGGGGTTTTCGCAAACGAAGGTGGGCACGTTGGGAATAATCGCCTCTTCGCCCAGGTAGTACTTGATAATCTGGGGAACATAGGTGTATATCGCCTTGTCGTCGGCGACACCGCAACCGGGGGCATTTGCGAGAGCCACGTTTCCGGCCTTGTAAGCATCGATAAGTCCGGGAACACCGAGGCAGGAATCCGGTCGGAAAACCTTCGGGTCCAAGAATTCATCGTCCACACGGCGGTAGATGACGTGGACCTGTTTGAGTCCCCGAGTGGTACGGGCAAAAACTTTCTTGTCTTGCACCACGAGGTCGTCGCCTGTCACCAAATCGACACCCATTTGCTGTGCCAGGTAAGAATGTTCGTAGTACGCAGAGTTGTAAATGCCGGGTGTCAGCACCACAACTTTGGGGGAGTCGGTAGATTCTGCCAAGTATTCCAAAGCCTTGCGAAGGCGGGTGCAATATTCATCCACTGGGCGAATAGAGCAGTTGGAGAAAACCTGGGGGAAGGTTCTCTTTAGAATCTGGCGGTTCTGCAACACGTAAGAGACGCCGCTGGGGCAACGCATGTTGTCTTCGAGAACGTAGAACGTTCCGTCGGTATCGCGCACAAGGTCAGTTCCCGTGATGTGGGCCCAGATTCCCTTAGGCGGCACAAAGCCTTCCATCTGCGGGCGATATGCGGTGCAGGTGTTGATTAGGCTTTCGGGCACTACCTTATCTCGCAAAATTTTGCGATCGTTGTAAATGTCCGTCAAAAAACAGTTCAGCGCATTTGTACGTTGCTTTAATCCAGCTTCCAAATGTTTCCAGTCTGCGGCGCTTACAATGCGGGGGATCACGTCAAAAGGGATGATTTTGTCTTTACCATCCTTATTGCCATAGACGGCGAATGTGATGCCGTTATCGTAAAAGGCGGATTCCGCAATTTTCTGGCGACGTTGCAGTTCTCCTTCGGGGAGTTCATTGATTTTTGTAAACAACGGTTCTGCAGCTGGGCGGGGAGTCCCGTCGGGCAGGCAAAGCTCGTCGTAAAAGCCTTCGGTGTTGTAATCTTCAAATTGCATGTTGTACTTCCTTATGCTTTTAGTTGGTGTCTAGTCTTTCACATCCACGTTCACGGAAACTTTCAAGGTGTGCTCTCCACCTCCGGTGATGACGCCTTTTAAGGGACTCACATCTCCAAAGTCTCTGCCCCAGGCTAAAATGATGTGTTCGTCACTACCTAGAACATTGTTGGTGGGGTCCAGTTCCACCCAGCCGTGACGAGGAATGTAAATGCTTACCCAGGCGTGAGTGGCGTCCGCTCCCACGAGCTTCGGTTGCCCTTCGCAGGGGTGGGTGCGCAAGTATCCACTGATGTATCGGCACGGCAAGTGCAATGACCTCAAGCATCCGATCATCAAATGGGCAAAGTCCTGACAAACTCCTTTTCGCCCCCGCAAGATTTCTTGAGGCTGAGCGCCGATTTTTGTAGCTCCAGGCGTATATTTGCAGTCTGTATAAATTCGCGTCATAAGTTCGTAAGCTGCGTCAAAGATGGGGCGTTTTGGTTCAAAGCTTTCCAGAGTGTAGTTGCGTACGGATTCGTCAAATTTGGCGAAAGGGGAGGCATAGACGTACATGGCTGCATCCAAGGTTTCATCGCTTGTGGGGCGTTCGAGGAGAGCTGCCACGTTTTCCCAAGCCTCGGTATCGCTTGGATTCGGAGGCTCTTCTGCCTGAACATCCACGACGCTTGTGGTCTTGAATCGAAAATGCATGTGCTCCTCTTCGATGCTGAAGGCTAATACCTTGTTTCCGAAGATGTCCTGTCGTTCCTGCTGAATGGTTGGGCTAGGGTCAATTTCGATTTCGTGACAGAGCCAATTTTGCCGGCAGACGTTTCGCGGAAGCATGTGAGCCAAGTGGTTGCTGTATAGAACGGGGAGACGATAGTCATAGACCGTCTCATGGTCAATTTGGTAAATGGGCATCTTAAACCTCCGACATTTCCGTGGTAGTAGCGTGGATAACGCCTGCCCGTGGGGCGTGGCTTAAGTAAAGTCCAGTAACAATATCGACGATCCGTTCAATGGATTGTATTTGCGAGTCCAAATGTTTTATCAGGTTCTCCCTTTTGTTGTTTACGGTTTCTGCAAGTTGTTCAATATTTGCCAGGCGAAGGTCTGCAAGCACTCGCATGAGTTCGCGGTCTAGGGGCGAGAAAGTAGCTTCGCTCTGGTTGTTTCCGGGCAAATGCTTAGAGGCTTCCCGGAGCTTTGCCACCTGGTAGGCAACACTTCGGGGATTCGATTCGTCGGACAGAAGCAAGTCGATAACAGGCACGATTTGCAGGCGACCTCCGTAACGACGGTGGTAAGTCATGAGACCGTCTCCGATTTCAAGAAGGGACTGCAACAGCCGCAAGTTGGTCATCTCGTCGTCGGGCGCTGTAGAAAGCAGGCTCTTCAGGAGCTGCAAGGTGCGGATGGCGCATTCAATCTCACGCCCTAATTCCAAAAAGCGCCATTCGTGGCCGCGTGTCATAGAGTCCGCTGCAAGGCCGGCCACTGCGGCACTGTCCGAAAGAACCTCCTTCAAGTAGGGTAACAGTGCCGCCGCACCTGGTCCCGCAGGCATCTCAGCAATGCCAAAGCCGTTCAAGTAAAGCCACAAATCTTCAGAAATGCGGTCCCGCAACTGCATTCCTAATTCTCGAATTTCCGTCAACACGCACTGCATTCCGTCCTTATTATCCTTGCGCAGAACAAAGTAGCGAAGGGCATTTTCCGGATCTTGCGCAAGCCGTGACTGAGAATCGTCAGAAAGTCCCGCATTCAAAATCCACGGAATTTCAAGCATGTCCATCCAAGACTCATCCGAAAGCCTTACCGCAACGCCTCTTGCAATACGGGCCATCATGTTGGTTGCTGACAAGTCCCGCCCCAGCCTGAACAGGTTTTCTGCCGCACGGCTAGGCAAATTTCCGCTGGCTCTAGACGGTGTAATCGCTTGATCTGCCGGAGCGAGAAGCGAAAAACTTTGTACAGGCTTTTCCGAAAGCACCCAGACATCCTTTTCAAAAAGGACATCCCCCACGGCACAAACCTTTGCAAAACAAATTGTGTTTGCCGCAGAATCGTTTTGCACAAATTGGAAAACCCCAAGACCGCCCGGCATGACCGAAGTCTCATCATTACGATCCTTTGACGTGTTGACCGCAAAGAACCGCATCAGAGAAACGGCAGGCATGAATTCCCGAGAACTGTCGCAATAGGCGTTGACCGTGGATACCTCCATGACTTTTTCGGCTACCCATTCTTCCGGAGCGCTTTCGATAGACTGCAACAGGGCTAGCTGCGCAGTTGTAGTCATAGAAGCGTAAGCTTTGGACTCCGCGTCCTTGAAGCTTGCGCCATCGCGGAACGCCTTCTTGAAAATCCATTTTTCAGGTTCAGCCATCGCGCATTCAAAGTCCTTTTTATTTCCCAACCAAAGGGTTTCCACATCTCGCAAAAGAAGTTCTTCGCCAAGCAACTCCCGGCAAATTTCAGGCAAAAAGGGTTTGAACAAAGGCGTTTCCAAAACACCAGTTCCAAGGAAGTTGGCTATGGCCACGTTGCCTTCGCGGACGGAACTAATTAGGCCCACTGCGCCTTCACCGCTATCCACACGCAGTTCCAACGGGTCGCACATACCGTCTTCTACCCGGCGAAAGATAGTGCCGATTTTTTTCAGTCCCATCAAAGTCTTCATGTACACCTGCATATTGCGAATAGCAAGGTCGTCGTTTTCCACAAGGGGTATTCCCAAGTAGCGAGCAATGACAGCATCTTCTGCACGGCGGGGATTGTCTGGCCCCGAAGCGAGAAGTACCACCTTTTCCGATTCTCCCTGGGTGCGGATTCCCTTGTGCATTTCGTTAAGTCCGTCCAGCAGTTTTTTAAAGAACACTGCCAAACGTTCCGTGCGCATGCTGCGGAACAGTTCCGGGAAAGCACGGCTCACACCAATACGATTTTCTAAAGCCCGCCCCAATCCTTCTGGAACTTGCAAGTGATCCGCCATGGCAACAAAGCTTCCATCTTTAAGCCTTGCCACATCGGTAGAAGCCAGGTTCACAAAAATGTCTCCAACAGGTTTAACCTTCCAGACCACCTGTAAAAAATCCGGGTTTGCAAACAGCAATGCCGCAGGCAAACGGCCTTCTTTCCACAGCCGTTGCTCACCGTAAATATCCTTTGCCAAAGCGTTAAAAAGCCTAGCCCTTTGATTGATTCCAGCTTCCAAATTTTTCCATTCATCCGAAGAAATCACCAAAGGGATGGGGTCTGTCCCTTTGTGAGCGTGATCCATATTCGACGAAAGATCGTTCTCTTCCAAAACGTTGTGCAAACGCTTAATGCGGTGATCAAACTCCGTCTTCGGCAATGCGGAAACGGACTTGAAAAAGGAGTCTTCGAAATCAATGCTATTCATATTCAAATGAACAGCAAAAAATGTGCCTTAGCTTTACAAACGCCATTTTGTTACAAATTTGTCACATTTGCAAAAATTTGGCCGTTTTTTGTCGGGATATATCAGTCAAAATCTTGCGATTTTTCGCTAAAAACCGCATTTTTACAAATTCGTTCCGTTGGCACGAATATGGCTTTACTGTTTTAGACAATAACCCATTTTCAAAAGACACCTATGAACACTGCTGAAATTTTAGTCAAGTCCCTAGAAAGCGAAGGGGTAAAATACATCTTCGGGATTCCCGGCGAAGAAACTTTGGAGCTGATGGAAGCCATCAAAAAATCGAGCATCCAGTTCATCACCGTCCGACACGAACAGGGGGCCGCATTCATGGCCGATGTCTATGGTCGCTTAACGGGCAAAGCTGGCGTATGCCTTTCCACGTTAGGCCCTGGCGCCACAAACTTGGTCACGGGAGTTGCCGACGCCAACTCCGACGGAGCACCCCTCATTGCTATTACAGGGCAGGTAGGGACCGAACGCATCCATTTGACAAGTCACCAGTACCTGAATTTGGTGAACATGTTTACGCCGATCACCAAGCGCAGCAAACAGGTGGTTCGCCCGGATACAGTGAACGAAATCGTTCGCATCGCTTTCAAATATGCCGAAATGGAAAAACCCGGTGCATGCCACATTGACTTGCCTTGCAACATTGCCGCCATGGAAGTCGAAGAAAGCATCGCACAGACTCCGCTAAAACACCACCGAGAAAATATTGTGTACGCAAGCTCCGAAGCGATTCTCGCAGCGGGGAAAGTTTTTGCTTCTGCCAAGCGACCGGTCATTCTTGTGGGGCACTCCGCTGTGCGCAACAACGCTTCCAAAGCTTTGAGAGAATTCACTTTGGCGTCAAAACTTCCCGTAGTGTGCACTATGATGGCCAAAGGGGCAGTCCCTTACGATTACAATTACTTCATGGGCTGTATCGGCATACCACGGAGAGATTTTCCAAACATCGCCTTGGAGCAGGCGGATCTCGTCATCACCGTAGGGTACGATGTTGTGGAATACGCTCCTTCCAAATGGAATCCAAACGGTGACAAAAAAATCATTCACATAGACGAAAGTCCAAACCATGTGAACAAATTTTACCAACCCGAAGAAGAAATCATCGGTGATATTTCGGCGTCGCTAGAAGCTCTCTGCGGTGTTTGCCAAAGCTCTAAAGAGCCGGTCTGGGCAAAGGAAATCCGCAAGATGATGCTTGACGACCATTCCCGTTTTGACGAAGATTTTTCTTTTCCGCCTACGCCTCAAAAAATTCTTTTTGACGTGCGGCAGGTCATGGGCGAAGAAGACATTTTAATTTCGGATGTGGGCGCTCACAAAATGTGGATCGCCAGGCAGTATAAATGCTACCATCCGAACACATGCATTATTTCGAATGGATTTGCAACGATGGGGATTGCAGTCCCCGGAGCTGTTGCCGCTAAACTTTTGAACCCTAAAAAGAAAGTGTTGGCAGTCACCGGTGACGGCGGATTTATGATGAACAGTCAGGAACTAGAAACGGCGTACCGGGAACATCTCCCATTTGTAACTCTCATTTTCACCGACAACAGCTATGGGCTTATCAAATGGAAACAAGAAGATCGCTATGGAGAAAGTTTTTCCGTTAACTTTACCAATCCAGATTTTGTGAAGTACGCAGAATCCATGCACCTAAAAGGGTATCGAATTGAACGGACTGAAGATTTGATTCCAACTCTGGAAGAAGCTTTTAAACAAGACGTTCCAAGCATTATCGAATGCCCGGTAGATTATTCCGTAAACACTCAGTACCCATATCCTTAAATTTTCACAGGGAGTAATTGTTCGAGGCGTTGTAGTTCCCCGCGGTCAAGCTGCACCTGTTTACCACGAACAACCCGAATCATCTTTTCAACTTCCGACTCCACGAACGGGGTCGGTATGGAACATTCTGTTTTTTAGCTCTTTTAGCCATTTTTAATCCTATAAACACAAAAAAGCAAAGTAAAAAAGGCACGGGATTCTCCCTTTTTGTCATTTTTTGCCAAGCCCAAAATCTATATTATGGCCAAATAGAGTTTTCTCTTGTTCTCTATCTGAAGTCTCGACAATTTCAACAACGGGAACAAGACGGACGCTCACGTAAATACGCAAAACGCCTTTGCGGTATTTTGCGCATTTCGACAGCAACAGTAATCTGTCCTGCATGTTATTGCGAGTCTTTCGCATGGTTTCACGGATTCGTTTCGTGAGTCATTGCGAGCCAAAGACGAAGCAATCCACGCAACATTTGCTGCGTTTTCTGTCGCCCGATTTTGGGGCGTGGGTTGTTTGTGTTTATTCGTTGTGGGCAGTCGAGAGCCTCAGATAGATAAATGCATTCAACTCCACGCCTTTTTTATTTCCAAAAAGTCTGGATAAGTGCAAAGCAAGAGAGAACTCTCTGAGTATCGCTCTTGTCCTCTATCTGGAATCTCGACAATTTCAACAACGAGAATAAGACAATTGCTCGCCATCGCCCGTGGGTTGCATGGGCGGAATATATCCTGTGCGCAATATGCGTTCAGGAGTGATTTGCAATGTCTTTGCGAACCCAGAAAGGGTGAAGCAATCCATTGCAAGAT
>JAGDBD010000083.1 GCA_017959225.1 Fibrobacter sp. | reverse complement strand
TACCGCAACGGTTCCAACTCAGTCTGGACCGTCGATGCCGAAGGTAAAGCTCGTCGCAAGCTTGTGAAGCTCGGTGTACAGACCAAGGATTACATTCAGATTGCCGAAGGCCTCGAAGCAGGCGAAACCATTATCGTCGAAGGCATGTCCCGCATGAACGACGGCGACAAGGTTTTGGTCGTCGAATAAGGGAGACATTTCCGAATGATTAAAGCAAGTATTTACAAACCGATTACCATGCTCATGGTCATTTTGGCCGTCGTGGTGTTCGGTCTCTATACCTACACCATGATGGTGGTGGACCTGTTGCCGAAATTCGACGTTCCCGTGGTCACCGGTACCATCATCTATTCGGGCGCAAACCCGGAAGAAATCGAAACAACCATTATCAAGCCTATCGAAGACCAGGTGGAACTGGTGGACGGTATCGATTACGTTCAATCCATCTGTCTTGAAAACTACGGCATTGTCATCGCCATGTTCAACATGGGCGTGGACGTGGACGTGGCGGCAAACGACGTTCGTTCTAAAATCGAACTTGCGGCAGCCGACTTCCCAGACGCTGTCGAATCTCCGATTATTTCGAAGGTGGACATTAACGGTTCCGCTATTATGTCGATTTCCTTCACTGGACCTCTGAATTCCACGGAACTCCGTCAGAAAGTGGAAGACGAAATCGAACCGCTCTTCACATCCGTTTCGGGCGTCGCCAGCGTGGATATTTTCGGTGGTACGACTCGCCAGATTTCCATTGAACTGGACAAGGAAAAAATGATCGATCGTAATGTGGACATTACGACCATCATGGGCCTTTACGGTGCAACCCACGTCAATTACCCGGTGGGCGAAGTGATCGGCAAGCATAAGAATACCAGCGTGCGTACGGCAGGTAAATTCCAAAGCCTCGACGAAATGCGTAACTTGGATATTCCCACCTCCATGGGCGTGATCAAGCTTTCTGAAATCGCAGACGTTAAAGACACCATTGAAACGGTGACTTCTACATCCCGTTTTAACGGAATCAACTCGGTTTCCTTGGACATTAAAAAACGTTCCGACGCAAACGTGGTGGCGGTTTCCAAAGGCGTTCTTAAGCGCATGGACGAAATCAGTAAGACTCTTCCGGAAGGATTTGAACTGCACCTGATTTACGACAAGAGCGAATCCGTGAACGAATCCATTGACAACGTGATTCAAAACATCATGATTGCCATCGGCCTTACTGCGGTCCTTTTGCTTCTCTTCCTCGGAAAATTCTCCACCA
This sequence comes from Fibrobacter sp., assembly GCA_017959225.1. Classification (GTDB taxonomy): domain Bacteria; phylum Fibrobacterota; class Fibrobacteria; order Fibrobacterales; family Fibrobacteraceae; genus Hallerella. The sequence goes on along the minus strand of JAGDBD010000083.1, from coordinate 29,250 downwards.
TGTTTATCGCAGCGCTCACCATGCCTATTTCCGTGATCGGTGCGTTTACCCTGATGTACTTTGCAGGATTCGGCATCAACATGATGTCCCTGATGGCGCTCTCGTCGTCGGTGGGCCTTTTGGTGACGAACTCCATCGTTGTGCTTGAAAACATCAACTCGAAACTTTCCGAAGGTTTAACGCCGAAAGAAGCTGCGTATAAAGGTACAAGCGAAATCATGATCGCCATCATGGCGTCTACGCTTACCAACGTTTGCGTGTTCGTGCCAATCGCATTCATGAAGTCTATCGTCGGTATCTTCTTCCGTACCTTCGGTATGACCATGGTGTTTGCAACGGTCGTTTCCCTTTTGGTGACTTTTACGCTTACCCCGCTAATGGCAGCTTACCTGTTCAAGGGTAAAAAGAAAGATGCCAATGGAAACATCATCGAAGGTAAGCACTCCATCGGTGAAAAGCTGTTCAGCATTTTCCCTGCTGCATTGAACATTATCCGTTCCATCTATTTGAAGACTCTTTCCTTCAGCCTTTCTGTTCCGGGCGTGTTCCTCCAGGTCATTCTCCTTGTCGCCATGGTTTTATTCGTTGGCTATATGGCGGCAAACAAGATGACGGTGGAACTTTCTCCGAAGCAGGACCAGGGCATGATCAGCCTTAAGCTCGAAATGCCTGTGGGAACAAACATTGAAACCACGGACAGCGTGGCCCGCATCATTGAAGACCGCATCAAGGGCATTCCAGAAATCAAGCACTACAGCATGAACGTAGGCGGTACCAACGGTTTGACCACTGTAAACCAGGCCACCATGCGTGTGAAGCTTTTGAAGGACAGCGAAGGTCGTACCCGTAGCACGGATCAGATCATCGACTCCTTACGTCCTCATTTTGCAAACATTCCGGACGCTTACATTTCTATCAAATCGATTTCCGCTTCCGAAATGAACAGCAATTCCAGCGGCGACGTGGTTCTCGAAGTCAGCGGTCTTAAACAGGATTCCGTTGTCAGAGCTTCCGAAATCGTCATGGACCGCATCAAGGAAAAGATTGACGGCATCGTGGATGTGAAAACGAGTTACGAAGCCGGTAAACCGGAAATCCGTTTAATTCCGAACCGTCAGGCTCTTGCCGATTACGGCGTTACATTAAAAACCGTAGCAACATACAACTACATCGCAGTCAGCGGTTACGAAGCAGGCCAGTACACGGATGACGGCGAAGAATATGACGTGTACGTCCGCTTGCAAGAAAAAGACAGGCAAAGCCATAGCGACATTGAAACGCTCCCGATTCTCACGCCGAAGGGTTACGTAAATACAAACGAACTCTTCTATGTGGAAGACGGCGCAGGTCCGACCCGAATCGACCGTAAGCGTAAAATGTCCCGCGTCGATATTTCCATGAACCTTTTGCCGGGTCACACCACCGGTGAAATCATGGGCAAAATCGAAAAGCTCACCGCCGAAATGAAGGACGAAGTTCCAACCGGCATATCCTTCGGCTTCGGCGGTAACGCAGACATGCAAAATGACATGGTGCAAGAATTCATTACCGCAATCATCATGGCAATCATCCTCACTTACATTTTGCTCGTGGCTCTTCTCGAAAGCTTCGCGCAGCCATTCATCATTATGACGACCATTCCGATGGGTGCCATCGGCGTGTTCCTCGCCTTGATCTTCACCGGAAAGGCTTTGTCCATGATTTCCTTGATGGCTATCGTGATGCTTATCGGTGTGGTGGTGAACAACGCAATTCTTCTTCTCGACGAAGCAAACCGTTTGTTGCGCAGCGGATCGATGGGCAGACGTTCGGCAATTCTTTCTGCCGCCGAATCCAAGTTCCAGCCGATTATGCTTGCCACATTTGCTTCTGTGGTGGCGCAGCTTCCTCTGGCCTTCGCTCTCGGTGGTGACGTGGCAGCCTTGACTCAGCCAATGGGTATCGCTTCCGTGGGCGGTTTGATTGTGTCAGCGCTTTTGACCATGTACCTCGTACCGACCTTCTTCTGGCTTCCCAATGCGATTTTCCACAAAATCAAGCCGAAGAAAAGCCCGGACGCAGCTTAAACTCTAGTTTAGCAAAGAAAAACGGTTGATCCTTTGGATCAACCGTTTTTCTTTTTACTTTCAAAAATTTTCCAAATCAACAATCGCGATAAAAGATTTTTTCCCGTTTCGAAATTGCAAAACGCGTCAAGTTCAAAATGCGGGATTCCCCGATGGTTTCAAAATCTACCGGGTGAAACACCAAGCGGGGCGTTCCAAGGGGAGCTTGCAAAGCGAGGCAAGCAGAAGTCTGCGCTACATTCAGCGAAAAGCGTGGAAGCCCTGCAAAGCTGAGCGCTGGCGAAAGAATTTTTTCTGCGGAAAGAGCGTTCGACTCCGCGGCAGGTTCAAGCCTTTTGTACACGGCAAAGCGGTCTTCATAATAACGGAATTTTTGAAGCACCTGTTTTTTGAGATAGGAGTTTCCATACCATGCCGGAGGCACAAATCCCAAGGGCAGTTCTAAACCCAAAGATTCCCAAAGGGAAATACCCTGTTCCAAAAGACGAAAAGAATCGCATTCGTCAAGACCTGCAAATTCCGCTTCATCATCCGTTAAAGAGAGAGCCGTTTTCCCCAAAAAATTGCGATCGGAATTTTCGATCGCCAAATGGCGAGTTCCGTGCAGCAAAAGTTCAAAGCCATCGGCCAAAAGGTTTTCAAGTTCCGCTCTGAAAAAATCCAATTCGGATTCTTTTTGCGTTCCATCGGGAATCACGGCAACCGAAATCGGGGATTTTGCAACGTCCGCAATCTGACGGATTTGCTTTACCGCGACTTTTGCGTTTTTAATAGAAAGATCATGATAACAAAGAAAGAATTTGGAACCCATATGGGACGAAGATAACAAAAAGCCCGGCAGCGAATTACTAAATTTGGGGCGATGAAAAGTAAATCCCTGTACATTTTCGACATGGACGGAACTCTGTTCAACACGCTGGGAGATCTGAGCGTCGCCGTGAACTATGCCCTCCAAACTTTTGGGCTAAAAACTTTATCGACAGAAAAAATCAAAAGTTATATCGGTAACGGCTCTTTAAAACTCGTGGAACGTTCCCTTGAAGGCGCAGACGCCCCCCTGCTCGAAGTGCACCAGTGCTATTCCGAATTTTACGCCAAGCATTGCTTGGAAAAAACAGAGCCATACCCAGGCGTTGTGGAGTTCTTAAAAAGCTTCCCAGCCAAAAAAGCCTTGGCAACGAACAAGCCGCATATTCCGGGACTCGCCCTTTTAAAGCACTTTGAACTGGATTCCTATTTCGACGCCTTTGCTTTTGGCGATGAAGAAACCCCTCGGAAACCCGATGCCGCGCCTTTCCTCAAAATATTAAAGGCCACCGGTACGGCAAAAGAAGACGCAATTATGGTGGGCGATGACGCTCCGGATATTCTCGGGGCAAAAAATGCCGGGATCGATAGCGTCTTTATCGAAAACGGATTTGGCAAACGTTCCAGTTTTGCCCCTGTAGAACCCACTTATTCCATTCCACATTTTTCGGACCTTTCCAGTCTGCAATTCCGTTAATCTATGTCTTTGCATTACATGATCGACACCTACGGCTGTCAGATGAACGAATACGATTCCGCTCTGATTGCTTCGATGCTTGAAAAAAACGGTTGCGAACCGACAGAAGATCCCGATGAAGCGGACCTGTTCCTGTTCAACACCTGTTCCGTCCGCGAAAAGGCGGAAGAAAGCGCCAAGGCGAGAATTTCCAAAATGAAGTTCTACAAAAAGCGCCGTCCGTGGATCAAGTTCATTGTGACCGGATGCATGGCGGAGCACTTGGGAACGCGACTCATGGATCAGGTGGACTGTGTGGACTACGTCATCGGTCCGGATAAGTATAATCAGATTCCAGAAATTCTTTTTAAGAATCCCATCATCGTCAAAAAGAACAATGCATCGAAGCGAGTCATCACAGGCTTTGACATCGAAGAAAATTACATCGGCGAATATGCGAAACTCGCCCACCCATTTTCTTCGTACGTGACAATTCAGCGCGGTTGCAACTTTCGTTGCAGCTATTGCATTGTGCCCTTTGTCCGCGGTCGTGAAAAGTACCGTGCCGCAGACGACGTGATTCGGGAAGTGGAATCCGCAAGCGAACGGGGCATTTCGGAAATTTGCTTGCTCGGTCAAACCGTCAACGCTTACCGGAACCACGGAACGGACTTCGCAGATTTGCTCGTAAAAATTTCGGAAGTTCCGGGCATTAGACGGGTGCGCTTTATGAGCCCCCATCCACGCTTTTACACGGAAAAGCTGATTGACGTACTGCAAAGCGTTCAAACCATTTGCCCCCACGCCCACATTCCGCTGCAAAGCGGTAGCGATGCGATTCTCGAAAAAATGAAGCGCCGTTACAAAGTCGATGAATTTATGCGGATTCTCGAAAAGTTCCGTGGCAAGGATCCTTTCTACGGGCTTACAACCGATATCATCGCTGGTTTCGTAGGCGAAACCGATGAAGATTTTGAACACACTCTTGCCGCAGTCAAGGAAGCTCAATTCGACGCAGCATTTATGTTCGCCTACAGCCCTCGGGAAGGAACGGTCAGCGCCCAAGAGCCCGAAGTTCTTTCGGAAGAACAAAAGCAAGAACGCCTTGCGCGTCTTGTGGAACTTCAGAATTCCATCACTCTTGAACGCAACAAGCAGATGATCGGCCGCACAGAAGAAATTCTTGTGGAAAGGCCGTCTTCCAAGGATCCCAACGAATGGGTGGGAAAAACGGGAAGTTTTAAGAAAGTCGTTTTCGCTTCAACAACAGCGAAGCCGGGCGACTATGTAAAATGCCATATCGACGAAGTCCGCGGTTGGACACTCCGCGGCACGCCTGTTCTTGAATAAGGGAGAAACAATGCGTTTGTTCGCAAAAATTCTTTTCGCTGCCATTACAACATGTGTCACCACAGTTTTTGCTGCCACACTGGAAGATGCTCAAAAGGCTTATGTTTCCGGAAACTGGAAAAGCGCAGCGGAAGCATTTGAATCGGTATGCCCCACGCTCGATGCATCCAAACGTTCCGAATGCGCCCTGTGGGGAGTGCTCGCCCGTTCGCAAACCGGAAACTCCAAAGATTTCTCGGCTGCTAAAAAGCGCTTGGACAGTTTGATTTTTTCCACACCGGATTCTCTCCCGGTCGTTTCGGATCTTTACATGACCCGAGCCCAGTTTGAACTCTATTTAAAACGTCCGGACCTTTCGTACAAAAGCCTCGCAGCGTCCTTTGCTAAAGCTCGCCCGAGCCAGCTGGCCGTCATTTACCAAGTCTGCCAAAGTTTGTACAAAGTAAGCACCATCGATTCCGTTCACAGCCTTTGCGCAGAAGTGGAAAGGGCAAAGTCCGGAATTCTTGCGTCAAGTTCCAGCACCGCTAGTTCAAGTTCTGTTGCAGAAAGCACCGCCACTGCCAGTTCGTCCTCAGCAAGCACAGATTCTACCCTTTCGTCCAGTTCCGCAGTCCAAAACGAAGCGGCCCCGGTTCAAACCGCAACCGCCCCCACTGGTGAATGGTCCTTGCAACTAGGCGCATTCAGCATTCAGGCCAATGCCGAAATGCTTGCCAATTCTCTCAAAGCAAAAAAAATCGACGCACGCATCGTAGAAGCCAAACATGACGACAGAACGCTCTACCTGGTGCAGACGGGCTTCTTTAACAGCCGAGATGAAGCCGTTCAATACGGAGAAGAAGTGCTTTCCAAACACCATTTGGAATTTACTCCTGTAAAAAAGCTTTAATCTTTCATTTTTTCATTCACATTTTCACAAACAGTTCTATATTTGTGTTTACCCTAGCCGGGGTGGTGAAATTGGTAGACGCGCCGGACTCAAAATCCGGTACTCGCGAGAGTGTGAGGGTTCGATTCCCTCCCCCGGCACTACAGAACTGCTGAGGTTCAATGAAAACTGCTTTCAAAATTCTTTGCGCCAGTATTTTTGCAGCCTCCGTCTCGTTCGCACAAGACGATTTCGAGAATTATGACGCCGAAGGGGAAAGCTCAAGCTATTACGCTCCGGCTGAAGAAAATGGGGCTAATTACTACAGCGCTGACGATGCAAACGCTCCGGAAGAAACCGTAGCGGGTTCTACGACTGCATCCGGTGATGAATGGGCCGGCTTTGATTATGAAGGCGCCGGACTTACACAGTGGGAATTCCAACAGGCAAAGGAAAGCGGCATTACCCGCGACAAGCTTCAACAGCTGACCGAGCTGGGAGTTCGCCCGTCCGAATATATTCAGGAACCTTGGAAGCGTCTCGGCGTTTCCGAACAAGACTGGCTCTCTTCCCGTGCAAGAGGTCTTGAAGATTCCGATATCGACCGTACTTACAGAAATCACGCCGGTGAACAAAGCACAGCTTACCTCTCTGCAGTAATTCCGTCCCTTTATCAGTGGAAGCACGATCAGACGGTTAAAGCGATCTGGATGGACGCTCTTTGGGTTGTCGGCGTTGGCGGTCTTACCTATTTCGCAATCAATAACGACAAATACGATAACACTTGGGTTTACTGGCTGATTCCCGTTATCGGTGCTCACGTGTGGTCCTTTGCTGATGCGTTCTTCGATACCCAGTGGGCGAACAACCCCGATGCGAACCGCTTCAGTCTCGGCATTGGCCCGAGCTTCGAAGGTGGTCTTGCTGGTATTCTGCAGGTGCGCTTCTAAGCAAAATGCAGATCGAACTTCTTAAATGCAAAATTCATCGCGCAACCGTTACGGACGCGAACTTGAACTATGAAGGCTCCATTACGCTTGACCGCGCTTTGATGGATGCAGCCGGGATTCTTCCTTTCGAAAAAGTCGGCATTCTCGATATCAATAACGGAGCCCGCTTTGATACCTACGTCATCGAAGGCGAACCGAATTCTGGTACCATTTGCTTGAATGGTGCAGCAGCCCGTATGGTTCAGAAAGGCGATCTCGTCATTATCGTTTCCTACGTTTCCCTCACGCCGGAAGAAGCGAAGACCTGGAAACCGACTGTTGTAAAGGTCGATTCTCAAAACAGACCGCGCTAAATCGCTATATTTAAAGCGTGATTCATTCCCTTAAAACGACAATTCTTTTGCTTTGCCTGGCAGGAGCTCTGATTTCTTGCCAAGAAGAGCCCGAAGTTGTCCAGGAAATCCGTGAAACGCCGGGAGACATCCAGGTGCTCAATTCCAGCGGGATTCCCGGAGCGGCTTCCAAAATGCGTGACTATTTGCGTGCGCAAGGTTTTGACGTTGTGGAAATGAGCAACGACAATCTTTGGAATTACGAAGAAACCATCATCGCCTTGCGAAACCCCCATTGGGCCGGGGCCGAAGCTCTTGCAAAAGCGCTTCACACAAATAACGTAATTCCTCTCGAAAACAAGCGTAAACTGGTCGATGCAACCGTTTATGTAGGCAAGGATTTTGAAAAAATTACACAGGCAGGAACACCATGACAACAGCCAAAAAAGCAACAACAAAAACCGCAGCCGCAAAGAAGCCCGTAGCTAAAAAGACCACGGCAAAAAAAGCAACGGTGAAAACCGCGGCTAAAAAGACTGCTGCAAAGAAACCGGCGGAAAAGAAAGTCGCCGCCAAAAAAGCCACGGTAAAGAAAACCGCAGAAAAGAAAGTCGCCGTCAAGGTCGCTGCTGTCAAAAAGGCTGCCCCGAAGAAGGAAACTTACGCAGAAGCCGTGAAGACCGCTGCGGAAATTCTCTTCCAGCTCCGTGCACAGAATCTGCAATTGCTGGATTTGCGCGGCATTTCGGAAACATCGGACTATATGATCATCGCCACCTGCGAAAGCGAAGCCCAGATGCAGGCCATTCTCGATGAACTTTCCAAGGAATTCAAGCATCAGGGAATGCTCCACCGCACCGAATACAAGCCGGGCATCAACATGCGCTGGGCGGCATTCGATGCCGGCTACGATCTGATGATCCAGCTGTTCGAAGAAACCAAGCGAGAAGAACTCGCTTTCGACAAGCTCTACAGCGACGCAAAGATTACGAATCTCGAAGAAAAGAACTTTGTTAAAACCAAGGCCAAGAAGGCAAAGGTTGAAGATGAACTCATTTAATGAAGCCATTGCCCAGGCTGTTGCCGCAACGGGCGCATTTGAACTGGAACAGGCCAAAAAGCTGATTACGGTTCCGACCGATACGGAACACGGCAACTTTACACTTCCCTGCTTTGTCCTTGCGCGTTCTTTGCACAAAGCGCCGAAGGTGATTGCAGAAGAGCTCGCTCCGAAAATCGAACTTCCGAACGGAATTTCCAAAGTGGAAGCCGTCGCCGGTTATTTGAACTTCTTTATCGATCGCAAGTTCCTTGCCAAATCGATCCTTGAAGCGGTTTCTTCCCAAGGTCTCGATTACGGCCACGCTGAAAGCAACGGTAAAGTGGTCTGCATGGACTACAGTTCCCCGAACATCGGTAAGGAATTAGCGTTCCACCATTTGCGTTCGACCATGATCGGAAACTCCCTTGCGCGCATTTACAAAGCCGCCGGTTACAAGGTGGTGCGCATTAACCACTTGGGAGACTGGGGAACAGCCTTCGGTAAGCTGATCGTGATGTATCTGCGGGAAGAACGCCCGACGGACCAAGAAACTTTGGACTCCTTGACCGTAAAAGAATTAAACATTCTTTACGCGAGCTTTTCGAAAGCTGCCGAAGCGGAACCGGGCCTTGAAGACGAAGCCCGTGCCGCTTTCTCGAAGCTTGAAAAGGGCGACGAATTTTACCACAAGCTTTGGCTCGCATTCCGAGCAGCCACGCTCAAAGAACTGATGCGCATCTACAAAATGATGGGCGTCGATTTCGATTATTACACCGGCGAATCCTTCTATGAAGACAAAATGCCGGCGGTCATCCAGGATCTGGAAGCCAAGGGTCTTTTGGAACGCAGCGAAGAACGGGACGTGGTCAAGCTGGACGAATACAAGTTGAACCCGTGTCTCATCCGCAAGAGCGACGGCAGTACGTTGTACGCAACGCGTGACCTTGCTGCGGCAATCTACCGCAAAAAGGAATACGACTTCGACAAGAGCCTTTACGTGGTAGACTTGGGACAGGCTTTGCATTTTAAGCAGGTGAAGCTCGTTCTTAAGAAAATGGGTTACGATTGGCACGATAAGCTGATCCACATTCCTTTCGGCGTGATTCTGAACTTCATCGACGGCAAATGGGAAAAGGGAAAAACCCGTACCGGAAAGGCAAAGCTTCTCCGCGACGTGATCGAAGCCGCCCAAAAGAAGATTTTGGAATTTATCGATCAGAAGAATCCGGAACTTGAAAATAAGGAACTGATCGCCCAGCAGATCGGCATCAGCGCTCTTACGTTCAACGACTTGAAGAATCACCGTCTGATGGACGTCAAATTCGACTGGGATAGCGCTCTGAGCTTTGAAGGCGCCACCGGTCCTTACGTGCAGAACGCCCACGTGCGTCTTTGCAGCATTATGCGCAAAGCCGGTTATGACGTGAATTTGCAGGACGTTGACTTTGATCAGCTTTCGGACGATGCAGCTTATGAACTGATCAAGCTTCTCGCCCAGAAGTCGGACAAGATCCGCAAAGCCTGTGAAACCGATGAACCTTGTGAACTCGCCCAGTATTCCTTGGATATTGCAGGCGCAGCCCATAAGTTCATTCACGATGACCGCGTTCTCGGCAGTGCCGAAGAAAAGTCCCGACTCTTCCTTGTGAAGTGCACGCAGATCGTTCTCGAAGACGTTCTTGTGCTGCTCGGTCTTTTCCCTGTTCGCAACATGTAATCGGAAAATTCAAATCCATGCATCCTTTACTTCAAAAGTCGCTTTCCTTTGAAAGGCTCTCGCCTAAGGAGGCGCTTTTGCTTTTAAAGGAAGCGGATTGGACCGAAGTTGTCCAGGCTGCGAATGCAGTTCGAAACGCCAAGCTTCCCGGAAAGCGCGTCGGTTACACCGTTTACCGTATCATCAATTACACAAACATCTGCTCTGTCAATTGCAGCTTCTGCTCCTTTGCCCGCAAAGCAGGCGACCGCGGCACGTACGTCCTTTCCTTGGAACAGATCCGCCGCAAAGCCGAAGACGCAAAGAAGCTCGGCGCAGACCAGATTTTTTTGCAGGGCGGCGTCAACGAAGATCTTCCCATCGAATATTACACGGAAGTTCTTCAAATGCTCACGCAGGATCTCGGCATGAGCGTCCGCGGATTTTCGCCGGTTGAACTTGTTCGCATTGCGAATGCGCACAAATTAAGTCTAGTAAGCCTTTTACAGATTTTAAAAGAAGCAGGGCTTTCTTCGGTTCCCGGAGCTGGCGCAGAAATTCTTTCCGATCCCATCCGTAAAGAGCTCAGCCCTCGTAAGCTTTCCGCCAAGGAATGGCGCGACACTTTAGCCGTATGCCAAAAAAACGGGCTTCCGGGCAGCGCAAATATTGTCATCGGAACAAAGGAAACACCGGAAGATATCATCGCCCATTTGGAACTTGTCCGCGGATTGCAAGACGAAACCGGCGGAGTCAAAAGCTTTGTAGCCTGGACATTCCAGCCGCAGACCCACGACTTTCCGATTCGCCACGTAACTCCCATGGAGTACCTGAAAGTTCTCGGGCTTTCCCGCCTTTACCTCGATAACATTCGCCATATTGAAGTTTCTGTTCTCGGAATGGGAAAGCAGGTCGGCGAACTGGGTCTTTCTGCAGGCGCAGACGACATCAACAGCATCGTTCTCGAAGAAAACGTTCTGGAATCCCACGGGATCCGCGGAATCGCAGAAGCGGAAAGTTTTATCCGTGGAGCGGGGTTCATTCCTTATCGTAGGGACTTGAACTTCAGCTGCGATCTCTAATTCCTTGAATTTTTTTGAATTCGTGCATGCCAAGCTCGGATTTTATTATCTTTTAAGTACAATGGGAAACATCATTCAGACATCTGGTTTTGAAATTCAGGAAGGAGAAGCCATTCGACTTCTCCACGCTTTCCCGCTGATTTTCGACATGAACGATACACCGTCTCTGTTGTACCGTATCGATGAAAATCTGACAGTGGGTGCAACTGTTTCGTACCGTCTGGTGGCAGGTTTCCGCATTATCAATTGGAAAGGCTTTATTTCTTCTGTCCAAGGCAATTCCTGGACGGTGGACCTAAAGCAAGGCCCCTTCTCCATGTTCCACGCCGAACATTCCATTCAAAATTCCAATGGTTTTCTGGAATGCTCGGACGAATTTTCGTATAATGGAGAAGCTGCGGACGTGGCAAACGTGCTTGAAAACGCACGAGTTCTTTACGCATTCGACGCTCGTCAAAAGCTTTTCCAGGCGAAGGATTCCTTTGAATCCCGCCATGAAACCGAAAGTTTCCGCGCATTCAGTTCTGGGCTTTCGGCGGGCTAACGGAGGCCCTCAATGCCTTACAATTCGTTAGAAAGTGCGCTTTTAGATTTAGAAAAGCACGGCATGCTGTTGCGCATTCGGGAAGAAGTTTCCCCAGACCTCGTCATGCCGAAAGTGGCAGAAATCGCTACCCGAGAATCTTTGCCGGCTCTTCTTTTTGAACATGTGCAAAATTCCACCTTCCGCGCTGCGGCAAACATATTCGGTACGCGGGAACGGGCGCGCTTCCTTTTTCGGAAAACCCTTCGCAAGGCAGAAACCGCCATCGCTTTTCACGGAGACCCGGCTGCCATTTTGAAAAATCCAAAGCTTTGGCCTTCGCTTCCAAGCATCGGACTTTCCGCTTTGCCGGTCAAAAGTTTTAAAGCTCCGGTTCTCGCACAAACGACGACCCTTTCGAAGCTTCCACAGATTCGCTTGCACAAAGATGACGGTGGTACATTTTTAACCCTTCCCCAGGTGTTTTCGCAAATGCCCGGAGAACGGAGTATGCTCAAGTCCAACTTGGGCATGTACCGCATACAAACTTCGGGAAACGATTACGTTCAAGACGCCGAATGCGGCCTGCATTATCAAATCGAACGGGACATTGCCCGTCACCACGAAGCGGCCATTGAACAGGGAAAACCTTTGAAGGTAAGCATCTGGCTCGGAGGACCTCCTGCCCATACCATCGCATCCATCATGCCCATGCCCCAAGAACTTTCGGAACTTCTCTTTGCAGGGCTTCTGGGCGGTCGCAGATTCCGTTACACGGAATACGACGGGTGGAAAGTTTCTAGCGATGCGGACTTTTGCATTTTAGGCGAACTCGCTCCGACGCTCAAACCGGAAGGTCCATTCGGAGACCACATCGGCTATTATTCCGCCAAACACGAATTCCCCTATTTGAACGTCAAAAAAGTTTTCTGCAAAAAAAATGCGATTTACCCGTTCACAACAGTCGGTAGACCTCCCCAGGAAGATTCGATTTTTGGAGAGCTGATCGGGGAACTTGTAAAGCCCATTGTGCCGCAATCCGTCACAGGGATTTGCGAAATGAATTCCGTGGATGCTGCCGGCGTGCATCCGCTGCTTCTTTCCATTGGCAAGGAACGTTACCTGCCCTATGTACAAGAGCGGGAACCCATGGAGCTCTTAAAAGAAGCCAACGCACTTCTCGGATTCAACCAGGTTTCGCTTTCTAAATATGTTTTCATTGCAGCCCGCGAAGATTCCCCCAATTTAAGTACGCGAAATTTTGTGGATTACTTTGTTCACATTTTTGAACGCATCCATTTAGACCGCGACATCCACTTCCAGACCGAAACCACCATCGACACTCTCGACTACTCGGGCAGAGCTTTAAACCACGGTTCCAAAGTCATCTTTGCTGCGGCAGGATCCCCCATCCGTTCCCTTGGAAATTCTACAGATGCATTTTCCAGTTTGAATTTGCCCGATGGGTTTTCAAATCCAAAGCTCGCATTTCCGGGAGCTTTGGTGGTAGAAGCTTCCCCATCGGCGAACATGGAAGCTCTCGCAAGTTCCCTAGCGAATTGGGAAGCCCGTGAAAAATTCCCATGGGTAACCGTTGCCGACGACGCTTCGTTTACAGCCAAAAACATGGACAACTGGCTCTGGGTAACATTTACGCGCAGCGATCCCGCTCAAGATATTTACGGTGCAAATTCCCATTTTCAAAACAAGCACTGGGCCTGTAACGCTCCCATTTTAATTGACGCCCGAATGAAGCCGCAAATGCAGCCCGCTGTAGAAGAAGATCCGAAAATCGAAGCTTTGGCTCGGGACATTTTATACCGCGCCCAAAAGCAAAAGTAGAAGGCCTCCAGTGAAGTTCACCGCTCCATTTGTATTCCTTTGCACATGGCTCATGGCCTTTTCCATCGGGTCTGCCGCCCACTGCGGAAATCCGATTATTTGGGAAGGAAGACGGGCACTGCCAAACGGCGCAAGCGCAAGAACTTCATTTTCTGCCATCACCAATTGCGATGCAGAAGCCTATTACGATACCTCCGCAGTCCAAGAAAAAACGACGGATCACTTTCAAATCTTTTACGTTTTGGAAGGTCCCCATGCAACAACGGAAGCGTACATTGACACGCTCCTTGCTGACCTAGAAAAAGCCTGGACATTTTACGTTTCAAAACTCGGTTACAAAAAACCGTTTGCAGCAAAGCGCACCTGGCACTTTCAAAAAAAAACGAGCAGTGGACTTTTTCCCATCGAAGTCCTTGACTTAAGCCTGATTCGCGATAACAGTTTAGTTTACCAAGGCTTTTGCGAAAACTGCATGGGTTCTACATTTCCGCCAAGTGACGATAGCGAACAAGCAGTGGAAATCCTTTTCGACAACGATTTTGTTTACGCAAATTCTTCAAGCCCGGTACAAACAAGCAAGTGGGACGCTTCATGCACATATCCGGAAGCCGACAAATCCACGGTGAATTCCGTCACCGGGAAAAATTACGCGTTGGATCTTTTTGACGGCATCCGCGTCACGGTTTTTCATGAATTTTACCATGCACTCCAATTCGCCTACGTTAAATTTTTTGATTCCTACTGGTTAGAAGCTTCTGCGACAGCATTCGAAGAACTCGGAGCTCCTGATATTAACGATTACTGGAGTTATTTACCATACCTCTTTGCGTCGAATGGAATTTCATTTCCAAAGCTTGACTACCCTTATTCCATTGCCGTTTGGGGGCTGTACAACGCCAAAGAATTCGGAAACGGTTTTGACAAAAAAATTTGGGAACGTTTTGCATCCAACTCAGACGAAGCTTTTGAAAATCAATTTGCCAAAGAACTTCTATCCAGAAATCTCGATCCCGATTCCGCATTCCACGACTTTGCCGCCCGGCTTTTCTTTTCGGGCCCAAGAGCCTCCTATGCGGATACGGCTTGGCACATTACCGCCGACGTTCCCGACTGGGAATTTTCCCCGTCGGAATTTGCAGCGACCACTTCTAGCATCGAACTGGAAGCTCCAGCTTTCGCCTATTACCGCTTAAAATTAGACAGCTTACCCGACCTGTCCACATTCCAAGGGAAAGCCTCCGTCGTCACATTCGGAAAAAAAGAAACCGCTCAAATGTACCCCTTAGGCTCGGAAACCTTCACAAGCCTCGCTTCCAAAATCGAATTTTCAGAAAACGCCGTTTTAGTCCTTTCCCGCTTACGGGATTCTTCAAATACAACAATTGCAAGCGACTCTCTCCCCATGCGCAGCTACCCAAATCCTTGGCGAGGCAAAACGCCTCTCTGTTTTGCCAATTTGCCTAGCGAAAAAAAGTTTATTGAAATTCGCACTCGCGTGGGAAAGCTCGTCAAGCGTTACGAATACACCGCTTCCTATTTATGCATTGAAGAAAAAGAAGTGAAAAGCCATCTTGCACCGGGACTTTATTACTACAGAGCCGGTTCACGAAATACGATGAAGCCTTTCATCGTCATTTACTAAAACACATTTACGGGTGAAGCGCCGTCAAAAGAACGTCTTCGCCGAAATTTTCGATCTGCCGGAATTCCGGTTCATAGCCCGATTTCCAAGCAAGTCCCTTTTCCATTTTACGGGAAGAGCGCAATACGTAAAAGCGGTTCCAAAGTCCGGATTTTAAAACTTCCCGGGCAAGAGTCGCTCCCGTTTCGACCGCCAGGCGGTGAATGCCAAACGTTGCAAAAACATCCAGAGCTTCTTTCCAGTTTTCGACAAAATTTTTGGACTGGAGCAGATGCACTTCGGCGACGCCTTCCAAATCCGGCTGGGGAACTTGGCTAAAGACAAGAGCTTTTTGATTTTCAAAAAGCGCAAGCGATGGAGAAAGGCGTTTTTTTCCGCAGAACACGGCCCGGTTCGGATTATTCCCAGGCACGTTTCGAACCGTTAAACGGGGATTGTCTGCAAGAACCGTGCCGCCGCCCACAAGAATAAATTCCGCAGTTCTTCGCCACTTGGCAGTCCAAGCGTTCCCCAGTTCACCGGTAATGCGAACCGGGCTTTTGTCGCTTGCTGCAATAAAACCGTCTGCGGATTCCGCAATTTTACATTCTACAAAAGGGCGTTTATTTTGAACAAAATAATCGTAGGCTTCATAGTAACGCAAATAATCCGAAGGCGGTTCCACAAAAGAAGATTCGATTCCCGCTTCGGCTAAAATTTTTTCGCTTTTTCCAAAAACCAGCGGATTTGGATCACGGTGAAAAAAGAAGACCCTTTCGATTCCGGCGTTGATGATCGCATTCGTACAAGGCGGAGTTCTACCGTAATGGCAACAGGGTTCAAGGGTCACGTAAAGAGTCGCCCCTTTCGCCGCTTCACCGGCATCCCGCAGAGCCATTACTTCGGCATGGGGACCGTGCACCACTTGCGTATGCCCCTTCCCAACGATACGGCCGTCTTTAACGACAACAGCCCCTACCGCCGGATTGGGATAAGAAACTCCGACGGCTTTTAAAGCTTCTTCAAAAGCGTTGTTAGCAAAATTCATTGTTCAGAATCCGTTGGCTGACACCGTATAAAGTATACTGCCCAACATCATCTTTTTCAAGAGTGCTTCGCGTCAACATTTCCACAACGGAGCCGTCACGATTCTTCACGTGTATTTTATGAACCTGCGGAAGATCGCTCATTTTTTCGCTATCCGCAAGAGCCGCAATTCGGCGATTCAACATTTCACGGTAGAACAGAATATCTTCCTGCAAAAAGCATTCTTCGTTAGAAAGAACCGGGCCTGCCGGACGATCGTCAATGCCAAAACGTTCACGGGTAATGGGAGTGATCAAAACCAGTTGACGGGTTAAGCAGTTCAGTTCCCAAACAATGTTGAAGGAGTTGTTCAGCAGAATGGAGAATCTGCGTTTAGACTCCATCAGTTCCATCGTCAAACGCATCTGGTCGTTAACTGGGAAATAAGAACAGCATAGCAGTTGACGTCCATTGCAGAGCGTAAAGAATCCAGAAAATTCATACCACTGCCATCCATAGTTCGCATCCCGCAAGCGAATGCGGATTCCATCGAAAGTATTGTTCCGCGGATAACCTTTTTTTTCTTTTTCCCTTGCAGAAACGATCGTCGAATGCAAAAGCTGCATATCGTCTGGGTGGATCAGTTCCCGAATGCTGTGTTTGCTCACGTCTTCACGGGGGATTCCCACAACGTGAAGCAAAGCGTTGGACGCCGAAATGGCATGCATCGTTTTGATGTCGAGAATGGCAAGCAAACTTTTGGTGTTCATATCAATTAAATCGATTAAAGCCACTCGATCCCTCAATCGAATGTTTTGAATCGACAATACAATCGTCGAGATCGTCAAAACGATCGTTAGTAACACAACCACCAGCAACATGCCCCCAATTTATAAAATTTGCATGGGAACTAACCGAATAACTTACACGTTTATCCGATTTTACTTTCATTTTTGTGACCCTTTTGAAATGTAGATCCCAGCCATTTTAGAATTCATGTAAGAACCGTCCCGGTGGACTCCGAATGTCGCCCCGGCATTTTTTATGCGAAAACCGATTCCCACCCCGATTTTTGGCCCAGGAAACGCAAAGCATCCCTGCAACGACAAAGCGCCCAAGGCGAGGGATTCTTGGAAAACCCAAAGCCATCCGCTCTTTTGCCGAAAAAGCATGCGGACTCCGCTTTGAAAACGTTCCCCGGCATTCCAAAACACCTGAGTTTCCACCGCATTTTCCCTTAAATCCTCTGCATAAACTCCCAAAATGCCACCGCTAAGCGCCCCGAAGGAAACCGAGCTTCCGACGCGACCCGCCATTCCCCACCACGAAGCTTCCCCCGGCACCACCTGAATATCGGCTGAGCCTCCAACACCCAAAGTCAAACGTCCAAGGGAAATCGACACATTTAACCCAAAGTTTTCGCTGCGGTAAAGAGAATCCAAAAAGGCGCTGGAAAAATCCATTCCGACGTAATAAAAGGAATTACCCCATTCCGCGGCAAAGCCCAACACTTCGTAATCCGCGCCTTCCATCGGTTCTGTCCAAAGAATTCCCATGCGAAACGCAGAAATCCGCTGAGCGGGATTCTTTTCTCCGTCAAAAAAGCCCGGATTCCAGGGTTCTGGAACCCGAACATCCGCAAAGAGGCTCGAAATTCCGAGCAATAAATACAAAAAGCCTTTACGCATACACCCCTCACGGTTTTAAAATGACTGTGAAGCGTTTTTCACGGCTTCCTTGGGAAATGCGCAAAAAATTCGGGCCGGGAAAACCTTTTTCCAAAAGCGGAATCCGCGTCCAGGTATTTCCGGCAGGGTCCGCTGCAAGTTCCGATTTCCACAAAAGATCCCCTTTGCCGGAAACAAGTTCCACAAGGACTTTTGATTCGGATTGGACACGAACCATCAGCGGATTGGAACGGTGTTTTTTAGAAAATACGCGGGCATTCCATTCCACGGAAAAAGGGAGCGCCGTATCCGCGGAAAGGCTTCCCGGTGTCTGGAATCCGGGGCTATTTTCCTCACGGCCTGTGCGCGTCGAAAATCCGTCGGGGCAATGGGTTTTGCTTTCTTTTCCCCAAATGACGGAATCTATAGGAACGTTTCCATAGCAAAGGCAAAGCGTATCGGCGGCATTTTTCAAATAGCCAAAATTCAGTTGGATAATTTGAACGTCATCGTTTCCCACGAAACTTCGCAAAGCAGCAGTATCCTTTGCAACGACTGCACTGACGTGTTTTTCTAAAGACACATTTGGAAAGGCGGATTTTTCACTGCAAAGGCTGAACGGAGAAAGATCCAGCGTTCGAATGCTTGCATTGTAAACTTCGAACCATTCGGGAATTCCTTCTTCGGGGCAAGGGTGCACTTCCGTTATGCGAATAGGAAAGCTTCCCTTTCTAGAAACAAGGGTATCTAACGAATCGTTACCGGGAATGTCATCGGGGGGAAGAATCACTTGGATTTGCAAAGCTTCCGAAGGAATTCTCGTTTCGAACGCCGTCCGATTGCCCCTTGTGAGCGCTCCCTGCCAAGCATTTTCCGTATAAGAAGCCGTGCTGCGGAAATAAGCCTTGACCCACGCCGAATCGCACCCTTCTAATGTCCAAGAGCCTTTCCAGCCGGATTCCGCATAAATTAACGTGTCAATATGCAAACGGCAATCTTTTGCATCCGCTTCGAGGTAAGCGTTTGGAATTCCCGGACTGGGTTCTGCGTAAGCCCAGGATGACCACAAGCTGTCCGTTCGCACAAAAGACTTTCCCGCTTTGGGCTTTGGAAGCTCAGCGGAATCGTTGCAATCGCCACTCACAAGAGAAAATACCGATTCACGGGAATTCGGAAAGGCTTTTCCGGTGAGCGGTGAACAGAAAAGACGGTCCGTTGCAGGGCAAAGGCTCGTATCGCGAATGAGAAGAACCCGATTCGCCGAAGCGTTTGCAAGACCCGTCCAAATAGCTTTTTCTTCAAAATATACGGTAAGCGTGTCGTGCCACGGCGTTTGTGGCAAACGAATTTCCACGAATTCGCCGCGGGCATCTTCCACCGAAATCGGATCGGGAAGAATTTCCGCCAAATAAGGACACGCTCCCAAGGCGGCAGCGCCGACCCAGGTAAGCAGATTCATCGTTGAATTAAAACGCGGTTACGTTACTGAATCGCGTATTCTCCAGGGAGGATATAGCGAAGCGGGTTCACAGCCTTCGAATTGTACCAGATCTCATAATGCAGATGAGGTCCGGCAGAAAGGCCAGTATTACCCATATAACCGAGCAATTGATAGCGCTTCACAAGCTGACCCTGTTTCACAGAGTTCATCTGCATGTGAGCGTATTTGGTCACGTAGCCATTGCCATGATCGACAGAGACGTAGTTTCCAAAAGATTCGCTGTACCGCGCAACGGTCACAACACCGTCTGCAGCGGCATAAATCGGAGTCCAACGGTTGTTCGCAATATCGATACCGTTGTGCATTCTCGAAACCCCCGTAATGGGGTGAACGCGAGAGCCGAACGCCGAAGCGTAACGCCCAGCCGTCGGAGAAATCGACGGAATGTGCTGCCAATGCGCATATTGCTGACCGACAAAACCAGCAACTTCCGAAAAGCTCCGTTCATTTTCAAATGCCTTGGAACGGAACTGTTCCGCCTTGGCACGAAGAGTCAACGCCTGGTCTAAGATCGGATGGGCAGAACGGTCCAAACGCACTTCCGGAGATTCCGGTCCGCCGATGGACATTTCGCGAGTCGAACGATCCGTCGGGTTCAAACCGAACTTGTAATGGAGCAAATCCTCGTTTTCAAAACGGGATTCCATTTCCACATTCAACGAATCAAGACGCGCCTGTTCCTTGTCGAGCTTTTTAGAAAGCGAAATCCGACTGCCGATGGCACGGTCTTTAAGAAAATCATACGAAAAAAGGATACCGCCCTGCAAAACAAGCAAAGCGATTCCGACACACACAAGACCCTTTCCCACACCGATTACACGTTTTGAGAACTCTGGCAAACGCACGGCATGCGACTTGGACGAGCCTTCGACGTGAAAGGAAAGCTTAAAGAACTTCATAACAAAGCCAAATTTAATAATTAACGCGGTAGAGCGTTAAAGTTGTACTATATTCGTAACCTACAACTAGGAATATTACCCCTTTTTCGGGGCTTTCTTCCGCAGAAATCACGAGCACGCCTTCGGGCCCGCGATCGGAAATACTGACGAAATAGTCCAAAATTTGCGGTTTTTGCGGATTTTTCAAGTCAAAAACGGCGATTCCACTGGTCCTTTCCGAGGCGACAAAGGCGAACAAGCCGGATTTTGTCTTAGCGATGGCTAAATTTTCCGGTTCACAGCCTAAATTACCGCTCCGAGCGTCCATTTTAAGTTTCGCTTTTTTGGCATTCCAGTTAAAATATTCCGGATGATGCTCGGCAAGGAATTTTTCGAAAGAATTTCCGCTGTTCCAAACCCGTTTTCCGGTTTCCCCGTCAAAAATGCTCATGCTGCGGCCACCGAAGGTGTTCAAATAACGGCAAGGTTCCTGTCCATCGCAGGGATTTTCGCCGTCAATAGGGAGTTCCCCCAATTTTTGAATCCAATCGGCAGTAAATACGCTTTCATTTAAGCGACCAGCCTTTTTTAACGCCTGAGCTGTAGTCACATCCATTGTCGCCGGATCATCATCCCGTTTTGCGCCTTCATCGGCAGTCACAAAGTAAAGTTTTCCGTCCACTTCAAAAGTTTTGATCCCATCCGGTTGCAAATAGCCTCGGATTGGAGCGTTTTCCAGTTGGATTTTTTTGTCCTTGCGAAAATCGAATTCGTTCCCCTTTTGAGCGTGATCCACGGTGCCTAAGCCGTAGACGCTTTCGATTTTGGCCTTTTTTACGTTAATTTTTGCAACTGCGTTGTTTTCTTGCAATGTGACAAAAGCCCATTTTCCATCGGGAGAAAAGGCGATGTATTCCGGTTCTATGTTTTGCAGGTAATTTCCAGGACCTGTCAAACGCACTCCGGCATTCGAAAGGGAAAGACTGTCAAAAGAAGAAAAATCCAGTTCCAGGGTTTTCGCATTTTCAACACCGCTTGAAATATCGATGTAGCTAACAAAACCTTCGGGATCGACTTTGGAATCGTAATCCGGAGTGCCCTCGTTTGCTACCAACAGAGTTTTCCCGTCCGGAGAAAAAGCGACCATATCGGGCACAGCTCCAACGGTAAATTTTTTCAGCAGCTCCAATTTGCGATTTTTGACTTTATACAGGTGAAGCGTTCCTGGAGAAGTTTCCGGAATGTTCAGTTCGGTCACTGCGAGAAGATCCCCGTGCACGGACACGCTCGGAATTTCGCCCCGAAAACGCACCACTTCCAAAATTTGAGGTTTGGCAGGATTTTCAATGGAAATCAGGGAAACGTCACGTTCGCCCGAAGTCGAAATCAGCAACTTTTGGGATGAAACATAGGCCGAAATTTCTGCACCGGCAAGGCCGTCGGCTTTGGTAAGACGTCCGACTTCTTCAAGGCCTACCGCCCAAATGACAGAAGAAAAAAGGAGTGCCGCAAAAACAGTTTTTTTCATGAGCATTAAATTATTAAATTACCTATTACGATGGACATGGAACGAGTCAAAATCGCACAAAGAGTGACCTGGCACGGCTTCTTTGTCAACTTATTGCTTTCGGTCGGGAAAATTCTTTCCGGAATTTTTGGAAATTCTGCGGCTATGGTCGCTGACGGCATTCATTCCTTGTCGGATTTTGTAACGGATTTCATCGTCATCATTTTTGTGCGGATTTCGGGAGAAGATCGGGACAAGGGTCATCCCTATGGCCACGGTAAATTCGAAACCATGGCTTCCATGTTAATCGGTATGGTCCTTTTGGCGGTGGCTATCGGCATTTGCGTAAACGCTACCCAGCAGATTTATTCGATTTACCGGGGAAACCTTTTGGAAGTGCCTTCCAAAATGGCGCTGATCGCCGCAGCGGTCTGCATTGTCGTTAAAGAAGGGCTTTTTCAGTACACGGTCCGGGTCGGTAAAAAGATCAACAGTCCCGTTTTGATTGCCAACGCTTGGCATCACCGTTCGGACGCCCTTTCGAGTATTGGAACATTGATCGGCATTGGCGGTGCAAGTTTACTCGGTGGAAAGTTTACGATCCTCGACCCCATTGCGGCAATCCTTGTGAGTATTTTCATTGGACGCGTCGCATACCAAATTGGATTTTCCACTATTCAGGAACTTTTGGAAGCCTCCCTTCCCGAAGAAATCGAAAAAGAAATCGCCTTGCTCATTCGTAACACCAACAAGGTGCGTTTTTACCACAATCTGCAAACGCGAAAAATCGGGAACGCTTACGCCATCGACGTTCACATTAAACTGGACCGCGACATTTCCCTTGTAGAAGCCCATGACGTGGCTACCGATATTGAACACCAGCTACGTCAAAAGTATGGACGCCAAACGCAAATCAACATTCACATGGAACCGCTTTTGGAGGACGGACATGCCTAAAATTCTTCAGCTATTGAGAATCCCACTAGCCGTTCTCATTTTGACAGCCTGTGACGACATCCGCGAAGAAAAATATCCAAACGGAAAGGTCCGTTCCCGTGTGCAGTACGTGGAAAACGCAAAACAAGGCGTGGAAACGGAATTTTATGAATCCGGGAGCACAAAGCGCACCCGCATTTTTGAAAAAGGAAAACTCCAAGGGGCTTCCAAAGAATTTTACGAATCCGGAAAACTCCAGGCCGAACTGACCTATGCAAACGGAGCCATCGATGGCGTCGTAAAGCGTTACTATGAAAACGGCAACGTCAAATCCATTACTTTGTACCAAAACGGAACGATCGCCGCATTTCCAGAAACCTTTGACGAAGACGGCGAACCGGAAGTTCAAGGATCTTACACCGATCCGCGGGACGGCAATAAATATGAATGGGTCCGCATCGGGAACGCCGTATGGACCGCAGAAAATGTAAAATTCGCCCCGGTAAAAGGTTCAGTCTGCATGCAGTGCAATGTCTGGGGAAGGCTGTACAATTGGGAAAGTGCCCAAGAAGCTTGCCCGACCAGTTTCCGCATCCCTAAAATTTCGGACTTTGAAAGCCTCGCCAAAGCCGCTGGCCAAAACCCGGCGAAAAAACTGAAAGCCACCTTCGGTTGGAACGACGGCGGTGACGGCACAGACGAATTTAACTTTGGAATTCGCGCTAGCGGTGCTCATTTTGCCAAAGCAGACGTTCCTGAAAAATCTCGAAAATTCAAAGATGCTGGCGACAAGGCTTATTTCTGGACTGCGGAAGGAAAGGTCGCCGTTTTCCAAAAGAAATCTTCGGAAATCGCATTCGAAAAATTCAATCCGGAAGTCGGTGCAAGTTTGCGCTGCGTGATTGCTCCGTAATTTTTGCGAATTGCAAAATGCTATATTTAGGGCATGGCTATTACCCGTTACATTTTGCAAATCCATTGCCCAGACCAAAAAGGGCTCATTGCCGGCACAACGCAAGTTCTTGCCAAAGCTGGCGCAAACATTATCGATTTGACGCAGCACTCGGCGAAAGATATCGAAACGTTCTTTCTCCGCGCTGTTTTCGAATGCGAACCTTCTGCAGCAGAAGAAATCGAAGAACATTTTGAATCCATCGGCCCGCGCCTTTCCCTGACTTGGAAACTCTACGATACAAGCAAAGTTGAACGTCTTGCGATTTTCGTTTCCAAAACGGACCACTGTCTGTATGATCTTTTGCTGAAGCACCGCGATGGAGATCTTCCTTGCGAATTCAGCTGCATCGTGAGCAACCACACGGAACTCGGCCCGGTAGGCGGAACCTTTGGCGTGCCGTTCTACTACGTGCCTAGCAATCAAGACAAAGCCATTTCCGAAAATCGTTTCCGTGAAATCATCAAGGAGACGAATTCCGATGGAATCATTCTTGCCCGCTACATGCAGATTCTTTCCGCCGAATTCACCGAAGAATTTAAGTACAAAGTGGTGAATATCCACCACGGCTTCCTCCCGGCCTTCAAAGGTGCGAAGCCATATCACCAAGCCTGGCACAAAGGCGTAAAAATCATCGGAGCGACAGCCCACTTTGCCACGGAAGATCTGGACCAGTGACCGATCATTTGCCAAGACGTGCAACGCGTTCCGGAAACCGCATCCATTGACGAACTTGTGGAACTCGGAAAGGACATTGAAAAGCGCACCCTTTCCACAGCTGTCAAGCTTTGGCTTGAACACCGCGTCTTCGTTTACGAAGGCCGCACATTCATTTTGTAAGGAACATTCCCATGGCAGAAGAAAATAAAATCCAGGACTCAGAAATCCTTTCGACGACGCCGGCTCCGGATGCCTCCAAAGAAATCCAGCCCGAAATTTTAACCGCTGAAGCTCCGAAGGAAGAAGCGAAGCCTGCGGAAAAGCCTCAAGTGATCGTTAAAAAGGAACGGGGACTTTCCCACTATGTGGGACTTGCCCTTTTGACCGTTCTTTCCATTATCTTTTTCTTTATTCCGGGCGTTGCACTCGTTTATCTCGTAAGCTGCATTGCGGCAATTACGGCTCCGGTCGCCTGGATTTTTGCAGCGATCCTTTCCGTGGTCGTCTGGTTCATTTTTAAGCTCAAGATCAAAGGCTTCAAAAAATCATTTTTCTGGTACATCGGTCTTTGCGCACTCATTTCTATTCTTTTGGTGTCGCTTTCCGTATTCACCAGCTATCATGTTTTGAGCGGCATTTTCGCATTGCTCATCGGAGGATCCAACTAATATGATCAAGAAGGATGAATTCGTTCACTTTCTCGTTGAAACCGGCGCTCTCAAGTTTGGCGCTTTTGTGACCAAAAGCGGTCGTCACACGCCTTATTTCATCAACACGGGTGAATTCCGCACAGGCAAAGCTCTCGCTCGCCTTTCCGAATTTTACGCACAGGCTTTTGTGGAACATTTTAACGGTAAAGCGACAAATCTTTTTGGACCGGCGTACAAGGGAATTCCTCTGTGCGCAGCGACCGCAATCGCTCTCGCCGAAAAGCACAACTTGGATTTGAGCTTTACGTACAACCGTAAAGAAGCCAAGGACCACGGTGAAGGCGGAAATCTGGTCGGCGACACTTATAAAGAAGAAAAAGATGTGGTGATCATTGAAGACGTGATTACCGCAGGTACTTCTGTCAACGAAACCATGCAGACCATGAAGAACTTCCCCAACGCGAAGATCAAAGGTCTCCTCATTTCTGTGGACCGTCGTGAACGCCTTGAAAATGGAAAATCCGCACTGGAAACCGTTCAGGAAACCTACGGAATCGAAGCCCATTCCATCATCAATATCGACGACATCATCTCGTTCCTCGAAAGCGAAGATAACCGCAAAAAGATCGGTGCACCGGAAGATATTCTCGAACGTGTTCGCGCCTATCGTAAGGAATGGGGTGTGTAAATGAAGGCTGCGCTCCTTCTGCTGTCGCTTATTTTGGCGTCGTGCGCTAGCAAGCAGTGGAGCGCGTCTCATCCCTATTACCGGGAATCCCCCAGTGCACAAGAAGAAATCGCTGTACTCGGGCTTCACCACGCTGTTGTCGTCACCCGAGACAAATGGTTTGCCAAGCATTTGGAAATTCCCCGGGATTCCGTGTACCTTTTGCTCGGAAGGCAGGTCGAAGAAGCCTTCATCCGAGAGCTTCAAAACACTCGTTACCCGAACCTTTCTATTTGGCCCGATTCCCTTTACGAAAAGCTCCCTGAAGAAACGCAACGGCTCGACGAAAAAATTTTTATCAAAGGACACTTTCCGGCTCAAGGCGTGAAACTTCAAAATGCAAACGGAAGCGCGCCCAAACATTTGATTCTGATTCATGAATGCACTCTTGGGCTCGACCTTGTCAAAGACAACTTCTTTGATTACACGCTTATCAACAACGAAGAAGAAGCGAAGCGCACGTCCGAAGCGTTGACAGTAATCCTTTCGTACACGCTTTGGGATAACGAAAATCAACGTGCTTTGTATTCCGCTGTCGCAGAAGTTCCCCTTGCGATTCCCCATGACATTCAGCCGGGAGACGTGGCCAAAGTTTCGATTTTTGCAGCGGACAGTCTTGTTGCAGGCATTGATGGAGGTGTTCGATGAAGTTTTTCATTTACGCCATCATCGCTATTTTTGCTTCTTCCGTTTTTGCTAAAGACGTTTATTTTCGGGAACCGTTTACCCTGTGGCAAGATCCCGAAATTTTAATTTGGACGCCTGATTCCGCAGCGGCAGTAGACCCGAAGGAATTTGCGCTTTCATTGAAACGCAACAACAGCGGTATCGGCAGCCCATCCGTTCGCATCGCCGGGGAATTCGAACGCGATTCAAGCGCAGTCCTTTACGCCGCCTGGCTCAAAAACAATCTACTGCCAGCCATTCCGCCCGAACTTTTAAAAGCCCGAGACGCCAAAATGCAGTCTCGTCTTTCCACTGTCGAAGACAAATATGTTCTGTTCATGGCAAAAAGTGGGAACACTTTAAAGCTCGCCCTTTTCGACGAAACCAGTTATTCGCCCAAAGTCGCCGGTTCTCTTCCGCTAACAAACGACAAAATTGCCCTGGGGGACGCCATTGCAGAAATGCTCTTCAGCGGCAGCACGAACCGCCGTTTGACCAAAGAAGAACGCAAGAAAAAAGCGGTTGAACCCAACGAATATTATTCTAAGCTTCCCACCTTTAGAGGCTTTTTCGGAGTCGCTGGCGGATATACCCAAGCGCAAATTCCACTCACGCCCGACAGCTGGTACAAGCGCAAACTGAACAGCAAAATCAAAAACTACCGCAACACGCAAGACTCCCTTTCGCTCTGGAATTTTATTGAAGATTCATCTCCACTGCTGAACGTTTACGCAGGCGGCACCTGGTACGACTTCATCGGAACAGAAATCTTTTTCCGTTTTTCGGAACACGATGCGAAAATCGACGAAAAAGACACGATTTACAACGAACTCGACTACTGGAAATATTACCGTTTTGAAATCGGTCTTAGCTTGATGCTTTCTTACCGATTCCCAGTTCACAAGTACGTAACCCTTGTACCGCACGGTTCACTGGGATTTATATACAGCTTCCTTTCAGAATCCATCGATACCAAGGACGGATATAAAGCTTCGGGCGCCTATAAAGCAAGAATCGAATTCAAAGACTTTTACAAAGGCGCCATTCTTTCCCTTGGCATGCGCACCATTCTTTTAGACCATTACGGCATCGATTTGCGGGCGGGCATCGCAGGCCGCGGCCGAATTCTCGACAGGGAACCTTCCGTAGACGCGGTTGCCGAGCCTACGGTCATCGGCGGTTCCACGATCGACTGCTTTATTCAGCTCGGTCTCGAATACCACTGGTCGCTGTAAAAAAACGCCATCAATAAAGCAAAACAACCCCTGTACGAAACTTTCTCCAATCGCCGTTGTTCATCAATTTTCTAGGACTGTATTCAGCATAGAAGCCAATTGGATACTTCATTTTTATTAAAGCATTGAAGCCTAAGGTCATTACATCGACTCGCTTGGCGTAAGCCGGTAAATTCTCTTTTCCGTGCGTATCGTCCATAATGTCCAAGTAAAAACCATATCCTTTTACAGTTGACCCACCACTATTCAACGCCATCCGTTCATAGTTTGCATAGGCACCTAAAGCAATCTTCTCTCCGATATCAATCATGGCACCGCCACCCAAATTATAGAGAATAAATCCATCAAAGCGCCCAAAGGAATCATCAGCCTCCGGCTCATAGTCATCATCCTGTTCATTGGGGTAGAAGCCTCCCACAAACGAAACGCCTGCGCCCAAATAAACCGGTCCTACCCACTGTACAAAACTAGGGCGAATTCCTATATCCAACGGTATCGTCATCGGGACCGAAAGAAAGATACCTCCTTTTTGCCCTTGAAGAGAATAGTTTAATGAGAACAGACTCGCCTTTAAGCTTATCCCTCCACCCTCATAGGCTACATCATAATGAGGCGTGCGAATCCTATCTTTGTTTGTTGAAGCATACATTATTCCGACTTCAGCAATACGATACTTTTTTTCATCCGTCGAATACTTTACTGCGGTGGCTTCTCCCACCATATTTCCAGAGGAGGTTACGGCGCATCCTGTAAGAGCGTAGGCCATCGCAAAGAAAACAAATAGAATTATTTTATCTTTGCACATTTGCATACTCCTGATTTAAAACAACTCATCTCCTCACGAAGACATCCCACCGTGCATTGCGAAGGCCCGCGCCCTGAAGCAATAACCAAACCGGCAATCGGTGCCATTTTCAAATTCATACGGGTAACCTCCAAACCAAACAAGCCCAAAACAATGAATACCCCAAAAAGATACATTATAGCGGAATAAATATTCTCAAGTTACAAAAAAGAAGAACCCGGCAAAGTGCGAGGTTCTTTTCAATTTTATCATTTAACTATTTTCCGCAGAGCGGAGTTCTTCGTTTAACGAGCGTCTTCGTTGATGATTTCAGCGCCAAGGGCTTGTGTTGCAGTAACCAAGTGTTCCTTGATCTTTCGATACGTTCCAAGCAAATCGGTGAACGTAGTCGTAAGCAGAGGATCTTCGCTGACTTCAGCCACATGGCTCCAGTGCTTGGCACGGCATTCGCGAACCTGCTCCGTAATTTCATGGCCTTCACGGCGAACCTTGGCAAGAATCTGCACATCCCGAGGATTATTCAGCACAATCGCCACATCGTCGGCAAGTTTTGCCACGGCATCGTGCAACGCCACCAAGCTTTCCTGGTGAAGCTTGTCAAAAGCCACGTTGTGATCCCGCAAACGAAGCCAAAGTTTCAGAACCTGAGTCGCATAATCGGAGGCGGTTTCAAGGTCGTCGCTAATACGAAGCTGGCGTTCCGCATCGTTAGCAATACTTTTGGAAACGCTTTTTGAAAGGAGTCCCGTGAGGAATTCAATCACTTCGGTCTGCGCCATATCGAGTTTTTCTTCCGCTTCAAAGACGCGTTCTACCACAGTCTTATCGGCCTTTCCTTCGATCACAAGGCGCAAATCCTTGAGCATATCGCGCACCGTGTTATTCATCATGCTCATTTCACGAGCCGACTGCGTAATCGCTGCAAACGGAGACTTGGTGAGAGCCGGGTCGAGCTTTGTCACCACAGCGTGCTTCGGCACGACCTTGTTCGGGAAAAGCTTGTCAAGGAGGGCCGGGATTTTACCCGTAAACGGCAACACGACGAGAGTGTTCACAATGTTGAAAGTCGTGTGGTAAAGCGCAATTGCAAGAGTCACGTTTTTCGGATCGTCGGGGTTTGCCATGCCAAACGCGGAATGCACGAACCAGCGCATACCGGCCATCGTCGGTTCAAAAAGAATC
>JAGDBD010000082.1 GCA_017959225.1 Fibrobacter sp. | reverse complement strand
GGGAAAGCGCTTGGGACGAAATCATCCAGATTCGTTCCCAAAATGAATTTACCCATGTTTCCCATGACCAGAAGGAATTCTTTTCCAAATGGTATTATCCGATTCTTCGAGAATTGGTGTTGCAACCGGATTTTGACGGTGACATGATGCAGCTTGCACGAACTTTGGACCCTGTGATTTCAACGGAAGAGGCTCGGGCGGCTGTAGACAACATGCTCCGTTGGGGGCTAATTCAAAAGGATAAATCGGGAAAATTCAAAAGAACCGCATTGATGCTCGATGCAAAGCAGGTCCCGCCCATGGATCTTCGTCAAATCCGAAGGGAATATGTACAACATGCCATCGGGGCTGTAGAAACCAAAAAGCCTTTTGAACGTTTTGCAACGTTTACGACTCTCGCCATGAGCGAAAAATCCTATGATTATGCGGTCCAGGTTTTAGAAGAAGCTCGGCAAAAAATTATAGCGAAAGCGTCGGACGACCCGGTGGTCGATAAGGTTTACGAGATGATGGTCGTCGCCTTTCCGATGAGCAAAAAGAAAGAAAAGGAGACGAATTATGAAGCTGAATAAGAATCGCTTCGTTTGTTTGTTCGTGATCCTTTGCGGCGTTTGGATGGGTTGCAGTGATAAACGTCAAGCTGGGGGCGTGACGGATATTGGAAATTCGATCGCAGGAAACGTTTTTCTTGCGGACGGAAGCACTCCCGCTGCATCGGCGCGTGTGGTAGCGTATGAAGATTCTTGGAATAGTTCCGGAGTCTCCGATTCGCTGATCACTTTTACGGATGACCTGGGGCATTTTGTGTTTAACGATTTGCCCGAAAAGATGAGCATGCTCTACGTGTCTTCGGGGGCGGAAAATTTCCTTTCGAATTCGATCAAAGATTCGGTGGACTATGTTTTGGGCGAAGCCAAAGCGCTATCGGGAACGATCGCTTCCAAGTCGGCGGGATCGGTGCGCATTGTGGGCACGGGTCTTGTTTCGCCTGTGGATTCTAACGGGAAGTTCTCTTTTGATGCGGTTCCCCATGGAACGCTTTCCCTGGTTTATCTGTGGAATGGCGCTCCCCAGGCTCATTTTGAATTTTCCACGGTGAATGCGGATTCTTCTGAAATTGTTCTTCCGCAGCTTGAACTTTTGGACGAAGCGGATTCCGTACTGGTGATTGCTAGCGCACCTTCCAACGTGGTGGATTCTTCGGCAGTCCTTGTGACGGTGACTCTTTCGAAAGCTCCGGAAGAAACCCTCCGCGGATTTGTGATGCCGGTTAAGTTCAACGATAAAATTGATTTTGAAATCTTTGACGATCCGGATCTTTTTAAAGTGATTTCGGGAGACGGATCTGAATTGAACTTTGAAGTGGAATACTGGACTCCTTCGGCTTCCCAAGGCGTTCTTTGGGTTCGCTTGGATTCTTTGAAGGCCGGTGCGGAATCGGTGAATTTTTACTTGTTGCAACGGGATGAACCTCAAGCACCGGCAGGAGCCTTTTTTGAAAAGGATTCGGTGATGGCCAGCTTGCATATGAACGGCGATGCGGTCATTCATGGAGCTACGGATTCGGATGCGGCTTATGGTGCAATCGGCTATGGTGCAACTCTTTCAGCGGGTCAATATATTTCTTTGGATTCTATCAATCCATGCTCCGGGGATTTTACTCTTTCGGTTTGGGCTCTTTGGCATGGAGATAACGGCAATCACCAGATCCTTTTTGCCAAGCGGGCATCTTGGGCGGATTCAACGCTCTTCCAATGGTATTACGAAACGAATACTGATGTGTTCGCTGTGTATGATGTGGTGAATTGGGATTCCCTTTCCGGTGTCAATGTGGACGTCGAAAAATGGAATTTGCTAAGCCTTGTTTCCCAAAACGATACCATGACGATGTATGTGAACGGAGTCCGGATGAGTGATCCTGTTTATTTGAAACTTCGAAATGTGGATATGGTTTTGCCGTTCCGCGTGGGCGGGAATGATATTGAAGATGAAACGTGGAACGGATCTTTGGATGAAGTTCGCGTGGTGACTAAAGCTCGGTCTGCGGAATGGTTGCGCATGGAATACGAAACGCAGAATGCGGCGAAGAATATTCCGGATTAAAACAAAAAAGCGGTTCCTTAAAACAGGGACCGCTCTTCTTTTTGCTTAGGAAAGAAGATTATTCGTACTTGATGACCTGAGCCGGGCAGCCGTCAGCTGCTGCCTTGATGTCAGCTTCATACTGGTTGAAGTCAACGCCTTCGGTCACCTGCATCTTTTCAGGAACGGAGAACACTGCATCGCAAACGCCTTCACAAGCGCCGCAGCAAATGCATTCACCAGCGGATTCATCGAGCCAAACCTTTTTAATTGCCATAGATCTTGCCTTTTGTTATGAATGAGCCAAAAAGACGAACTTGAGCCCATTCGGGTGGTACTTCCTCCGAATATAATAATTCTTTACGTGAAAAGGACTGGAAACGGCTAAAAATCGCACAAAAGGGAATTTTTACGTTACAAGCGGTCCATTTAAAATGTAAAGTGCAAAATCGGGGGATTAATAAATAAATTTGTTCCCAAAAATCACAAAGAGGTACACAGAGAAATGAAAAAAGTCGTCGTTAAAATCGGTGGCAGTCTCGCAATCGACGAGTCCAAGCTCCTAGATTTTACTCGCGCGATCGCTAAGCTCTCTGCCCAGGGATTCCAGGTGGCAGTGGTGCATGGTGGTGGTAAGGATATCAACGAGAATATTGCGCTCCTTTCCGAGGAACCGCGATTTATCGAAGGTCTGCGAGTGACGACTCCGAGCATCATGAAGATGGTGGAAATGACCCTTTCTGGCCATGTGAATAAAAAGCTCGTGCGCATGCTTGAAAACGAAGGCGCTTCTGCCATCGGCATTTCGGGCGTGGACGGCAAACTCTTTGAAGCGAAAAAGCGGGAAGGCGGTGTGGATCTTGGTCAGGTCGGTAACATTGCCAAAGTGAACCCGAAGATTGTGACGGACCTTTGGAACGCTGGTTGGACGCCTGTCGTAAGTCCGATTTCCATTGGCGACGGCGTCGCTTGGAATGTGAATGCGGATACGGCTGCATCGGAACTTGCCATCGCTTTGAAGGCAGACAAGTTCCTTCTGGTGAGCGATGTTCCGGGAGTCCTTGACAAGCAAAAGAATCTCGTTTCGAGCCTAGACGAAGCCAAGGTGGATGCTTTGATCGCGGATGGTACAATCAGCGGCGGCATGATCCCGAAGGTGAAGGAAAGCATCAAGGCGATTAAACTCGGACTTGGTGAAATCCACATTCTCGGTTGGAAGGATGCGGACACGTTTGTGAAACAAATTCAGGGAGAATTGAACTATGGCACAATCCTTCGCTAATCTTTTGGAACAGGATAAGCAGGTCATTGCACCGCTTTACGGTAAAGCCGACATCAACTTTGTCAAAGGCGAAGGATCCTACCTGTTTGACGATCAGGGAAATAAATATTTGGACCTCGTTGCAGGCATTGCCGTGAACGGCCTTGGTCACCAGAACGCTGGCATCAAAGCGGCCATTGTGGACCAGCTGAATCACTTTAATCACATTAGCAACCTTTACCCGAACTATCCGCAGATCGCCCTTGGCAAAAAACTGTTGGAAGTGACGGGCTTTGACAAGGCGTTCTTTTGCAATTCCGGAACGGAAGCGAATGAAGGCAGCATCAAGTTTGCTCGTAAATATTTCAACCGCAAAGGCGAAGGGCATCGTCAGAAGATCGTGACGTTTGTCAACAGTTTCCATGGTCGAACTTTTGCAGCGCTGTCCGCTACGGGCCAGCCTTCTATCCGTGAAGGTTTTGGTTCTATGCCGGGTGACTTTGTGCATGTTCCGTGGAACGACGTGGACGCTCTCAAAAAAGAAATCGACGGCAATTCTTGTGCGATTATGCTGGAAAGCCTTGCAGCAGAAGGCGGCGTGATGACCCTTTCGAAGGAAATGGTGGAAACCATCAATGCGTTGCAAAAGGAATTTGGCGTTCTAGTGATTCTCGACGAAGTGCAGGCCGGTGTGGGCCGTCTCGGCACGTTCCTCGGATTTGAAAAGTACGGTTTGAATCCGGACTTGGTTTCTTTGGCAAAAGGCATTGGCGGAGGCCTTCCTCTTGGCGCAGTCCTTTTAAAGCAGAAGGTGGCGGACCAGTTGAAACCGGGTGATCACGGTACAACTTTCGGCGGAAATCCGGTGGCTTGTGCAGCGGGACTTTCCGTTGTGGAACAGGTGTCGAATCCGGCGTTGTTGAAGAATGTGGAAGAACGTTCGATTCAGCTGCGTTCGGGCCTTTCGAAGCTCGTGGAAAAGTACGCTCCGATTCTTTCCGTGCGGGGTGAAGGCTTGATCATCGGTCTCGCTTTGGATGAAAAGCTTCCGGTGGGGAACGTGATTGCTGCTGCTCGTGATGAAAAGCTGATGGTGCTTTCTGCCAAAGGCAACGTTCTCCGTATGCTTCCTCCGCTGAATATTTCTGCGGCGGAATGTGAAGAAGCTCTTGAAAAGCTTGACGCGGCCTTTGCAAAAGTTGTGAAGTGATTGCTTCACAGTCTTTACGAGGGACGAAGTCTCAGAGCAAAAAAATAAAGACCCGTTCGTTTGAACGGGTCTTTTAATTTTGAAGCGTTACTGCTTGTTCGTCGGAGCTTGGCGGGCGATGGGAGTCAGCTCACCGTGCTTGCGGAACAAATGCTTGATCAGCGTATTGAAGCCGCGGAAAACGCGGTAGCGTTCTCTTGGATTCTTGATCGCCATAATGCCCTGGCGAATGATGTAACTTGGACGCAGGTAGAATTCTCGGCGGGCTTTGTCGCAGAAGTCCACCAGGTCTTGGCTCGTCAGATTTTCGCGGTGGATTGTGGTGCGGTGGAAGCCGTCCTTGTCTAACCATTGATTGTAATCGGTGCTTTCGAGAGCTCCGCTTGCAACCGCTTCCTTGTACGCTTCGGTTCCCGGATAAGCCATGATCGGGTAGAACTGGGCGGTGTTCGGGTTCAGCTTTTTCGCGTAGTCGAGAGTCATGCGGAGAGTTTCCGGTGTATCTCCCGGGTTTCCCACCATAAAGCATCCGTGTACGAGGAATCCGGCCTTGCGCGCGTCCTTGGTGAATTGGATGGCGCGGTCGGTGCTCTTGACGCCTTTGTGGATGTTCTTTAAAACGTCCGGGCTCGCACTTTCGAATCCTACGCACATTTCACGGCCGCCGGCTTTGTGCATCAGCTTTAGAAGCTCAAGAGGAACGTCGGCACGGGCGTTGCAGCTCCATGTGATTTTCAATCCGCGGCGGAGAATTTCTTCGCAGATTTCCTGCACATGGCGATGGCTTGCTGTAAACGTATCGTCTTCAAAGAACACTTCGCCGAGATCTTCAAAGTGCTCCTTGATAAATTCCAGTTCGTCAACAACGTCCTTCGGATCGCGCATACGGAAAACGTGCCCGTTGAGGGTCTGCGGAATGACGCAGTAACTGCAGCGGTTCGGACATCCGCGTCCGGAAAGGATCACGATCAGCGGATTCAGGTTTGCACCGTAGAAGTAACGCTTGTAACAGGAATAAAGATGCTTGTAATAAGTCTTGCTGACCCAGGGAATTTCGTTCAGGTTTGCAATTTTTGGACCTTCCGGCTGGAAGTCGATTCCGCCGTCCGGGGTGCGGTAGGCAAGACCGGCGATGTCTGATGGGTGCGCAATTTCGCCTCGGAGATGCCTTACCAAGTTGCGGCAGGTATAGTCCGCTTCACCGATAATGACGTAATCCAGGTTCGGTTCCATCTTCAAGCATTCTAGCGGTTCGGCTGTAGCATGGGTACCCATGATTGCGGTCGGAACGTTGAACATGACCTTCAGTGTTTTGATAACGGAAAGGTCATTGATGATGCTTGGAGTGCTGGTGCTTGCGATAATCAGCTCTGGGCCAAAGGCTCGGATTGCAGCAACCGTTTTTTCGAGGTCTAAGTCCATGGCTGGACTGTCGATCAATTGAATTTCGTTGTTGTCCGCTTCCACGGTTCCGGCGGCATAGCTCAAGAACATGGGCCAATAGAGCGTGCTGGATTTGGTGACGCAGGGACTCCGGGATTCCCGGCTAAACATCGGGAAATATGGCGGATTTAAAAAGGTAACTTTCATAAGCTCCCACAAAATACATTCTAATTTTTAAAAAGAAAGTAGGATGACCGCATGAAATTGCAAAAGTTCGTTTTAATTGCTGTGTTTTTGACCGCTTGGACCTGGAGTGCTGCGGATCAGCTGGATACGGTTCGTGTTGCAGCTGCAGACGGGATGTTGCAAGAAGTTTACACCGTAAAAAAGGGTTCCGAAATTCGCCATGGACACTTTGTTTCATACCATCCGAACGGTAATTTAGGCGTGGAAGCGAACTACTTGGACGGTACGCTTGACGGCCTGTACAAGAGCTATTACGTAAACGGCCAGCTTTGGCAAGAAGTGGAATATGCTGCGGGAAAGGAACACGGCGAATCCAAGACCTATTACGAAAACGGAAAATTGCGCAATCAGGATTTTTTTGTCATGGGAATTCCGGATGGAACATCGAAGGAATGGGACTCGAACGGAACTCTCCGTTCAGAAATGACCTATGTCCGGGGATATGTTAACGGAATCGCTCGCATGTATGACGCAAACGGCATGATTTCAGAAGATATGGAATTTGTGAATGGAGTCCGCGAAGGAACGTATCACAAGTACAACAAGGGCATCGTGGTGCACACTGCAAAATTCCGCCGCAACCGTTGCGTAGAAAATTGCCAATTCTAAAAATTACTCTTTCGAAGTCTGTTCTGCCTTTTGCGGAACAGACTTTTTCTTTTTAAATCCTTTGTACAGAATGTAGCACACGAAAAGTCCGGCCAGTCCCAGCAGGATCATCGAAAGTTCCGAATTGTATTTTTGAATGATGTCGCTTTGACCGTGGGCGATGACGCCAAGAACTGCAAGAACGGTATTCCAGATGGCTGCACCAAGAGCTGTAAAAATGGCGAAGGTGCTGAGCTTCATTCCCGAAAGGCCTGCGGGAATAGAAATGAGTTGTCGAATGGCTGGGATCAAACGACCGAAGAAGGTGGAAACCGCCCCGTGATCGCGGAAGAACTTTTCGGCCTGCTCCACTTTTTTGGAATCTAAAAGGCACATGTGTCCAAGGCGAGAATCGGCGAACTTGTAAATGATAGGCTGCCCCAGAAGCTTTGCAAGGAAATAATTGATGAACGCTCCGCAGAGAGCTCCGAGGGTTGCCGCAATGACGAGCAGAACGATGTTTAAACCGGAATCCGGCTGCAGGGCCTTGTATGCGGCCGGCGGAACGACGACTTCGCTTGGAAATGGAATAAACGAGCTTTCGATAGCCATCAACAGGGCAACGGAGCCGTAGTTCAAATTATCGCTGTACCAATCGGTGATCTTCGTGTAAATGGAAGATGGTTCCGAAGCAATAGCGGAAACGGCGGAAATAAAAAGAACGATCGCAATAAAGCGGGAAATTCGTTTGAACACGGGAGCTCCTTTTATGTAGACTCCAAAGATAGTTTTTGATGCGGATGATGCTTGGAAAGTTTATATTGACAAATGGTGTTTTACAAAAAATCAGGTGATGTATGAAATTTTTTGTTTTACCGTTTGTGTGTGCAGCACTCGCTTTTGCCATTATTCCCAACCAAAACTTGTCCCAAGGAAAAATGGCCTATGTGAACGGGGCGGATTCCAGCGCTTATCTGACGGATGGATCGCTCACTAATTGGAAGTATGCCGAAACAAATGATGTGGCTATTCACATTGGGGAAGGCCCATCTAGACTTTTTGTTTCGTGGGAGTTGTATTCGTACGGAGGCATCGACTGGGCGGATTTTGCATCGTCGTGCCCCCATACAAAAACTCTTTTGACGGATTTCGCCATTTTAACTTCGGCAAACAGCACAACGGGCTTTGACGGCGACTGGGATACCGCTTACGTCGTCACGAACAACCAGGTGATGGCGCGTGGTGCTGCCATCGATTTCGAAGGAAAGTCTTGGATTCGTCTGCTTTCAAGCGAAAGCCCTGGCCAATTTTTGGAAGTGGAAGCTTTTGACATTAGCAACGGTCAAAACGACACTTGGTTCTTTATGGGAACGAGCATTTCGGCCATGGGAATTAAACAGCAGGATACGGATTCCACAGCGACGACAGCCAAACTGATTCATGAAAAATTTCCGGAATATACTCCGGCAATGCTCCGGGGTGGAGTTTCTTGCATCAACACGACGGACATTGTAAATCATTTGCCGGAATATTTGGAAGCCGTTGGAAATGTGAATTTCTGGGCAATCGAAATGGGGACGAATGATGGCTGGGGAGGCGGTACGGCAAACCTTTCCACATATGTCCAAAATCTTCAAACGATTATCGATTCGGCAAAGGCTCATGGAATTTCCATCGTTCTCGCTAGAACGCTCGCTACGGATTCAAGCAAGGCGGGTTGGCAAATCGCTCCGGAATTTTTGGCAGCGGAAGATAGCCTTATCCTGGTGAATGATCTTTATAATGGCCCGGACTTTTATGGATTTTTCAAAGAGCATCCGGAATATTTAAATCCGGATGGAGTGCATCCCAATGGAGAAACGGGCGGTGGCGCTCAGATGCACCGCTTATGGGCAGAAGCGATCGCTCCGATTTATGCAGATGCGTCTTCGGCCATTCATCAAAATCGCACGTTAAAAAAGTCGCAGTCCACGTCGCTTGTCAAAGTGATTGTGCAAAATGGCGCCGTTGAAATTCGCACTCCCCGGGGAAGCTCCGTTCAAAGCTTTGACTTGCGCGGTCGAACTGTGCGTTAACGTTTTAAATATGAAAAAACACCGCAAGGATTTGCGGTGTTTTTGAATTTTCGCTTTAGAAAGAATTAGTGTGCGTTAGCAGACTGTTCTTTCTTTTCCTGAGCGATGGCATCGACAACGGCGATCACGGCAAGCTTGAAGATGTCGTGAATGGAGCTGTCTGCGTCCACAAAGTGAACCGGCTTGTTCAAGCCCATCTGCACAGGTCCGATGTTTTCGGTGACGCCCATTTCGAGGAGCATACGGCAAGTGGTGCTTGCAGCGCTCAGGTTCGGGAAGATAAGCGTGTTGACGGTCTTGCCGAAAAGCTTGGTGAACGGATACTTGCGGTCGCGATGCTTGTCGTCGATAGCAATGTTCACTTGCATTTCACCGTCCACAACGAAGTCCGGATACTGTTCGTGGAGCTTCTTGACTGCCTGACGAACGGTTTCTGCGCAACCTGTGGTTTTCGGATCGCTTCCGAAGTTCGAATAGGAGAGCATTGCCATCACCGGGTCGAATGCGAAGAACTTCACAGCGTCATGGGTAAGCTTAGCGATGTCTACCAGTGTATCGGCGTTTGCATCGGAGTTCACCAGGGTATCAGCGAGGAAGTAAACGCCCTTCTTCGTGCTCACAATGTGGAGTGCGCCGAAGTGTTTGTAATCCTTGCGGATGCCGATAATCTTCTTTGCGGTTTCTGCGGATTCCGTAAAGTTGCTGTGGCTTCCGACGAGAACTGCGTCTGCGGCTCCGGTCTTCAAGAGCATCATACCGAAGCGGTCACGGCGGAACATGTCGTCATAAGCCTGCGGAAGGGTAACGCCATTGCGACCGTTTTCTTCGCAGTACATCTGAGCGAACTTGTGGCGACGATCAGATTCTTCTGGAGAACGCGGGTTGATGATCGTGATGCCTTCCGTGGAAAGGGATTCCTGTTCAAAGAAGCCCTTGATCACGTCTGCATTACCGAGGAGAATCGGCTTTGCAACGCCTTCGGTGAGAGCCTGGACAGCAGCCTTGATAGACTTGATATTTTCACCATCGGTGAAAACAAGACGCTTCGGAGCGGACTTGGCCATATCCGTAAAGCCGCGCATGAGCTGGTTGTCGTAACCCATCATATCGCGGAGCTTATCGTAGTAAGCGTTCCAATCGGTAATCGGCTTACGGGCGACACCGCTTTCTACAGCAGCCTTTGCAACTGCGATGGAAACGTCGGTGAGAAGACGCGGGTCGAGCGGCTTCGGGATGAGATACTTTCTGCCGTAAGAGAAGCGTTCGGAGTTGTAAGCGATGTTCACCACTTCCGGAACCGGTTTGCGTGCCAGTTCTGCGATGGCGCGAACGGCAGCGTGCTTCATGTGTTCGTTGATTTCCGTTGCACGAACGTCGAGAGCACCGCGGAAGATGTACGGGAAACCGATCACGTTGTTCACCTGGTTCGGATAGTCGGAGCGGCCCGTTGCAAAAATGATGTCGTCACGAGAAGAAGTTGCTACGTCGTAAGCTACTTCCGGAACCGGGTTTGCAAGGGCAAACACGATCGGATTCTTGGCCATGGACTGGAGCATTTCCTTCGTGAGAATATTCGGCTTGGAAAGACCGAGGAAAAGATCTGCGCCCTTCATCGCTTCTTCGAGAGTGTGAATGTCGCGATCCGTTGCATAAACGGCCTTCTGCGGGGTGAGCTTTTCGCGGTCCTTGCGGATAACGCCCTTGGAGTCCACCATGACGATGTTTTCGCGCTTGAGACCGAGAGAAACGTAAAGGTTCGTGCAAGCGATAGCAGCGGCTCCTGCACCGTTCACGACAGCGTGAATTTTGTCGATTTCCTTGCCGGCGACGTCGAGAGCGTTGATAAGAGCTGCGCTACTGATGATTGCAGTACCGTGCTGGTCGTCGTGCATCACAGGGATGTCGAGTTCTTTCTTCAATGTTTCTTCGATTTCGAAGCATTCCGGGGCTTTAATGTCTTCCAGGTTGATGCCGCCGAATGTGGGCGCGATGCCCTTGACGATTTCGCAGAACTTTTTCGGGTCCTTTTCGTTGACTTCGATGTCGAACACATCAACGCCAGCGTAAATCTTGAACAGGAGGCCTTTACCTTCCATCACCGGTTTTCCGGCGACTGCACCGATGTCACCGAGGCCGAGAACGGCGGTACCATTGGAAATCACGGCGACGAGGTTACCTTTAGCAGTGTAATCGTAGGCTTTATTGTTATCCTTTTCAATTTCGCGGCATGGTTCTGCGACACCCGGCGTATAAGCAAGGCCGAGGTCCGTCTGCGTGCTATGCGGCTTTGTCGGGACAACTTCGATCTTGCCCGGTTTGCCGTTAGCGTGGTAGGCGAGTGCTTGTTCTTTAAGATTGGACATGAGTGAACCTCTTTTTGTTCCAGCGATAAAAACTCATTTTGAGCGCGCAAAATATAGCAAAAGGCGTTTTAATTTGAAGTGCCTAAGTAAAAAATTGGAAATGTTGAAAGGGCTTTGAATTAGCTTAGGCTAAAAATGTTGGAGAGAATGTTCTATAAGAAAAAACTATGATTCGAAAATGGTGAATGATGAAAATTTGCAAAAATCGGGAATTTTTTGCCCAATTTTTCAAAAATTCATCTTGTATCGCTTTGTTTACGCAATTATCTTTATTTTTATGAACTCGCAACAGATGAATCCGTTTAGAATGGGCAGAGTTTTACAACTCTGCGTTGCGGTATGGGCAGGGATCGTTTTCATCGCATGTGAATGCGATGTGCATGAAGCAGAACCGGAGGCTGTAGTCAGCTCCATTGAACCGTCCGATACGGACCCTTTGCTTGGTGCGCCGTTTAAAGTGTATCCGGTCAAGGGAAAATATTCGGCCACGTTGGTTCAATATCCTTTCGATACATCTAGAACGTATAAAGGGATCGCTTTGTACGTGCATGGTTATAACGATTATTTCTTCAACAAAGAACTGGCTGTAAAGTCGGATTCCGCCGGGTATGCTTTTTTTGCCATTGACTTGCACAACTATGGCCGTTCTTTGCGTAAAGATGAAAAAGCTTTCCGGGTGCGGGAACTTTCTGAGTATTTTCCGGAACTCGATTCCGCGATAGAAATGGCTCAGCGGTTGACCATTCCCCTGAAGGATTCCGCACAAAATAACTTGCCAAATTTTTTGATCGGTCATAGCACTGGGGGCTTGATCATTCCCCTTTATGCGGAAGAACGTTACAACGGGAAAAATTTTAGAGGCATTGCATTGACAAGTCCATTTTTAGCGATGAACGTCAATGCGTTCGTTCGCCATATCCTTGTGCCGGTGGTATCGGCTATCGGTTCGCTTGCACCGGACTTTCCGATTAACGATTTGCCTAATCCCAATTACAGCTACAGCTTGTTAAAAGGGGAACATGGGGAATGGGATTTTGATATGCATTTAAAAACGCAGATCAGCCCTACAAAGGATTTGGGTTGGATCCGCGCCATTCATCACGGACATGTCCACGTTCAGGAAGGCCTTGATTTAGAAACTCCCATTTTGCTTTTGCACGGCGATTGCAGCATTCGAAATTCCACATGGGTGGATGAATATTCCCACTGCGATGGTGTTTTGAATGTGGACGATATGAAACAGTACGGTCCGCAACTCGGATCGCAAGTTACCCTTGAACAAATCGATGGTGGGTTGCACGATCTTTATCTTTCTTCTAAAGACGCTCGGGATAAAGCTTATCGGGAAACCTTTGCATTCTTCGATAAACAACTTTTGAACTAATAAAAAAGTCCAGCCATTTGGCTGGACTTCTTTTCTAAGGTGAAATTTTTAGGCTTCGCTTGAAACGGAAGTCTGCGCAATGCAAACCCGGTTTTGCCCCAGAGCGGATGCTTGCTGCATCGCCTGTTCCGCGATGGATGTGAGTTCCGCTGCGGTTTTTGCGTTGTCCGGATAAGTGGCGACGCCCAAGCTGAGAGTCGTTTGCAGAATGAGCTTTCCGTAGGCGACCTGCAAATTTTCGATTTCGTGACGGATCTTTTCGGCCCGTTGCTGGGTGCGGATTTTATCGGCACCTGGGAGCAAAACGCAAAGCGTATTTTCTCCATAGCGGCAGGGAATATCTTCTGTGCGGATGTAACGCGGAAGGCGTTGAGCAAGTTCCCAGAGCATTTGTTCTTCAGCGTGAACGCCATGGGTGTTTCTGAGATATTCCAGATTGTCCATGGAAAGCATGATCATACCGATGGGAGTGCCGTGACGGCGGGCTTCGCTTAAAGAACGGGTCAGAGCTTCTTCAAGGTAACGCTTGTTGACAAGCCCCGTCAACTGGTCGCGCAGACT